>JAYSDS010000052.1:0-10810 GCA_041914265.1 Roseomonas sp.
CAGGGCCGCGAGGGCGGCGAGAGGCAGCATCAAGCCGAGCAGCCTCGTGGCGCGGGGTCCGAGCATCGGCATGTTGGCGCCGTCATGGACCGGCCGGCGGCGTCGGGTCAAGCATGGAAGGCTGACGGTCGTTGCGGTGCCGACCTGCATCGCCGCCCGATGCGGCAGTGGACAAGCCTCGATGCGGTTGCGACCCTGTCTCCAACAAGACCTTGTGAGGAGACGATTCATGACATTCGCCATCGCGCGGCGAGCCCTGCTGGCTGCCCCTTTCCTCGCGCCGGGCCTGGCGCGGTCGCAGAGTGGGTGGAAGCCGTCGCGTCCGGTCACCATGATCGTTCCCTTCGCGGCCGGGTCCGGCACCGACACGGTGGCGCGGACGCTGGCGGGGCTTCTGGAACAGGAATGGGGCGGCCAGGTGGTCGTCGATAACCGCCCCGGTGCGAATGGCGCCATCGCTGCCCTCGCCACCGCGCGTGCCGCGCCGGACGGCCAGACGGTGATGATCACCACCAACAGCCCGCATGGCGCGACGCCGGCGCTGATGAAGCGCCCGACCTATGACGCGGTGGCCGATTTCACCGCCATCAGCCGGCTCGGCACCTACATCTTCGTCTTCGCGGTGAACGACCAAGTGCCGGTGCGCACGATGCAGGAGTTCCTCGCCCTGGCGAAGGCCCGGCCCGGGCAGCTCACCTGCGCCTCTGGCAACACCACGGGGGTGGTTGGCGCGGCCATGCTGAACCGGATCGGGGGCGTGGACGTGACCCACGTGCCCTATCGCTCCTCGCCGCCGGCCATGACGGACGTGATCGCGGGGCGCGTGACCTCGATGTTTGCCGATGTGGCCTCGTCGCGCGCCTTCCTGGCGGAGGGCAAGCTGCGTCCGCTCGGCATCACCTCGGCGCGGCGGACGCCACTGTTCCCGGAATGGCCGACGCTCGCCGAGGTCGGGCTGCCCGGTTTCGAGCTGCTCTCCTTCATGGGCGCGGTGGGGCCGGCGCATATGCCGGAGGAGATCCTGGGCGGCTGGAACGCCGCGATCCGGCGCGTCTGGGATCGCGAGGCCACCATCCGGCGTCTTGGCGAATTCGGGATCGAGCAGGCGACGTCCACGCCGCAGGAATTCGCCAGCTTCATCCGCGAGCAGATCGCCTTCTGGGGCGAGCAGGCCCGCGCCGCTGGAATCGAGCCGGAATAGAACCGCCTACGGCATGGGCATTTGTGACACTATGCATGTGCAACATGCCGGAGTTCTAAACATCGGTCTTGTTGTTGCGGGTGCGTGAAACCACTCTCAAGGGCCGTCGCGCGGTATGGGAGGCCGCGCGCAGACGTCCGAAAGGGGACACACACATGACCGTTTCCACCCGCCTGCAGACCGCTGCCCTGACGCGCACCCTGGCCGAACTGGCCGAAGGGAGCCTCGCGGCACGCATTCGCCTTGAGCAGGCGGCCCGCGTGATCCTCGCCGCGCGCCGCGCCGGCGAACTCGCTGCCGAAGGCGCGCTGCGCCTGCCGGGCACGGCCGATGCGTCGGTGCAGGCGGTGACCGAGATCGCGCGCCATTGGGATGCCAGCGCCGTCACCGCGCTCGAATACGTCGAGACGCTGCCGGAAGCCGCTATCGAGCGTCTGCTGCGCGCGGCGCCGGGCTGGGCGGCGGCGTTCTCCGCCGCGCCGGTGCGCCTCGCGGCGTAAGGCGGGGCACCGCTGCGCGCCGGAGCCAGGGGGGCGTCAGTAGGCGGCCTTCCTGACGGCGGCATGATGACCCAGCTGTAGAATTGGAGGGGCTTTGCCCCTCCAAGCCACCCCAGCAAAGGCCGAAAGGCCTTTGCAAACCTCAAATTCTTACGGTGCGTGGCCGGCAGAATGCTGCTGAAAGGCGCTGTTGTGCCCGAAGCGCGCTGCGCGGGTTCGGGAAGGGCTTCGTGCCCGGCGAACAGAGGGGCGGCGCCCCTCCGGTAATCGCCCAGTCATCACGAAAACTCGGCAGGAAAGTTGGGGAGAAGGGCAGCGCCCTCCTCCCATCATCCGGGAGGGTGACCCCCTCCCGTCCGACGTCGCGTCGCGGCGATCCGCTACGCCATGTTCACCATGATGGTCTTCTTGTGCGTGAAGTGTTCGAGCATTGCCTCGAGCGAGGCCTCCTTGCCGAGGCCGCTCGACTTCACGCCGCCGTAGGAGAGGTTCGCCTGCACGACGAGGTTCTGGTTGATCTGCACCAGCCCCGCTTCGAGGCGATGCGCCAGATCCAGCCCGACCTTCAGGTTGTTCGTCCACAGCGAGGCGGCGAGGCCGTAATCGGAATCATTGGCTTCCGCGAGCACGGCTTCCGGCGTGTCGAAGGGCTGGATCACGGTGACCGGTCCGAAGATCTCCTCGCGCACCAGGCGGCTTTCGCCGGTCAGGCCGGTGAAGATCACGGGCTGGATGAACAGCCCCTTCTTCAGCGCGGGGTCGGTCGGCATGGCCGAGCAGACATGGGCCGTCGCACCTGGCGTCGCCGTGCCTTCCGCGATGAAGCCGCGGACCTTTTCGAGCTGGCCTTCGCTGACGATGGTGCCGATGTCGGTCTTCTCGTCGAGCGGATCGCCCATGACCATCTTGTTCACCGCATCCGTCATGGCGGTGACGAAGCGGTCGAACAGCGGGCGCTCCACATAGATGCGCGACGCCGCGGTGCAGGACTGGCCCTGCCGCGTGAAGCGCATCGAGGTCAGCGCGCCCGACACCGTCTTGTCGAAGTCGCAATCGGCGAAGACGATCATCGGCGACTTGCCGCCGAGTTCGAGCGTCACCGGGACCAGCTTCTCGGCCGCGGCGCGGGCGACGATCTTCCCGGTCTCGACCGATCCGGTAAAGGTCACCTTGCGCACCAGCTTGTGCTCGACGAGCGGCGCGCCGCATTCGGGGCCGAAGCCGGAAACCATGTTGAACACGCCGGGCGGCAGGATGCGGTTCATGATCTCGCAGATCCGCAGCACGGCGAGGGGGGCCTCCTCGGCGGACTTCACCACCACCGAATTGCCGGCCACCAGCGCTGGCGCGACCTTCAGCGCCATCAGCAGCATCGGCACGTTCCACGGAATGATCGCGCCGACCACGCCGAGCGGCTCGCGTACCGTCACCGACAGCACCTTCGGATCGAAGGGGACGGATTCGCCCTTCAGCTCGGAGCCGAGCCCGCCGAAGAACTCGAAGACATCGGCGACGACCCCGGCCTCGATGCGGGATTCGGTGCGCAGCGCCTTGCCGGTCTCGAGCGCGATCAGCCGGCCGAGCTCATCGACATGCTCCTTCAGGAGCTGCGCGCACTGATGCACGAGGGCGCCGCGCTTGCGGGCCGGGACCTTCGCCCATTCCTTCTGCGCCTTCGCCGCATCCTGCACGGCGGCATCGACATCGGCGGCATCGCCCTCGGCGGCGCGGGCGATCTCGGCCCCCGTCGCGGGGTTCACCACGGCGAAGGTCCGGCCCGAGCGCGCGGGGACATAGGCGCCGCCGATGAAATGCACGCCCGACAGGGCCTTGGCGAGCGCGAAGGGATCGGCGGAAGGCGCGGAGGGGGTGGGGTGTGGACGGTCGAGCATTGGGTTCCTCCCGCAACGGTTCTCGGGGTGTCGAAGTCGGCCGGACCATGCGCCGCGCCACGCCGCCCGACAAGCAGGCAGCGTCAGCCCGGCGTTGCCGGTCGATCCACGACCACCGCCTGATAACCGAGATAGGCGAGCTTCCCCGTCTCGGCGACCTTGATCGCCAGACCCAGATGCGTGTTCCAGGGCCCGAGCTGCGGCCAGACCGTCTCCAGCACCCGCGCGCAGCCCTGCACCAGCTTGGCGCCGGCCAGGCTCCGGTCGAAGCCCGACGCCTCGGCGTCGAGCAGCTTCTCGATCGTGCCCGGGGCCGTGACGATGAGGGAGACGGTCCCGAAGGCGCCAGGCCCGATCTCTGCCTTCAGCGCATCCTCGGCACGCTTGAGGACGAGTCGCAGCGGCATCTCGGCATCGAGGGTCGCGCCGGGCGGCAGGGCCGCGTCCAGCAGCCCCGGCACCGCTTTCAGCGTCAGGGGCTGCGCGCCCATCTGGCCAAGGGCATAGCCCTTCAGCGCCTTGGCGAAGGCGTCGAAGGACGGGTCCGTCGCCGCCTGGCCCGGTGGCGCGAGCGCGGGGAGGAGGCGGCTGTCCGCCAGCACCGCGATCGCCGGATCCGCGACGGGCCCGGCCAGCTTCCGCTGCACCGGGGGTGGCATGGTGTATCGTTGGATCTTCAGGAGCCGCCTCCGCTCAGCGCCGGTCGCGCCATCGCCATCCTGGCGCGTTGCGGGCGCGCAAGGAACCCCGTGTCGACGAGCCGGGCCAGCCTGGGTTGCCGCCGCGGCGCCCCCCCATTAAGCCTTCCGGCAATGCCGCAGGAGCCGCCCATGACCAGCCCCGCCGGCCCGCTTTCGGGCCTTCGCGTTCTCGACCTCACCCGCGTCCTCGCCGGGCCGACCTGCACGCAGATGCTGGGCGATCTCGGCGCCGAGGTGATCAAGATCGAGCGCCCGGAGGCTGGTGACGACACGCGCGGCTTCGCGCCCCCCTTCTGGCCCGAGACGAAGGAATCCGCCTACTTCCTCGGCGTGAACCGCAACAAGAAGTCGGTCACGGTGGACATCGCCAAGCCCGAGGGCCAGGCGCTGATCCTCAAGCTGCTCGAAAGCTGCGACATCCTCGCCGAGAACTTCAAGGTCGGCGCGCTGGCGAAGTACGGCCTCGGCTACGAGCAGTTGAAGGACCGCTTTCCGCGGCTGATCTATTGCTCCATCACCGGCTTCGGGCAGTCCGGCCCCTATGCGCCGCGTCCGGGCTATGACGCGCTGATCCAGGCGATGGGCGGCATCATGTCGCTGACCGGCGAGCCGAACGGCTCGCCGCAGAAGGCCGGCGTGCCGGTCGCGGACCTGTTCGCCGGGCTCTATGGCTGCATCGGTATCCTCGCCGCGCTGAACCATCGCCACGCGACGGGGCAGGGGCAGCAGATCGACATCGGCATGCTGGATACGCATGTGGCCTGGCTCGCCAACCAGGGCATGAACTTCCTGTCCACCGGCGAGAACCCGCCGCGCCTCGGGAACCAGCACCCGAACATCAGCCCCTATCAGGAATTCCCGACCAAGGACGGCTACCTGATCCTCGCGGTGGGCAACGACCCGACCTTCGAGCGCTTCTGCAAGGCCTTCGGCCAGGAGCATCTGCTCGCCGACGAGCGCTTCGCGACCAACCCGAAGCGCGTCGCGAACCGCGACCTGGTGACGCAGACCCTCACGCCGCTGATGAAGACCAAGACCACGACCGAGTGGGTCGAGGCGCTGGAGGCGTTGAAGATCGGCTGCGGCCCGATCAACACGCTGAAGGACGTCTTTGCAGACCCGCATGTGCAGGCGCGCAACATGACCCTTGAGATGGCTCATGGCAGCGGCGCGACGGTGAAGGTCATCGCCAACCCCGTGAAGCTCAGCGCGACGCCGCCCACCTATCGTTCGGCACCGCCCGTGCTGGGTGAGCACACCGAGGCCGTGCTTTCCGGTATCCTCGGCATGGCCGCATCCGAGATCGAGGAACTGCGCGCCAAGGGTATCCTGTAAGAAACCATCTGAAATGACCGGTGCCGGTCATGGAAATGCGCCGGACAGCGCATTTCCAAATGGTCTCTAAGGCCGGCCATGCCGGCGGAAAGGGGTTGGACATGATGCGCGACGGCGCGGTGCGTTGGCTCTCCACTGCCGGCTTCTTCACGATGCGCTGGTGGGAATGGGGGCCGGCGGATGGTGCGCCGGTCGTCTGCGTGCATGGCCTGACCCGGTCGGGGCGCGACTTCGACGCGCTGGCCGAGGTGCTCGCCGCCGCCGGGCGCCGGGTGATCTGCCCGGATCTGCCGGGCCGCGGTGCCTCGGACTGGCTGCCGGTGCCGGCGCTGTACCAGCCGGCGACCTATGTCGCCGCGCTGTCCCATCTGCTGGCGCGGCTCGACCAGCCGGTGGATTGGGTGGGGACCTCGCTGGGCGGCATCTGCGGGATGGCCATCGCGGCGACGCGGGGCAACCCGATCCGGCGACTCATCCTGAACGACGTGGGCAACGCCGTCCCGCAGGATGCGATGGCGCGCATCCGCGACTACATGGCCGTCCCGCCCGAGACCTTCCCCGACATCGTCGCGCTGGAAGGGCATCTGCGCCGGGTCCATGCCCCGTTCGGCGCGCTGACCGACGCGCAGTGGCGGCACCTCGCCGAGACCTCCGCCCGCAAGGTCGAGGGCGGGATGATGCTGCACTACGACCCCGCCATCGCCGACCCGATCCTGGCGCAGGAGGCGCAGGCGGTGGACATGCGCGGGATCTGGGCCCTGGTGGGCGTCCCGGTGCTGCTGATCCGCGGCCTCGACAGCGATGTGCTACCGACGGAAACGGCGCAGGAGATGGTCGCGAAGCCGCATGTGACCTTCGCCGAGATCCCCGGGGCGGGACACGCTCCGGCGCTGATGGACGCGACGCAGATCGGGCTGGTGTCGACGTTCCTGAGGGTATAGCCGAAGGGGCGTGGTGGCCCCTCCGGCACCCCCGGATCAGTACCCCGGCCGCGGCGTCAGCTCCATCATCACCTGGTCGAGCCCGCCATCGACCAGCAGCTCCGCGCCGTTCACGTAGCTGGCGCGCGGACTGGCCAGGAAGGTCACGGCATCGGCGATGTCCTGCGGCGTCCCGACGCGCCGGCGCGGCACCATGGCTTCCCGCCGCTCGAGGATCCCCGGCGCCTGGTAGAAGCTCTCCGACAGCGGCGTGCGGATCAGGCCGGGGCTGACGATGTTGCTGCGGATGCCGTCCGGTCCCCATTCCAGCGCAAGCTGCCGCGACAGCATCGCCACCCCTGCCTTCGACGGGCTGTAGGCGCCGGAGCGTGGTTGCGGGTTGCTCGCCGCGATCGAGGCAATGTGCACGATCGCCCCGCCGCCGCGGGCGAGCATCTGCGGCCGCACCGCCTGGGCGCAGGCCAGGTAGCCCGTCAGGTTCACCGCCAGCAGGGCGTTCCATTGCGCGATCGGCAATTCGGCGAGCGCGCCGGGCCGCAGGATGCCGGCATTGTTCACGAGGATCGTGGCATCGCCGAGCGCGGCGCGCACCGTGTCGATGGCGGCGCGGATGCTGGCCTCGTCCGCGGTATCGCAGCGGGCGGCGACGGCTTTCGCGCCCTTGCTCCGCAACCCCGCGGCGATCCGTTCCGCCGCGGCGCCATCAAGGTCGAGCAGGGCGACCGCGGCGCCTGCCTCGCTCAATTCCGCGACGATGGCGCCGCCGATCCCCCCGGCCGCGCCCGTGACGATCGCGACCTGCCCCGCAAGGCCAAGCCAATCCTGATGCATGATGGTTTCCTCCCGCGCCTAGAGCATGTCCGGTGAACTTGCGTTCACCTCCAAAGCTCTAGACGTTTGTTTTTGCGAGCATCTTCACCAGTCCGGATGAGTTCTTCCGGACAGGATCCGCGCTAGCCTCGCGCAGGAGGGCGCCGCGAGGCAATCTCAGCCGCGGCCGAGCCCCAGCCGCCGACGCAGCTTCTGCCAGGCCGAGAGCGCGCCGGCCGGCGCGGCGGGCAGGGGTGGCAGCCGCGCGGCGGAGGCCGAGGGCATCAGCGCGCAGCGGCGCTCCCGCAGCGTCGCCACGCGACGCCAAGCGCGCGCCTGCTCGGCGCTGCCCGGGGGCAGGCGGCGATAGATCATGACAGCTTCGACCTCCGCCCGATGCAGGCGGATGGCGACGATGGCGGGATCCTCCACGCGGTCGGAGGCCCCGTGCCAGGGACGGCGCAGGATATCGGTGGGCAGCCGGGCCTCAGCCATGGCGGAGCACCTCCGCCGCCTCCACCGCGAAATACGTCAGCACCCCACTCGCCCCCGCGCGCTTGAAGCCCATCAGGCTCTCCATCATGGCGCGCTCATGCTCGATCCAGCCATTCTGCACCGCGGCCATGATCATCGCGTATTCGCCCGACACCTGGTAGGCGAAGGTGGGCACCGCGAAGCGGTCCTTCACGCGGCGGACGATGTCGAGATAGGGCATGCCCGGCTTGACCATGACCATGTCGGCACCCTCGGCGAGGTCGAGCGCGACCTCGCGCAGCGCCTCGTCCGAATTGGCCGGATCCATCTGGTAGGTCTTCTTGTCCCCGCGCAGCGCCTTGCCCGAGCCGAGCGCGTCGCGGAACGGCCCGTAGAAGGCCGAGGCGTACTTCGCCGCATAGGACATGATGCGCGTATCGATCAGCCCCGCCGCGTCGAGCGCGGTGCGGATGGCGCCGATGCGCCCATCCATCATGTCGGACGGCGCGATGACGTCGATGCCCGCCTCGGCCTGGTTCAGCGCCTGCTGGACCAGCACCGCGACGGAATCGTCATTATGGACGTAGTCGCCCGTGCGGGTCTGCCGGATCACCCCGTCATGCCCGTGGTCGGTGTAGGGATCGAGCGCCACGTCGCCGACCAGCCCGATCTCGGGGAAGTGCTTCTTCAGTTCGCGCGCCGCGCGGCAGATCAGGTTGTTGGCGTTCAGCGCCTCGGTGCCCTCGGCGTCCTTCACCCCGGGCGGCGTGACCGGAAACAGCGCGAGGGCCGGGATGCCGAGCGTCGCCGCCTTCTCCACATGCTTCGCCAGCCGGTCCACGGTCACGCGGGTCTGGCCGGGCATGGAGGCGACGGCGCGTTCCTCGTCATTCCCCTCGATGATGAAGATCGGCCAGATCAGGTCGTCCACCGAGAGGGTGTTCTCGGCGACCAGCCGCCGCGTCCATCCGTCGCGCCGGTTGCGGCGCATCCGCACGGTCGGATAGGCGCCGAGGGCTTCCGGGGCCTCGGCGTCGAAAGGCGTGGAGCGGCGGCGATCAGCGTTCATTCGGCGGCGGCCTTCAACCCTGGTCCTGTGGCGGCGGCGAGGGCCTGGTCGAGATCGGCCAGGATGTCGTCGATGTGCTCGATGCCGATCGACAGCCGGACATAGCCCGGCGTCACGCCGGACGCGGCCTGCTCCTTCTCGTCGAGCTGGCTGTGCGTGGTCGTGGCCGGGTGGATGGCGAGGCTGCGGGCGTCACCGATATTGGCGACATGGTAGAACATCTTCAGCGCCTCGATGAAGCGCTGACCGGCGTCCTTCCCGCCCTTCAGCTCGATACCCATCAGGCTGCCATAGCCGCCCTTGAGCGTGGCATCGGCGCGGCGCTTGGGTTCTCCCTCCATCAGCGAGGGATGGATCACCTTTTCCACCCCCGGGTGCTGGGCGAGGAAGGCCGCGGCCTTCAGCGCGTTCGCATTGTGGCGTTCGATGCGCAGCGGCAGGGTCTCGAGTCCCTGGATGGTGAGGAAGGCGTTCATCGGCGCGAGCGGCGCGCCGAGGTCGCGCAGCAGGCAGGTGCGCATGCGGATGATGTAGGCGATCGGCCCGAGCGGCTTCACGGCCTGCGTCCAGACCGCGCCGTGATAGGACGGGTCGGGCTTGTTCAGCGTGGGGAAGCGATCGCCATGCGCTTCCCAGTCGAAATTGCCGCCATCGACGACCACGCCGCCGATCGAGGTGCCGTGCCCGCCGATCCACTTCGTCGTGGAATGCATGACGATCGCCGCACCCAGCGCGAGCGGACGGCAGATCACCGGCGCGGCGGTGTTGTCCATGATCAGCGGCACGCCGATCTTGCGCCCCAGCGCGGCGACTTCTGCGATCGGGAAGACGTGCAGCTTCGGGTTGGGCAGCGTCTCCGCATACCAGGCGCGGGTCCGGTCGTCGGTCGCGCGGACGAAGGCCTGCGGATCGGCCGGATCGACGAAGCGGACCTCGATGCCGAACTGCTTCAGCGTATTCGCGAAGAGGTTCCAGGTGCCGCCGTAGAGATCGGTGCTGCTGACGATGTTGTCGCCCGCCTCGCACAGGTTCATCACCGTGAAGGTGGTCGCCGCCTGGCCCGAGCCGAGCGCGAGGCCGGCCACGCCGCCCTCCAGCGCCGTGACGCGCTTTTCCAGCACGTCCACGGTCGGGTTCATGATGCGGGTGTAGATGTTGCCCAGCTCCTGCAGCGCGAAGAGCCGCGCCGCATGGCCGGTGTCCTGGAACTGGAAGGAGGTCGTCTGGTGGATCGGCACCGCGACCGAACCGGTGGAGGGATCCGCGCGCCAACCGGCGTGCAGCGCGATGGTCTCGGGGTTCGTCCAGGTGGTGTCGGACATGGCATCCCTTCCGGTGCGGCGTTCTTCCCGGGCCTTCAACTGCCACGGGACGCGCTGTGACGGAAGAGAAATGCAGCCTTCGTTTGCTGCGCTGCATCTAGAAAAAATTCTTCTATGAAGCACTAATTCAAGGAAAAAATATTCCTTGCGCGCCGGAGCGGCGGCGATGCGTCAGGTCAGGAGGCCACGAGGTGACCGAGTTCGCCCCAGAGCCGCGCCCAGCCGGCATCGAGGCCGAATTCCTCCGTCGCCTGGTCGATGACGGCTGGCTGGCCCGCCCGGCGGTCCAGCGCCGCCAGCACCAGCGCCGCCGAGACGAAGCCGCCCACGCGGTAGGTCAGTGCCGGCTCGGTGGAGACCACCTCCGGGGCGGAGGCCTCGCCGAAGCGCAGATGCGGAATTCCGCTGCGCAGCGCGATCTCGCGCGCCGGCCGCGCCGCGGGGGCGCGGCCATGCTCGACGAAGAAGGCCGGGCGCCGGCGCTGCCAGCGGCGCGGGTCGAAGGCGGCATCGAGTCCCGCCACGGAGACCGCATCCCGCCGCACCGCGAGTGGACCCGATTCGG
>JAYSDS010000052.1:10820-35451 GCA_041914265.1 Roseomonas sp.
TGGCGACCCCCCCCGCACCCCCCACCCCGCCCCCCCGGGTGTGCCCCGTTGGGGGGCCTGGCGGGTCGCGCCGCGGCCGGGTCGTCCACGAAGAGCGCCACCTTCCGCCGCAGCGTCGAGGTGAGGTAGGCGAGCACTGGCAGCAGGGCGGGGGCGGCCGGATCCGTCGCCATCAGCGCGACCGGGCCATCGGGCGCGGCGCCGCGCAGGGCGGCGAGCAGCCGGCTGTCCTCCCCGCGCCAGAGAAGCGGCACGGCCACCCGCTCCGCCTGCGCCGCGGCCGAGAGCGCCGCGGCGGCGCGCGACGGCGCTTCCTCCAGCACCAGGAAGCGCGGGAAGCCGCGGGCCACCGCCGCCAGCCGGTCATCCAGCGCGCCATCGAGCGCGAGGGCACCGGCATGGGCGATGCCAAGCTGGGTCTGCACCGTCTCGGGCGCCGGCGCCGCCGGGGGCAGGGTGGCGAACCAGGCCGCGAGGTGCGGTTCCGCGAGCAGCGCGGCGAGCGTCGCCTGGCGTGGCTCGGTGCCATCGAAGAGGATCTGCGATACCGGGGCGGTCAGCGGCAGGCTCGCCGGGTCGACGATGACGCGGCCGCGCGCGATCAGCAGGCGCAGCGCCGCGAGGTCCGCCGCCGCCGGGTCGCCCGAGAGATGCAGCGCGATCGGCGCGCGGAAACCCGCATATTGCGCGGCGTCCAGGACATGGTCGAAGACCAGGCTGCCCCGCCGCGCCTGGTCGAAGCGCAGCGCCAGGATGACCGAGGGCGGCAGTTCCGATGCGCGCCGCCCGGCATCGACGATGGTCGCGGCGATGCCCTCCTCCGCGGCAGCGACGGACCGGCGCGAGGCCTCGGCCAGCTCGTCGATCAGCGCGGGTTCGCGCAGCAGGCGGTGCGCGGCGCGCATCATCGCCTCGAAATCCGCGCATTCGTGGAAGGGGTGGGTGGGGATGTAGCCTTCGAAGGCGTGGGCGTGGCTGATCAGCGGCTTGCCGCGCGACAGCGCCTCGCCGACCTTGATCTTCAGCCCGGTCGAGAAGGTGAGGGGGGCGAGCACCGCATCGACCTGGTCGTAGAGCTCATCCATGCTCTCGACCGTGCCGAGCTGGCGCAGATAGGGCAGGCGCAGCCCTTCCAGCAGGTCGCAGACCGACCCCGCCACCAGGATCTCGAGCGGCAGGAGGGTGCGGCGCATGTAGGCGTCCGCGGTTTCGAGGAAGCGGCGGATATTCGTCGCGTTGATGTTGTTCCGCCCGCCCACGATGCCGAGGCGCAGCACGCCATCGGCAAGCTTCGGCGCCACCGCCGGCGTCAGCGGTTCCATGTGCAGCAGCGTGCGCACCGGGCGCTGGGTGATGGTGCGGAAGAACTCGGCTTCCTGCTCCTTGATCGCCCAGACCACGTCGGCGCGGTCGAAGGCGATCCGCTCCTGCTCCTCCGTCGTATGGAAGTACTCGGGCGGCAGGCCATGCGCGGCAAGCAGTTCCCGCCGGCCGGAGAAGCGGTCATGGGTGTCGAGGATGCGCAGCACGCCCGACGGCGCGTGTTCCAGCGCCTTGGACAGCCATGTGTAGTTCACCAGCAGCGCATCGTAGCGGCCGATCTTGAACAGCCAGTCGAGCGTCTGCCCGATCGACGGGTCCCACCATTCGTCGATGGCATGGTCGGGGCCATCGGCGGGATAGGTGTGCAGGTGGCGGGTGACGGGGCAGTGGAACACCTCGTTCCATTGCTCGGCCATGGCGCCGATGGCCTCACGCGGGAGCCGCGTGCGCCAGTCATCATCCGAGGGGTAGTGCAGCAGGGCGACATGCGCGCCCTCCCGCTGCAGGGCCTGGTTCACCCGGACGATGCGGTTGCGGTTGCCGAAGGTGACCGGCCAGGTCGGGACGGGGGACAGGACGAGGACGCGCAGCCCGGTCCAGGCACCGCGCGACGCCATCTCAGAGGTCATCCTTCTCGTCCAGCCCGGCGAGCAGCGCGGTCACGGCGTTGTAGACGGCCGCCGTCTGCCAGTGGAAATCGCCCGGCTGCTCCTGCTCCAGGGCGAGGCCGCGCAGCGTGCGGTCGGCCGGGTTGCGGCTGAGCAGGAAGCCCTTCACCGCCGCCCAGGCCTCCTCGCGCTTGTCGATCTGGCCGCGCGGGTCGCGCAGGTAGTCGGAGACAGCCTGCCAGGCGGCGCGCCGGCGGAACCAGCGCTGCGTGAGCCGTTCCGGATCGACCCAATGCTCGACGGCGCCGAGCGGGTCATAGGCGACGCGCCCGCCCTGCGCCTTGATGCGGTCGGTCAGCGCCGTCTCCTCGGCGGAGAGCAGGCTCGCCCCACCGCCGGTCCGCCCGAGCGAGGTGTCGAACCACCCCGCCCGCTGCAGCGCGTCGATGCGGAAGGCGATGTTGGCGCCGGCGACCCATTCGCCCTCGTTGAGCAGCCGGCGCTGCTCGCCGAGATCGACCACGGTCAGGTTGCCCAGCATCTGGTCCGGCAGCCAGGCTGGGCGCGGGGAGCCCCACCAGGGGCGGATGCGCCCGCCCACTACCTGAACCGTGCCGCCGAATTCGTCGAAGCAGCCGGCGATGCTCTCGAGCCAGATGCGATCGGCGCGGGCATCGTCGTCGAGGAAGGCGATGAGCGGCGCCCGCGCCTTGCGCGCCGCGACGTTGCGCGCATTGGACAGGCCCGGTCGCGGTTCGTGTTGCCAGGTCAGGCCCGGGCGGCCGGCGAAGGCCGATGCCTCCCGCGCCGAGCGGGCGGGGTCGGGCGAATTGTCGATGACGATGACCTCGAAGCTGCCGGCGGGCAGGGACTGCGTCAGCGCCGATTCGATGGCGCCAGGCAGCAGGTCGTATCGCTCATAGGTGCAGATCGCCGCGGTGATGCGGCAGACGGGCGAGACCATCAGGCGCGCACGACGGTCAGGCGCTGGAAGGCGACGCCGAGCATGCGCCGGTCTGCTGCCCCCCGCGCGGAGGGCGAATGCATGTGGGGCACGTGCAGCGTGAAGAGCGTCGCGCCGTCACCCTCGCGCGGCGCGATCGGCGCCGACACCAGGACCTTGGTATCGCCCTGCCGCGTGAACCCATAGGCCGTCCCGTCCACGACCATGGCCAGGTCCTGTGCATTGGCGGGCGACCCGAAATGGAAGAGCTGAACGGTCGCGACGAGCGGGGCTGAACGGTCGATCCAGGTCTCGAAATGGACATCCTGGCCCGGCCCCGTCCAGCGCAGCGCCCCATCCGGTCCCCATTCGAGCTGATGGAAGCCATCCTGCGCCGGCAGGAGCTGGTCCGCAGCGACCTCGTAGCTGGCGGGCAGGGCGACAGGCTCGGGCGCCGCTGCGGCGGGCACGGTGGAATTCGGGATGGCATCACGCAACTGCAGGATGCGCTCGAAGCTGTCGACTCTCGCGCGCAGTTCCGTGACTTCGGCGCGCAACTGATCGAAATCGGCGTCAGCGCTGGTCATGGTCATCCGGAGATCCGTCGTGTGCGGACGCAGCGGGAGGTCCGGCACGTCGCGGGCGACTCTCTACCGAAGAGATAATAGGTTGCAAACGGCCAGCTCATTGCACGTCCAGAGCGATCTGGCCCCCATCATCCGGCATTTGCTTCGCCGCGATCTGCGCGTCGAGGTCCCGTGGCGTCACGCTGCGGTGCAGTCCTGGCGTCAGTCGCACGCCGAGTCCGGCGAGCGCGGCATCCCACGCCGAGGCGTCGCCGCGCCAGCCCACGCCGGGCGGTCGCGGGACCGAGATACGAGTCATCACATCATTGAGAGCAGGCGGCTTCGTGCCCTGATCGACCGCCACGACGCCGATCCGGCTGTCGGGGAAGCGCGCCTGCAGCGCGTCGAGCAGCTCCGTCACCACCTCGCTGCGATCCTGCAGTCCGAGCCGCCGGACGAAGAGCAGGGTCCGCGCCGTCGCCGCGAGGCCGAACAGCCGTTCGGCGAGGTAGGCCGTGCGACGGCGCGGTTCGTCGATTCGCGTCGGCCAGTCGTCGCGGACGGGCTGGCCCGGGGTTTTCCAGTCGCGTGGAAATTCATGGTGCAGGTGGATGTCGTACCGCGTGTTGCGCACCGATCCGCCGCTGCCGGAACGTTCCAGATCCTCGATGCGATAGAACGCATCGACATCCCCATCGCGCAGCAGCGCCGCGACGCCGCCGACGGAACTGATCCACCAGTCGAAGGGATAGGAGGTCGCGAAGCCGAAGTGCCGGCGGAGATTGTAGGCGGTCTCGCAGGCACCGCCGAGCGAGATGATGTGGTCGAAGCTGCTGTCGGCGAAGGATGACAACGGCAGGATGGGCATTGCGGCAAGTCTCCGAAACGTCGTGGCGCGATCGACGGGGTGAACGCGTCGCGGCCCTGAGGGATGCCCGTGACGATCCGGCTGAACGG
Organism: Roseomonas sp.; assembly: GCA_041914265.1. Taxonomy (GTDB): domain Bacteria; phylum Pseudomonadota; class Alphaproteobacteria; order Acetobacterales; family Acetobacteraceae; genus Neoroseomonas. Next base: position 15,218 of record JAYSDS010000052.1, read on the forward strand.
CATGGATCAGCGCGACCGCAGCATTCCCGGTGTCCGACGATGCTTGGCGGCCGGCACGGCGAAGATCCAGGCGATCCCCTGTGACTTCCGCTGAATGTGAAGCACTCATGCGTGAACGGCGGGCGTCGCCTCACAGCGGTTGCCCGGTCGTCGACGGCAGGGGTGCGGCACGGCGCGCCCCGCGGGCAGGCCTATCCCGCGGCGGGCGGCGTCCAGGCTGCGGCGCGCGTCAGGATGGTCGTCGCGCGCTCGAGGTCGATGTCCCACTCGGCAGTCTCGGGCGGGTTCGCGAAGATCGCGAAGTCGTAATAATGCGACCGCGCGGCGGCGATGCGCGAATAGGTCTCGTTGAGCATGGGCGACTGGCCGGGACGGTTCATCGGTCGCAACTCGACCAGCACTGCCCCGGGATCGCTGAAGGCCGCATTGGCGAGCCCCGCACCGTGCGGCCCCGCGATGACCCGCGCGCCGGCGAAAAGCCGCACCTGGTCCGGAAAGGACATGCTGCCGGGATCGACCACGTCGTAGCCGAGCTGCACGGCGCGCTCCGCGAGCGTCACCTCATTCTTCAGCGGCCGCGCGGAGGCCGCGATGCGCGAGATGTACAGCATGCGCGAGGGCGCGGGCCGCGCCGTCCCCGCGAAACGGTCGCGGATCGCCTCGGCCGCGGCGACGAAGGATGGGTTGATCGAGGCGTGCCGATGGAAGCCCGTGTAGAAGGCGACGTTGTCCACCCAGGCGAAGCGCGTCCGGATCGCGGTCACCGGAATGCCGCGGTGCCCGGCTTCCTCCAACGCGATCTTCTGCACCGGGCTGAGCTCGCCCGACGTGATCGTGCGCAGCCGGGAGACGGGATAGGCCTTCGCCAGCTCCGCGATCTGCACCAGGCATTCCGACAGCATGTGGAAATAGACGCGCGACCACCGGCTGAGCAGCGGGAACTGCACCGGCCCGTCCGGCCCGACCGTGAGGTCGGTGATGCGCTTGCGCTCGAACTCCTCGGCCAGGCGGGCATTCACCTCGCGCAGGTAGTTTTCCACCCCGTCCATGTAGGGGTGGTAGAGCGCGCCGGGCAGCGGCGCCCAGCCGCTCTCCGTCTGCGTCAGCAGGGAGCCGAAGCGCGTGTCGAGCATGACGCGGCCGGGGATGTGCACGACGCTCTGTGGCTCGGCGACATAGCGCTGGCGGCCACCATAGACAGTCTCGACCTCGGCCGCGGGGCCGCCGCGCTCGGACACGCCGGCATACTGGATCCGATAGGGCGTGGCCGGAAATGACGCGACAGTGACGCGTTGCGCCATGCTGTCATTCTCCGTGCCCTGCGCGGCAGGTACGGTGATGTCTGAACTCATTCGCGAAGCCTTAGCATCGCGCATCGTCGGCGGACAACTCGCGAGGCCGCCCCGTCGTGGGCGCCCGGCTGGCGGGCGAACCGGCCCGCGTGAACACGCTGAGGTGTGATCCACAACCATTCCGCGCGAACGTCTTCGCGCTTGCGCGGCGGGGTCGCCGCGGGCAGGGTGGCGCGTCCAAAATAGATTTCATCCCGAAAGGATTTCGCGTGCGGATCTATGTCGCCTGCGAACGGAACGCAATAACGGAAATCCTCGATACTCATGCGGGTCTCGAGGGCGATTTCACCGTGATCGGGCCGAATGAGGCAGGCGTCGAAAGCGCCAGCGCGTATCTGGACGCCGGCATTCCGGTCATTGTCCATGTGCTCGATGTCGCGTCCATGATCCCTGCGGCGGCGACGGAGGAGGCACGGCAGAAGGCCGTGCTCAACGTGCGGCTCCATCTGAAGCGCATCGAGAAGCGGGGCGGGGCGATGATCTGGTCGCCCCGGGCCGGCGACGCCGACGGCCTGAAGGCACTCGGCATCGGCCTCGATGAATTCGTCGCGATGGCGGGCTTCATCATCCAGCACGACGACCCCGCGCTGCCGCTCCCCGAGGCGGCCGCGCCGAAGCTGCGCCGCGTCGCCACGCCGGTGGGGCGCGAGGCGCTGTCCGCGATCTATGCCGAGGCAGCCAATGCCGCCCGGGCCGCCGCGCCGGACTTCGCCGAGGACATGGCCGATCTGGGCGTCCCCTATAATCCGCAGCAGAGCGACGATCCGATCTTCATCGTCTGGGCCGATTCCGGCGCCGCGATCCGCAACTGGGGCGACAAGCTGAACCCGGTCATGGCGGCGCTGCTCTCCGACCGGCCCGTCGCCCACGGCCGGGCGCGCACCCGGTCCGACACCGCCCTCGTGCATCGCATGATCGGCAGCAGCCTCGCCGGGGCGAACATGCGTGAGGCGGTCTACGGCACCGGCTTCATCGACAGCGGCGACGTGCCGAAGAAGGCGAAGGTCCTCGCCGCGGTGCGCGGCCCGCTCTCGCAGCGGAAGCTGACCGAGGCCGGCATCGAGGCGCCGGCGCTGTTCGGCGACCTCGCGCTGCTGATGCCGCTCTTCTACCGCCCGACGGTCGAGAAGACCTACGACCTCGGCATCATCCAGCATTTCCGCGATGCGCAGAACGAGCCGATGCCGGTGATCCCGGCCGGGATGAAGGTGCGCAAGATCGACATCCTCGGTTCCATCACCGGCGTGGTCGACGCGATCCTGTCCTGCAGGGAGGTGTGCTCGAGCTCCCTGCACGGGCTCATCGCGTCCCATGCCTATGGCGTGCCGGGAACCTGGATCAAGTTCGGCGACTGGCCGGTGGGCGACGACTTCAAGTTCCGCGATTACCTGATGTCGGCGGGCTGGGACGCGCCGGAACCCTTCCTGATCGAGAAGGGCCGGACCAGCGCGGCCGAGCTGGTCGGCGAGAAGATCACGACGCGCTCCCTGGTGGATGTGCCGAAGCTGATCGCCGCCTGCCCCTTCATCGACGAGGCCCGCAAGGCCGAGCTGATCGCGCGGGCCGAGCGGGACTTCCCGCGGATCCCGGACGTCCGCTTCCTCGCCCCCGCGAGCGCGGCCCGGCCGGGCAGGGCGGCCGCGGCCTGATCCGGCGGCATGGCCGCCACCCGGCCTGAGGAGTTCCACCGGGGGGCGGTTCCGCGATACTAGCGCAATGTCGGGGGTGCATCCGCGTCCCCGGCGTCACGCGAGACTGTCGGGCAGAGCCGCCGCACCATGACCACGACCCCCAAGACGACCATCGCCATCGGTTCGGACCATGCCGGCCTCCCGTTGAAGGAGGCCCTGCGGGCGGCACTCGAAGCCGCCGGGCACCCCGTCACGGATGTCGGGACCCACGGGCCGGAGTCGGTCGACTACCCGGACTTCGCCCATGCCGTCTGCGCGGCGGTGGCCGAGGGCCGGGCGGCGCGCGGCGTGCTGGTCTGCGGCACCGGCATCGGCATGGCGATCTCGGCCAACCGTCACCCGGCGATCCGTGCGGCGGTGCTGCATGATGGCACGGAAGCCCGCCTGACCCGGGCGCATAACGACGCCAACGTCGCCTGCTTCGGGGCGCGCACCACCGGGGTCGAAACGGCCCAGGACGCGCTTCGGCTGTTCCTCGAGACGCCTTATGAGGGCGGCCGCCACGACCGGCGCCTTGCCAAGCTGAGCCCGGCCGGCGCAAAAGCCGACGCATGATGCGCCAGAATCCCGCTCCCGCCTTCCTCCGCGCCCCGGACGGCCACGCCGCGGGCAGCGCGCCCGCCGGCTTCTTCAAGGCCACCCTGGCCGAGGCCGATCCCGACATCGCCGCCGCTGTCGCCCAGGAGCTGACGCGCCAGCAGGACGGGATCGAGCTGATCGCCTCGGAGAACATCGTCTCCCGGGCGGTGATCGAGGCGCAGGGCAGCGTCCTGACCAACAAGTATGCCGAGGGCTATCCCGGCCGCCGCTACTATGGCGGTTGCGAGGCCGTGGACATCGCTGAGCGCATCGCCATCGAGCGCGCCTGCAAGCTGTTCGGCGCGGGCTTCGCCAACGTCCAGCCGCATTCCGGCGCCCAGGCCAACCAGGCGGTCTTCTTCGCCCTGATGCAGCCGGGCGACACCTTCATGGGCCTCGACCTCGCCGCCGGCGGGCACCTGACTCATGGCTCGCCGGCCAACCAGTCGGGCAAGTGGTTCAAGGTCGCGCCCTACACGGTGCGGCGCGACGACCAGCGCATCGACATGGACGCGGTTGCGCGCATCGCCCGCGAATCGAAGCCGAAGGTGATCGTCGCGGGCGGCTCGGCCTATGCCCGCGCCTGGGACTTCGCCCGCTTCCGCGCCATCGCGGATGAGGTCGGCGCCTATTTCATGGTGGACATGGCCCATTTCGCGGGCCTCGTGGCCGGCGGGGCGCATGAGTCGCCGGTCCCGCATGCCCATGTGACCACCACCACCACGCACAAGACGCTGCGCGGGCCGCGTGGGGGCATGATCCTCACCAATGACGAGGCGCTGGCGAAGAAGATCAATTCCGCGGTCTTCCCGGGCCTGCAGGGCGGGCCGCTGATGCATGTCATCGCCGGCAAGGCGGTCGCCTTCGGCGAGGCGCTGAAGCCCGACTTCAAGGCCTATGCCGCCCAGGTCGTCGCCAACGCCAAGGCGCTGGCCGAGGAACTGAAGGCCCAGGGCCTCGACCTCGTCACCGGCGGCACCGACAACCACCTGCTGCTGGTGGACCTGCGGCCGAAGAAGCTGACGGGCAAGGTCGGCGAGGCCTCGCTGAACCGCGCGCACCTCACCTGCAACAAGAACGCGATTCCCTTCGACCCGGAAAAGCCGATGGTGACTTCGGGCGTGCGCCTCGGCACTCCCGCCGGCACGACGCGCGGCTTCGGCACCGAGGAATTCCGCCAGATCGGCAAGCTGATCGGCGAAGTCCTGGACGGGGCGGCGCGCGCGAATGCCGAGGACGGCAACGCCGCCGTCGAGGCCGCGGTGAAGGCGAAGGTGCTCGATCTCTGTCGCCGCTTCCCGGTCTACTGAGGATCGCCGGCCGATGAAGTGCCCCTTCTGCGGCGCCGAGGATACGCAGGTGAAGGATTCGCGGCCGGCGGAGGACGCCGCCGCGATCCGTCGCCGGCGCGCCTGTGCGTCCTGCGGGGCGCGCTTCACCACCTTCGAGCGGGTCCAGCTCCGTGAAATCACGGTGCTGAAGACCGACAATCGCCGCGTGCCCTTCGACCGGGAGAAGCTCGCCCGGTCGATCCGCATCGCGCTGCGCAAGCGCCCGGTGGATGAGGACCGCATCGAGCGGCTGGTCAACGCCATCCAGCGTCGCCTGGAGACCGAAGGCGAAACCGAGATCCCGTCGCGCAAGATCGGCGAGATCGTCATGGATGCGCTGAAGGAACTGGACCAGGTCGCCTATGTCCGCTTCGCCTCGGTCTATCGCAATTTCGGCGAGGCGAAGGATTTCCAGGCCTTCCTCGGGGAACTCGGCCGCAAGGAGTAGGTCGTGCCGCTGCTGATCCTGGCGCTGCTGCTCGGGCTGGTCTTCGGTCCGATGCTGTGGGTGCGCTGGGTGATGGGGCGGCATGCCACCGATCGTCCGGACCTGCCGGGCACGGGCGGGGAACTGGCGCGGCACCCGCTGGACGAGGCCGGGCTACACCATGTCGCGGTGGAACCGACCGACCAGGGCGACCATTACGACCCCGCCGCGCCAGCGGTGCGGCTGGGGCAGGACCATCTCGACGGGCGCAGCATCACCGCCGTCGCCGTCGCGGCGCATGAGGTCGCGCACGCGGTCCAGCATCGCGACGGGGCGCGGCTGTTCGGCCTGCGCATGGCATTGGCGCGCATCGTGGCGCCGCTGCGCATGGTCGCGATCCTGCTGATGACGGTGTTGCCGCTTGGCGGTGTCGCCGCCGGGGCGGGGCACCTGGTGGTGCCGTCGATGCTGCTGGCGCTCGCGACCTTCGTGCTGTCGGTGCTGCTGCAGCTCGTGACCCTGCCGCTGGAATTCGATGCGTCCTTCGGCCGCGCCTTGCCGGCGCTGCGGGCGGGCGGGTATCTCGCCGAGCGCGACGTCGGCGCGGCGCGGGCCGTGCTGAAGGCGGCGGCGCTGACCTATGTCGCCGGCGCGCTGCTGTCCCTGCTGCAACTGGCCCGCGTGGTGCGATAGGGCGGATCCCGGTCATCCGGCGATGCCGCGACGGCAGGGGCCGCGCGGGGCCGCCATGCCGGATGCCACCTTGTCCGCTCCTGTCCGGTTTGGGACAAGGGCCGGCCCCATGTCCGACGACATCGCCCATATGCGCGCCGCCCTGGCGCTGGCCCGCCGTGGCCTCGGCAACACCTGGCCCAACCCGGCGGTGGGCTGCGTGCTGGTGCGGGATGGCCGCATCGTCGGTCGCGGCTGGACGCAGCCCGGCGGCAGGCCCCATGCGGAAACCGAGGCCCTGCGCCGCGCCGGCTCCAGGGCCCGTGGCGCGACGGCCTATGTCACCCTCGAGCCCTGTTCCCATCATGGCCGCACGCCGCCCTGCTGCGATGCCCTGACCACGGCCGGCGTCGCCCGCGTGGTCATGGCCATGCGCGACCCCGACCCCCGCGTGAACGGCCGTGGCGTCACCCTGCTGCGCAACGCCGGCATCGTCGTCGAGGAAGGCCTGCTCGAAGCCGAGGCCCGCGCGCTGAATGCCGGCTTCTTCCGCCGCATCGAACGGGGCCTGCCGATCGTCACGCTGAAGCTCGCCAGCACGCTCGATGGCCGCATCGCGACCGCGACCGGCGAGTCCCGCTGGATCACCGGGCCCGAGGCGCGACGCGAGGCCCATGCGCTCCGCGCCCGGCATGACGCCATCCTGGTCGGGTCCGGCACGGTGCTGGCCGACGATCCCGACCTGACGGTCCGCATCCCGGGCATGGAGCGCGTGCCGATGCTGCGCGTCGTCGCGGATGCGCGGCTGCGCACGCCCACCGGGGCCCGGCTGGTCGCGACGGCCGGCACGACGCCCACCTGCATCGTCACCACCCCCGGCCACCCGCCGGGCGCGCTCGCCCGCTACATCTCGGCGGGCGTGACGGTGCTGACCGTCCCGCCCGGTGCGACGGCGGGGCTCGACCTGCGCGCGCTGCTCGGCGCCCTGGCCGGGCGCGGCGTCACGCGCGTGCTGGCCGAAGGCGGGGCCGGCCTTGCCGCCGGGCTGCTGCGAGCGGGGCTGGTGGATCGCCTGGCCTGGTTCCATGCGCCGGGAATCATGGGCGGGGACGGCCATCCGGCGGCGGGGGACTTGCACCTTGCCGCGCTCGTCGCCATGCCTCGCTTCCGTCGGGTGGCTGTCAGGCCGCTCGGGGCGGATCTGCTCACTGAATTCGAACCCATCGCGGAGGTCGGCTGATGTTCACCGGGATCGTGACGGACCTTGGAACCGTGCGCGAGGTCCAGCCGATCGGCGGCGGGCATGACCTGCGCCTGGTCATCGGCACCTCGCCGGGCTTCCTCGCCACGCCCGCCCCGGCCGCGCTCGGTGCCTCGATCGCCTGTTCGGGGGTGTGCCTGACGGTGGTGCATCTCGCCGCCGATGCCTTCTCGGTGGATTGCTCGGCCGAGACGGTCGCCATGACCACCGTGGGGTCCTGGACGCCGGGGCGGCGCATCAACCTCGAACGCGCGCTGCGCATGGGCGACGAGCTCGGCGGCCACCTTGTCTCCGGCCATGTGGACGGGGTGGGGGAGGTGGTGTCGGCCACGCCTGAGAACGCTTCCGTCCGCTGGCGCTTTCGCGTGCCGAAGCATCTGTCCCGCTTCGTCGCGGCCAAGGGATCCGTTGCGATCGACGGCGTTTCGCTGACCGTGAACGAGGTTGACGATGACGTGTTCGGGGTCAACATCATCCCCCACACGGCCTCGGTCACCACCTTCGGCACGCTGCAGCCCGGCGACCGCGTGAACATCGAGGCAGACATGATGGCGCGCTACGTGGCGCGCCTCCAGGAGAGCAATCGTTGAGCGCGATGACCGAGACCGTCCGCAGCTCCTTCACGGAGTTCCTGTCGCCGACCGAGGAGCTGCTGGAGGAAGCCCGCCGCGGGCGCATGTTCATCCTCGTGGACGACGAGGATCGCGAGAACGAGGGTGACCTCGTCATCCCCGCGCAGTTCGCCACGCCGGATGCCATCAACTTCATGGCGCGCTATGCGCGCGGGCTGATCTGCCTCGCCATGACGCGCGGGCGCGTGGAACAGCTCGGCCTGCCGCTGATGGCGCAGTCCAATGGCACGCGGCACGCGACGGCCTTCACCGTGTCGATCGAGGCGCGCGACGGCGTCACCACGGGCATCTCCGCCGCCGACCGCGCCCGCACCGTCGCGGTCGCCATCAACCCGGACCTGGGGCGCGAGCATATCGTCACCCCCGGCCACGTCTTCCCGCTGGTGGCGCGCGAGGGCGGCACGCTGGTCCGCGCCGGCCACACGGAAGCGGCCGTGGATTTCGCCCGCCTCGCCGGCCTCAACCCGGCCGGCGTGATCTGCGAGATCATGAACGACGACGGCACCATGGCGCGCATGCCGGACCTCGTCGCCTTCGCGCAGCATCACGGTCTGAAGCTCGGCACCATCGCCGACCTGATCGGCCATCGCCGCCGCACCGAGCGCCTGGTCCGCCGCGTCGAGGACGCCATCCTGCCCCAGGCGATCGGCGGGGAATGGCGCGCCGTGGTCTATGCCTCCAACGTCACGGCCGGCGAGCATCTGGCCCTGATCAAGGGCGATGTCTCCGGGGACGATCCGGTGCTGGTGCGCATGCATGCCGCCTCGCTGCTGAACGACCTCGTCTCCGGCCGCACGCTGGGCGAACTGCACGGCGCGATGCGCGAGATCGCCGCCGCGGGGCGCGGCGTCGTCGTGCTGCTGCGCGACTGGCGCACGGATGGCCTGTCCGACCAGATCCGCCGCGGGCGCGGCAAGGCCACCACGCCGGAACTGCGCGACTACGGCATCGGCGCGCAGATCCTCGCCGATCTCGGCGTGACGCGCATGATCCGCCTTTCCAACCATCCGCGGCCGATCGTCGGCCTCGAGGGCTACGGCATCGAGGATGTCGAGGTCCGGCCCATTTCCATGGACAGCACCCCTTGAGCACCCTTGATTCTCCCGAGCGCGGCGCTGCCGTGCTCGCCGGCCCCGCGCCGCGCATCCTGGTCCTCTCCGCGCCCTATTACCGCGATGTCGTGGACGGGATGCTGCATGGCGCGCGCGGCGTCTTCGCCGATGTGAAGGCGAGTGTGGACGTGACGGAAGTCGCCGGCGGCTTCGAACTGCCCGCCGCGCTCGCCATGGCGCTGAAGCGGCCCGGCCAGTGGGACGGCTTCCTGCTGCTCGGCTGCGTGGTGAAGGGGGAGACGGACCACTACACCTTCATCTGCGACGCGATCTGCAACGGTGTGATGGATGTCTCCATCCGCTCGGCCGCGCCGATCGGATTCGGGCTGCTGACGGTGGACAGCCTCGACCAGGCGATCGCCCGTTCCCGAGACGACCGGATGAACAAGGGGGCCGAGGCCGCCCATGCGCTGATCTCCCAGATCGGCATCGCGCGCGGCTGGGGCCTGGCCGGATGAGCAAGCCGCCCGCCAGCAAGCCCACGGGCCGCCCGCGCACCGGCGCGCGTGTCGCCGCCGTGCAGGCGCTGTTCCAGTCCGAGCAGACCGGCGAAAGCGCCGAGACCGTCGCCGCCCAGTTCATCCGCCACCGCATCGGCGCGGGGGAGGGGGCCGAAGCCTTCGAGGACGGGCAGGTGCCGCTCGCGCATATCCCGCTCTTCGAGGCGATCCTGAAGGCCGCCGCGACGCGGTCCGAGGATGCCGATGCCGAGATCCGGGCGCGCCTGTCGAAGGATTGGACGCTGGAACGGCTCGACCCGGTGCTGCGCGCCCTGCTGCGCGCGGCGGCGGCCGAGCTGCTGGCCGGCAAGGAGCCGCCGGCGCGGGTGGTGATCAACGAGTATCTCGATGTCGCGCGGGGGTTCCTCGACGAGGAGACGTCGCGCTTCGCCAACGGCGTGCTGGATGCGATGGCGCATGCGGTGCGGCCGGCGGAATTCGGACGGTGATGGATTGCCGGGGAGAGGCGGTGCCTCTCTTCAGGCCCCGGATTGTCTCGGTAGCCTGGTGCATCGGAGAGGGGCGCCGCCCCTCTCCAAACCTCACCCCGCCAGGGGCCTGCGAGCCCCTGGACCGCGGGCATTTGGCACCGGGCACCGCGGGCATGCCGACCCCGTCGAACGCGTTTCGTGCGCAAGAGCGGCTTCCGTCTCCCATTCCGACCGAAGCGCCCGGCGCCAGGTTGAGGTTTGCAAAGGCCTTAAGCCTTTGCTGGGGTGAGGTTCGGAGAGGGGCAAACCCCCCCCCCCCCCCCCCCCCCCCCCCCCCCCCCCCCCCCCCCCCCCCCCCGGCACCGCGCCGCCCGATCCTGGTGCCCATGGGACGAAGTGCCTCCCACGACAGCGGCATTCCGCGCATGGAGTGCGCTGCCATGGCGACCAGCGCACCAGTCTGGGGGACTGGGGGTCGTGGTCCATGACCCTCCCGCCCGAATTCGCCCTGATCGCCCGCCACTTCCTGCCTTTGGCAGGCGAGGGTGCGCTTGGCCTGTCCGACGACGCGGCGCTGCTCGACGTTCCGCCCGGCCGGCAACTCGTGCTGGCGGCGGATGCCATGGTCGCGGGTGTCCATTTCCTCCCCGAGGATCCACCCGACACGATCGGCCGCAAGCTGCTGCGGGTGAACCTGTCCGACCTCGCGGCCATGGGCGCGGCGCCGCTCGGCTATCTGATGACCACGGCCTTTGCGCGCGGCACGACCGATGACTGGATCGCCGGATTCGTCGCCGGGCTGGCCGAGGATCAGCGCGAATTCGGCCTCGCCGCGCTGGGCGGGGACACGGTGTCGACGCCGGGACCGACCTCCCTCTCGCTCACCATCCTCGGGACGGTCGCGCCGGGCCGGGCGATCCGACGCGGCGGGGCGCGGCCTGGGGACGATGTGTGGGTTTCGGGGACCATCGGCGACGGGGCGCTGGGCCTGCGCGTGCTGCGCGGGGAGTTGCCGGGCGATGCGTCGGGCCATCTCGCGCAGCGCTACCGCCTGCCGCGGCCGCGCCTGGCGCTGGGCCAGGCGATCGCCGACCTGGTTCGGGCCGGGATGGATGTGTCGGACGGGCTGGTGCAGGACCTCGGCCATCTCTGCCGCGCCGCGGGCTGCGGCGCCGAGGTCGACGCTGCTGCCGTGCCACTCTCGGCTGCCGCGGCGGCACTGGTCGCGCGGGATGCGGCGCTGCTGCCCAGCCTGCTGACCGGCGGCGACGATTATGAGTTGTTGTTCGCCGCGGACCCGGGCACGGCCCCGGCCATTGCCGAGGCTGCCAGGGCGACCGGCGTGCCCGTCACCCGGATCGGCCGGATGATCGCGGGCGAGGCCGAGGTTCAGGTGCTCGACGCCGACGGGCGGCCGCTATCCCTCACGCGCGGCGGCTGGAGCCACTTCTGATCAGTAGCGCCCGCCGGCGCTCGCCGGATTGCCGATGCTGCTGCCGCCACCGCCGCCACCGCCCATCGCCGGCCGGCCGAGGTTGCCGAAGAGGGACTGGAGCAGGGAGCGCTCATTGCCCGGCACCGGCGTCTCGCGCGAGACGATGGTCACCGGACGGCCATCGGCTTCCGTCAGCTCGCGGACCTCGCTGACCACGCCCTGCTGGTTGAAGGCGATGGCGACGACGCGCTGGTCCTCGATCATCAGGAAGCGGCCGGGCTGTGTCCGGGTCTGCGCGCTGATGTAGTACCAATGGGCGTCGTCGAAGGTCCCGCGGGCGGAAGGCGAGCCGAGCAGCGCCTCGACATCCGATCGCGTCTGCACGCCGACCGTGATCTGGGCGAGGCGTTCGGGGTCCACGCGGTTGCCGCGCTGGACGGGGTCGGGCCCGATCCTGTCCATGATCCAGCCGCAGCCCGAAAGGCTGATGGCGAGGAACAGGACGGCTGTGAGCCGGAATGCGTTGACCGATCGGGGATGGCGGGCCATGTCGCGGAACCGATAGACAGCATGACGCCCCGGGGTCAACCGTCGCGGGGCAGGAGTCATACCATATCATGGGCATCCTCGCGATGTTCCGCCGCCGGCAGCATGAACGGGCCGGCTTCGAACTCTATGGCGCGGCGGTGGGCGCGGCGCGGACGCCGGCGCTCTTCGCCGGCATTGGCGTGCCCGATACGGTGGAAGGGCGCTTCGACCTGGTCAGCCTGCATGTCGGGCTGCTGATCAGCCGCCTGCGCCGGGACGAGGATGCGCGCGGCGCGGCCCTGGCCCAGGCGGTCTTCGACGCCATGTTTTCCGACATGGACCAGAATCTGCGCGAGATGGGGGTCGGCGACCTCTCCGTCGGCAAGAAGGTGCGTCAGGCCTGGGAGGCCTTCCATGGTCGCGCGCTGGCCTATGAGGTCGCCCTCGACTCGGCGGATGACACGGCATTGACCGAAGCCCTGGCCCGCAATGTCTGGCGCGGCGCCGAACCGGGCGCCGGCGACGCGCCCGCGCGGCTCGCGGCGGTCGCGCGCGCCCAGGCGGCGCATCTCGCCGGGCAGCCGATCGGTGCCCTGCTGGCAGGGCGGATGACCTTCCTCGACGCGGAGGCATTGCTCCATGACGCCTGAATTCTCGCGGCCGCTGGCCCTGGCCCGCATCCCGCCCGAGGGGCGGGAGGAACGCCTGACCGCCACCCCGGCCGAGCGCGCGGCCCTCGCGCTGCGCTTCGGCATCCCGGCGGTGAACCGATTCTCCGCCGATTTGCGCCTGAAGCCGGAACCCGGCGGCGGGGTCGCGGTCAATGGCCGTCTCTCGGCGGAGGTGGTGCAGGATTGCGTCGTCACCCTCGAACCCGTGACCCAGCAGGTCGAGGAGGAGGTGCATCTGCGCATCCTCGGCCCCGGCGAATCCTGGTCCGACGATCCGGAGGCACCGGACGAGGTGGAGGCCCAGGGCGGCGTCGCCGAACTGGGCGAGGCGCTGGCGGAACAGCTTTCCCTGGCGCTCGACCCCTATCCGCGCGCCCCTGGGGCGGCGTTGCCGGGCGCGGAAAGCGAGGCGGCGGGCGAAGAACCCGCCCCCAAGGCCCCCTTTGCGGCCCTTGCCGCCCTGAAGGGGCGGAAATAGCACCCCCGCGACCCGTCGCGGCTTGCGCCGGCAGGGGGTGGGTGCTAATGGCCCGCCCTCCCTGCTATCCTGCAGTTTGTTGATGAAAGAGGCTCGGCACCATGGCCGTTCCGAAGAAGAAGGTTTCGCCCTCCCGCCGCGGCATGCGTCGCAGCCATGAGGCGCTGAGCGCACCGTCCTACCAGGAGTGCTCGAACTGCGGCGAGCTGAAGCGGCCGCACCATGTCTGCTCCCACTGCGGCCATTATGACGGCCGCGAGGTGGTGGCGGCCGAGCGTGTGGGCCAGACCATCCGTTCCTGACGCGCGGTGGTGATGCCTCCGCGCATGGACCGCTGACGTGCCGCAACCGAGCCCGCCCTTCGCCCTCGCCATTGACGCCATGGGCGGCGACGCGGCACCCGAAGTGGTGCTCGATGGGTTGGAACTCGCGGCGGAGCGGCATCCCGATGCCCGTTTCCTGCTGCTGGGCGACGAGGCGCGCGTGGGTGCCGCGCTGGCGCTGCGCAAGCGGGCGGCCAGGACCTGCAGCCTGCGCCATGCGCCGGAAACCATCCCCGGCGACATGAAGCCGACGGCGGCGCTGCGCGTGCGCGGCTCCTCCATGCGCATGGCGATCGACGCGGTGGCGCAGGGCGAGGCCGCGGGCATCGTCTCGGCGGGCAATACCGGCGCGCTGATGGCGCTGTCGAAGATCGTCATCAAGACGATGCGCGAGATCGACCGGCCGGCGCTTGCCGCCATCGGGCCGTCGGCGCGTGGCGACGTGGTGCTGCTCGACCTCGGCGCCAACGTCCAGTGCGATGCGCGCAACCTGGTTGAATTCGCCGTCATGGGCGACGCCTTCGCGCGCGCCGTGCTCGGCCTGACCAACCCGTCGATCGGCCTGCTCAATGTCGGGTCCGAGGAGCTGAAGGGCGACGACCGCGTCCGCGCGGCCGCCGAGACCCTGCGCGATTCGCATATCGGCGCCAATTTCCGTGGTTTCGTCGAAGGTCACGACATTACGGCCGGCACCACGGACGTGATCGTCACCGACGGTTTCACCGGCAATGTCGCCCTCAAGACCGGCGAGGGCGCGCTCAAGCTGATGCGCGACCTGCTGCGCCAGGTCTTCACCTCCTCCGTTCCCGCCCGGCTGGGCTATCTGCTCGCCCGCCCGGCGCTCGACCGGCTGCGCGAATGGATGGATCCGCGCCGCTATAACGGCGCCATCCTGATCGGGCTGAACGGCGTGGTGGTGAAGTCGCATGGCGGCACCGATGCGCTGGGTTTCGCCCATGCCGTCGATGTCGCGATGGACATGGTGACGCACGGCTTCAACGAGCGTATCCGTGAAGGCCTGTCCCGCCTGTCCACGAGCGGACCGCGAATCGCGGCCGATCCCCACTGAGGTAGTCCGTCCTCCATGGTCCTGCGCGCTACCATTGCCGGTTGCGGTGGCTATCTGCCCGCGACCCGGCTGTCCAATGACGAACTTGCGGCGCTGAAGGGGATCGAGACCTCCGACGCCTGGATCCGCGAGCGCACCGGCATCGGGTACCGCCACATCGCCGCGGAGGGCGAGACTGCCTCCGACATGGGGGCTGCCGCCGCGCGCCGGGCGCTGGAGCGCGCGGGCGTCGAGGCGTCCGAGGTGGATGCGGTGCTGGTCGCCACCTCCACCCCTGATTCCGCCTTTCCCGCGACCGCGGTGCGCATCCAGGCCAAGATCGGCGTGACCAGGGGGTTCGCCTTCGACCTCGCCGCGGCCTGCACCGGCTTCATCTATGCGCTCAGCGTGGCGGATGCGCTGATCCGCACCGGCCAGGCGCGCAGCGTGCTGGTGATCGGCACCGAGGTCTATTCCCGCATCCTCGACTGGACCGACCGCGGCACCTGCGTGCTGTTCGGCGACGGCGCCGGCGCCGTGCTGCTGCGGGCCGAGGAGGGCGCGGGCACCACCGCCGATCGCGGCATCCTCTCCTCCCACCTGCATTCCGACGGCAGCTTCGGCGACATCCTGCATATCGAGGGTGGGGCGGGATCGACCGGGGGCACCGGCCTGCTGCGCATGGCAGGGCGTGAGGTATTCCGCCACGCCGTGACGAAGCTCGCCTCGGTGGTGGATGAGGCCCTCACGGCCAATGGCCTCGGGCACGAGGATGTGCGCTGGCTGGTGCCGCACCAGGCGAACCGCCGCATCATCGACGCCATGGGCAAGAAGCTGCACCTGCCGCCCGAGCGCGTGGTCGTCACCGTGGACCGTCACGCCAACACCTCGGCGGCGTCGATTCCGCTTGCCCTGGCCGAGGCCTGCGGGGATGGGCGCATCCAGCGCGGCGACCTGGCGGTGCTGGAGGCGATCGGTGGCGGCCTGACCTGGGGCGCGGCGCTGGTCCGGTTCTGACGCGACCCGGCGGCCAGCCGCCATCCGCTTGCACCCACCCGAGACGACACGAGGCGCGAAAGCCGGGCCGCCGCATGGTGGCACCGGCGTATACAGTTGACGCCACGGTCCGATACCGGTTTCCTTTGGCGTAGAACGGGTTGCGGGCAGTTTCACGCATGAACACGGTGACGCGGGCGCAGCTCGCGGAAGCGATCTACGCCAATGTCGGTCTGTCGCGGAACGAAAGCGCCGCCCTGCTGGAAACCGTGCTGGAACGCATCTCAGCCGCGCTCGAGGCCGGGGAGGCGGTGAAGATCTCCGCCTTTGGCACCTTCCTGGTCCGCCAGAAGGGCCAGCGCGTCGGGCGCAATCCCAAGACTGGGGTCGAGGTGCCGATCCTGCCGCGCAAGGTCCTGTCCTTCCGCCCGTCCCAGGTACTCAAGGCGCGTATCAACAACGAGCCCGAGGGCGACGAGGAATGAGCGACGACCTGCCGCTCGAAGCCGATTCGGAGGCCCGCGCCAAGACGCGCAAGGCGCCCACGGCCTTCCGCACCATCAGCGAGGTCGCCGACGACCTGCATATCCCCCAGCATGTGCTGCGTTTCTGGGAATCGAAATTCCCGCAGCTCAAGCCGCTGAAGCGCGGCGGGGGGCGGCGCTACTATCGGCCCGAGGATATCGCGCTGCTGCGGCGGATCTCGGACCTGCTCTACACCCAGGGCTATACGATCAAGGGCGTGCAGCGTCTGCTGCGCGACGGCACCGATGAGGGGCCGCAGGGGACGACCGGGGAACTGCCGCTGGGCGACCCGCCGCCACCGCCGGCCGCCGAGGAACAGGAAACCGCGGCCCTGCGCGCGGCGCTGGCGGAGCTGGAAGCCATCGCGGCGGATCTCAGGGCGCTGGCGGGCTGACCTCGGCCGCGGCCTGCGTCAGCCGCGCGCGCCCATCAGGCACAGGTACTCCCAGCCGATCGTCGCCGCGGCCAGCGCCGTGATCTCGGCCACGTCATAGGCCGGCGCGACCTCCACCACATCCGCGCCGCGGAAGTCGATGGCGCCGAGGCGCCGCAGGATGCCCTGCGCCTGCCAACTCGCCAGCCCGCCGATCTCGGGCGTGCCGGTGCCGGGCGCGAAGGCGGGGTCCAGGCAGTCGATGTCGAAGGAGAGATAGGCCGGGCCATTGCCGACCACGCCGAGGACCTGTTCGGCGATGGCGGCCGGGGTGCTCTCATGCACCTCCTGCGCGGAGAGGATCGTCACGCCCTGGCCCCGCGTCCAGTCGTACATCTCGGGCCAGGCGGGGGCGCGGATGCCGATCTGGATCATCCGCTTCGGCGCGATCAGCCCCTCGGTGATGGCGTGCCAGAAGACCGAGCCATGGGCGAAGCGCTGGCCGAAATTGTCCTCGGACGTGTCCAGATGCGCGTCGAAATGCACGAGGCCCACGGGTTCACCGAGGCGCTTCACCAGCGCGCGCAGCAACGCGAGCGTGACGCCATGCTCGCCCCCGAAGGCGAGGAGGTGTTGCAGCCCGAAGGCCTGCTCCTCGATGCGAGCGAGGCTGGCGGGGATATCGCCGAGCGCGATCTCGAATTCGCCGAGGTCGGAGAGATCGAGGGCGGTTGGATCGACCCCGGTCATCGGGTGCCGCCCATCCGTCAGCATCCGTGCGGCGTTGCGGATGGCGCGCGGCCCGTCCCGGCTGCCGGCGCGATTCGTCGTGCCGATATCGAGCGGCACGCCCGCGATGCAGAAGG
Organism: Roseomonas sp.; assembly: GCA_041914265.1. Lineage (GTDB taxonomy): Bacteria > Pseudomonadota > Alphaproteobacteria > Acetobacterales > Acetobacteraceae > Neoroseomonas. The sequence goes on from JAYSDS010000052.1 coordinate 32,449, forward strand.
CCGCGGCGCGGTCATGCGGACGGGCACCGAGGAAGGCATGCGGGGCGGAGAAGGTCACGGGCGTCGTCATGGGCGCATGGTTAAGCCCGCCGCCGCGTGCGCTGTCCAGGGACCCGCGGCGGGCCTCCCCGGCCATGCCGCCGGATGGGGCAGATGCCGCGGGGCTGCGCAGCCGGGCCGGTGGGATTGACCTCGACGCCCATAGGCGCAGCATTCCGCCCGCGCTGAAGGAGCCGCCTTGATGCCCGACCCGATGGACAAGCCCCAGTTCGACGCGCTGATCGCGCGCCACGGCATTCCGCTGACGGAAGCCGAGAAGGAGGGCATCCGCGCCGTCACCGTCTACACCATGACCATGGCCGAGCGCGTCCGCACCCCGCGCGAGGTGAGCGTCGAGATGGCCGTCACCTTCGCGCCCAAGGCCGCCACGCCATGATCCCGACCATCGCCGAGGCGGCGGCGCTGATCGCCGCGAAGAAGCTTTCCCCGGTCGAGCTGATGAAGGACCGCCTGGCCAAGGCGGAGGCGGTGAACCCGCAGATCCATGCCTTCATCCGCTTCACCCCGGAGCTGGCGTTGGAACAGGCCAAGGCCGCCGAGGCGCGGCAGATGGCCGGCACGCTGAAGGGCCCGCTGGACGGCATTCCGATCGGCCACAAGGACATCTACGAGACCGCCGGCATCCCGACGACGGCGCATTCCCGCGTGCTGATCGACCATGTGCCGGCCAAGGACGCCGCGGCGGTGCGCGCCTGGGCCGAGGCCGGGACGGTGACGCTCGGCAAGCTCGCCACGCATGAATTCGCCTGGGGCGGGCCCTCCTTCGACCTGCCCTGGCCGCCGGCGCACAATCCCTGGGACACGAAGCGGTTCACCGCCGGCTCGTCCTCGGGCACGGGGGCGGCGGTCGCGGCGGGCGTCATCCTGGGCGGCACGGGCTCGGATACGGGCGGGTCGATCCGCGGGCCGGCGGCGCTGTGCGGCACGGCGGGGATCAAGCCGACCTATGGGTTGTGCTCGCGCGTCGGCGTGCTGCCGCTGTCGCAGAGCCTCGACACGGTCGGGCCGCTGGCCTGGACGGTCGAGGATTGCGCGCTGCTGCTCGATCCGCTGACGGGGTACGACCCGGCCGATCCGTCCTCGGCCAACCGGCCGAAGCCCGACCTGCTGTCCGGGCTGAATGGCGGCGTGAAGGGCTTGCGCATCGGCGTCATCCGTCACTTCCACGAGACCGACGCGCCGGTCAGCCCCGGCGTCGCCGTCGGCATCGCGGATGTGGCGAAGACGCTGGAAGGGCTCGGCGCGACCGTCACCGAGGTCACGCTGCCGCCGATTCAGGATTTCAACGCGGTCGGTTGGATCATCCTCGCCGCCGATGCTTTCGCGGTGCACGAACCGTGGCTGTGCACGAAGTATCGCGACTATGGCGAGTTCCTGCGCGAACGCCTCGTACTGGCGAGCACGCTGACGGCGTCCGACTACCTGCAGGCCCAACGGCGGCGGCGGGAATTGTGCGACATCGTCGCCACGGCGATGCAGGACTGCGACCTGCTGCTGACCGCCGCCGCGCTGTCCGAGGCGCCGCTGATCACCACGCCGGGCAAGTGGACCTCCTTCGAGGCGCCGAACTTCACCAACCCCTTCAACATCACCGGCCAGCCGGCGCTGACCGTCTGCGCCGGCTTCGGCGAGCACGGGCTGCCGGTCGGCGCGCAGCTCATCGGTCGTCCCTTCGAGGACGCGACGGTGCTGCGCGCGGGCCATGCCTATGAGAAGGCGACGAGCTGGCGGTCGCGCCGGCCCGCCCTCGCCGCGTAAGGGCGCGGCGCGATGCGCGCGATGGTGCTCGACCGGGCGCGGCATTCCGTGCGGCTGGAAAGCCGCGCGGAACCGACGCCCGGGCCCGGCCAGGTGCTGATCCGCGTCGCGGCCTGCGCCGTCTGCCGCACCGACCTGCATGTGGTCGATGGCGACCTGCCATCACCGAAGCCCGGGGTGATCCCGGGCCATGAGATCGTCGGCCGCATCGTCGCGCGCGGCGACGGCGCGACGCGGTATCCGATCGGCGCGCGGGTGGGCGTGCCCTGGCTCGGCTTCGCCTGTGGCGAATGCCGTTTCTGCCGGCGGGGGCAGGAGAATCTCTGCGATGCCGCGCGCTACACCGGCTATCAGATCGATGGCGGCTATGCCGAATTCACCGTCGCCGATGAGCGCTTCTGCTTCGCCATCCCCGATGCCTATTCGGATGTGGAGGCGGCGCCGCTGCTCTGCGCCGGGCTGATCGGCCATCGCGCGCTGCGCATGGCCGGCGATGGCAGGCGGCTCGGCCTGTATGGCTTCGGCGCGGCGGCGCATCTCGTCGCCCAGGTTGCGATCTGGGAGGGGCGGGAGGTCTACGCCTTCACCCGGCGCGACGACGCCGCATCGCAGGATTTCGCGCGCGCGCTCGGTTGTGTCTGGGCAGGGGATTCCGAGGCGCCGGCGCCGGTCCCCCTCGACGCGGCGATCCTCTTCGCGCCAGTGGGTGCGTTGGTGCCGGCGGCGCTGCGCGCGGTGGACAAGGGCGGGATCGTCGTCTGCGCGGGCATCCACATGTCGGACATCCCGTCCTTCCCCTATGCGATCCTGTGGGAGGAGCGCGTCATCCGCTCGGTGGCCAACCTGACGCGGCGGGATGGCGAGGAATTCCTCTCGCTCGCCCCGCGCGTGCCGGTGCGCACCAGCGTGGAGGCGCTGCCACTGGAGCAGGCGCCGGTCGCACTCGATCGGCTGCGGCGCGGGGATGTGGAAGGGGCGCTGGTGCTGGTGCCTTAGCGGCGCGCCGCATGCGCGGAAGATGGAGCCAGGGAGGGGTCTTGGCCTTCGCCGGGCCTCGTCTCGTCGAAGGTCTTCCGATGCTTCGGCTAGTGGGAAGGGGGGGGGGGGGGGGGGGGGGGGGGCGCGGGGGCGCGCGGCGGGGCCGCCGGGGCGGCCGCCGGCGGGAGGACCCAGCCGCCGCGCGAC
>JAYSDS010000053.1:0-35438 GCA_041914265.1 Roseomonas sp.
CCCAGGGGCTTTCGGCCTCCCCCGCGCCACCGCACCCTTCACCCTACCGGGCAACGGGCACCGCTCGCGAGACTTACAAGGGGCAGCGCCCCTCCAACTCCAACAGCAGAACCAGGCCAGTAACCAAGAAACCCTTTGGCTCAGCGGACTTAGCACTCGATTTGGCGGGGATTTAACCACGCCCTTGCCGGTGCCCGCCGGATGCGGCGCCCGCCGCCGCACTTCATCATGCCGGAGCGGCTGGCGAACATCAGCCCGACCACGCGGATTCACCGAGACGGGCGGCTCTGGCCCCTATCGCTTCGTCGCTGACGAATTCATGGCCAGGCAGCGCGCCGTCCCTGTGCGCTCCGCCGACACCGTGCCGCTGCTGCGTCGCGCCAGCGGCATCGCCATCGGTGGCGGCGATGCGAATGGCTATATCGGCCCAATCCGCTTCAACAGCCTGAGCCGCCCTTCAACAACGCGAAGCTGTGCTCGCCGTTCTGACCGTGGTGCGTCAGCAAGACTACAAGACGGCGGTCATCAATGATGATCCGTCCTCCTATACGCTGTGCGATCGCTTCCTGTCCTGCTGCACGCCGCCGGCGAATAATCGCTCCACCGACAATCCTTCGAACGAAGCGGCACGGAAGCTGGCGCAGGAGAGCGGCTACAATGGGGAGAAGGTGGTCATCATCAGCCCGGCCGACTTCCCTGCGATGGGGACTATGGGCCAGATCACCACGAGCCGCTGCAGCAGCGTGGCATGAATGTGAAATTGGCGGAAACCGACTGGGGCGCGGTGCTGCAGCGCCGCTCCAGCCGCGAACCGGCCGAGCGTGGCAGCTGGAGCATTTTCCTCACCTGCTCGCCGGCACCGGCATGATGACGTCGGCTGAGACGATCCGTATGGCCCGCTACGCTCCCGACCAGGATGTGGATGGCGTGCCGGTGGTGCCGATCACTCATTGGCCCTGCGTGAATCCGAGATCGTCGGCCGGTACGAGGCGATCGCCCGGTCGAGTACGGTGCCGTTGGGCATCAACCTTTGCGGACGCGTCCGCACAGTGAGGAATGATTGCGAAGTGGCGGATCACTCCGCATAGGACTCACCGCCGTCCGAGCCCGCCTTGTGGAACAGGATGAAAGCCAGGGGGTTGCCAGGCTCGGCCATCGCATCGCTGCGCTGGCCGGTGATCTCGCCGGCCACGCTGGTCGTGTATTCCGCAACCACGTCGCCGAAGCTGTTGCGCTGGATGGCCACCTTCTGTCCGGCCTCGACCTTGTCGTTGAGCCCGACCAGATGCTCGACGAGCCCTCCTTGGGTCGCGAGGATCGGGAGCGCGCTATTGCCGATGAAGACGCGGACGTCCTTTCCTGTGCGCCCCAGCGGTCCGGACAGGATGCCGTGATGCTTGAGGACGTTCATCGTACCTTCAACGAAAAGGGAGGCCATCCCGCGGTCCAGGACGCGCGCGGCGCCGATCTCGGGCGTGAAGGCGGGGATGCCCGCGTCGACGAAGGCGTTGTGAAGAACACCGGGATAGACGGGATTGTCGAAGATCTGACCGACGGGGTAGAGGTCCACCATCGCCTTGATCTCGGCGACGGTCATGTCCGCGATGTTGAAGGCGGTGACATCGAAGCCGGTGGTGCCGGTGTGGAAGTCGATCGCGGCATCGGCGTTCGGACGCAGCAGCCGGTTGAACAAGAGCCCGGCATGCCGGCTGGGCGCTGTGGCGCCGTTCTCGTTCCCGGGCCATTCGCGATTCATGTCGATGAGGTCGGCACCTCTGCCGGCGTTAGGCCATCTCCGCTGCATGCCCTGCAGGGCGGGGCCGGAGATGTCCGTGACCGCCATGACCGTGCCTGACATCGCTGCTGGGTCGAGCCGGTTCATCACGGTCTGGACGGTATGCACGGAACTCATCTCGTCGCCGTGCACGCCGCTGACCAGGACGATGCGCTTACCTGGCCGTGCTCCCTTGGCGACCGTCACGGACACATAGACGTGCTGTCCCGTGGGCATCTGCACGCCGCGAAAATACAGGAGGTGCTTCCTGCCGGACTCCAGGTCGCTGACGTCGAGTGCGCTGACCACCCGTTTCCCTTGGATGACGTCGCCCGTGTAGACGGTACCGGATGATGATGCGGCCGGGGTCGCTGCTGGCGTCTGTGCATGTGCGACCCCGATGGCGGCCAGGGCAGTCGAGGCGCTCGCCACGGCCATCGAAGCGACAACGAGGTTGCGACGATGGAGGCGGTCATATGGCCTGTCTGGCATTGCGCACGTCCTTTACGGTCAGAGCCTGAAGCGCTTGTCGTGTAGCATCGCGGGGGCGGCAGAATTGCGGGCGATGTGCGCACTGCCTAGGACGGTACACATCCTTGGTCCAAGCTCTTCATCGAGTTCGATGCAGATGGACGGCTCTGCCGGCGTCGGCAGAGCCGCGCTTCATAGGGGCTTGTCGTACCCGCACCCCGGTCTTTGGCACGACGGCCCCGGCGTCCTACCGCTCTCGGGATCCTGGAGCGATGTAGAACGGAAGAACAAGCGGTCAGTGGTGAACTTAACCCATCCGCGATCCAGGGGTGGTTGATCGTGCCGCCGATAAGGTCGCTGTTCTCGTCGGCGCAACGTCGCGAACATCGTGGTATCGCTGTTCCCGTCGAAGAGCGTCATGCCCTCTGAGCACTCGATCTGCGCCAGCGGCTTGTGCAGCACATCCGATCGCCACTCCCTGCCAGCGCGGACCTCGTCGCAAGCGTCGGCCACGCCATAAGCACAGTGGCACCGTATACCGTTCAGTAAGGGGCGGCGTGGCACTACTCCGCGGCAGCGCTGGACCACTCCGGCGCCTCGCCGCCGATCCGCCGGGTCAGTGCGACCGCGGCCTCGGCCAGGACCGGCCGCGCCGCTGCCAGCGCCTCCGGCGTCCAGCGGATGATGGGCGCCGAGAGGGCGAGCGCCCCGGCGAGCCCATCGCCCGGCCCGAAGACCGGCGCGGCCATCGCCCCGGTATGCGGGTCCGTGGCCCCCATGGTGACGATCGGCAGGTCAAGGGTCGCGACGTAGTTCGGCAGCGGCCGCGCGCTGAATGCCCGCAGCACCTGGGCGATGGCGGAACTGTCGAGCGGCAGCGCGTCGCCGACCCGCACATGCATGCGCAGCAGATGCGGGCTGTCGACGCGGAACAGGCACAACCGCTGTTCGCCGCGCCGCACGTAGAAGGCCGCCGTCTCGCCGGTGCGCGCGACGAGTTCTTCCAGCACCGGCATCACATGCGCCTCCAGTCGGAAGGACTGGGTGTAGACCGTGCCGAGCCGCAACACCTCCGCATCCAGCCGGTAGGACCCATCGCCCTCGCGCGCCAGGTAGCCATGCTCCACCAGTGAGATGGCGAGGCGCATGATGGTGCTCTTCACCAGCCCCGTCCGCTCCGCGAGCTCCGCGAGCGACAGGGCGCTGTCGCCCTTGCGGAAGCATGAGAGCACGGTAAGGGCGCGATCCGCCGAAGCCACACCCTCGAGCGCCGGCCGTCCCTTTGCCTTCTCCACCATGCTCACCTCCGATCGCGTGGCGCCATGATGCGCTATTCCAGCCGCGCGCGCAGGATGCTGCCCGTTTCGCTGTCGGTGATGAGCAGGTCGCGCCGGTCCGACCCGGCCAGGCAGAGATTGGTCGTGGAGGCGCCGGCGCAGGAGGCGATGGCGAGTGTCGGCTCCGCCCGCGCATTGAAGCGCCAGATGGTGCCGACCCCGGTATGCGCGACGAGGAGGTTGCCTTCGCGGTCCCAGGCCAGCCCATCAGGCCCGCCGGGCCCGCCATGCAGATGGATGAAGATGCCGGCCTTGGTGACCGCGCCGTCGCCATGCAGCGGCAGCCGCCAGACCTGGTTGGCGCGCGTGACAGCGACCAGGCAATGCGACAGGTCGGGTGCGACGACGATCCCGTTGGGGCTCGGCACCGTGCCGATCAGCGGCTGGAGCTGCCCAGATGGCCATAGCCGATAGACCCGGCCGGTCGGGTCATGCAGGCCGGTCTGGCCTTGGTCGGTGAAGAAGATGCTGCCGTCGGTGCCGAGCGCCAGATCGTTCAGCCCCTTGAAGCCTTCGCTGCGCGCTGTCTCCAGCAGCGGCGCCACCGTCCCGGTGCCGGGATCGATGCGGACAAGGCCTCGCTTGTAGTCGGTGACGAGTAGCATGCCGTCGGGTGCGACCTTCATGCCATTCGGCCAGCCATCGTATTCGGCGATCTGCTCCCAGGCGCCATCCGACGAGACGCGGAAGATGCGTCCGAAGGGGATGTCGGTCACGTAGAGTCTGCCCTCGGCATCAAGGCAGGGGCCTTCGAGGAAGCTGTCGATCTCCCGCCCACCGCGGTTCCAGCGTGCCCATTCGGTCGCGCGGGGGCGGCGGAAGCGGTCGGGCAGCCGCGTGAAGACCTCGGTGCCGATGCGCGGCGGCGGCGCGAAGTACCCCATGGACCTACTGCCGCTCGATGCCGCTGCTGGCGGCGACATCGCGCCAGCGCATCGTTTCCTCGGTGAGCAGCGCGGCGAAGGCGGCCGGTGGCATGCCGCCGGGCTCCGACGCCAGCGAGGCCAGGAAGCCCCGCATGTCCTGCGCCTCCAGCGCTTTCGCCACCTCGGTCTGGAGCCGAACCACCACGGCATCCGGCGTGCCGGCGGGCGCTGCGAGACCGGACCAGTTCACCACGCCCTGTCCATTCGGACCGAAGTTCGGCAGGCCGGCCTCGGCGAAGGTGGGCACCTCCGGCAGCACGGTTGTCCGGTGCGTGCCGCTCATCGCGAGGACCCGCAATGCTCCGCCCTGCACATGGCCGAGCGCCGAGCCGAGCGAGACCATGACCAGGTCCACCTGGCGCGACAGCACATTGGTCACTGCCTCCCCGGCGCCACGGAACGGCACGTGCAGCACCCGGACGCCCGCGGCCTGGGCGAAGGCGGCGGTGGCGAAATGCGGCGCGCTGCCGATGCCGCCGGTGCCGTAGGTGATCTTCTCGGGCTCCTGCTTCGCGGCCGCGATCAACGCGGCGAGGTCGCGCCACGGCGCGTCGCGGTGCACGGCGAGCATGACGGGGGAGAAGGCACTGACCGTCACCGGCCGGAAGGCGGTGGCGTGGTCGAAGGGCAGGCGCTGGAACAGGTAGGGCAGCATGGCATAGGTGTTGTCCATCGCCAGCAGGGTGTGCCCGTCCGGCGCGGCGCGCGCGACCTCGGCGGCGCCGATCGTGCCGGTCGCACCGGACTTGTTCTCCACCACCACCGGCTTGCCCAGGGTCTCGGACAGCTTTGGTGCGAGGCTCCGCGCGATGGTGTCCACCGCCCCGCCGGGCGCCCAGGCGACGACGATCCGGATCGGGCGCGACGGCCACGCCTCGCCTTGCGCATGGCCTGGCCGGGATAGCCCGGCAAGCGGCAGCGCGGCGAGACCGGTCCGCAGGATCTGACGGCGGGAGAGCATGGATGCGGTTCCTTCCCTTGTGCCCCGGCTGGATTTGCGGTGCTTGATTTTCGAAACGACGTTTCGTTATAAGCGGGCGCCGCCCGGATGTGTCAAGCGAAGCCGTGGCGCAGGGAAGGACTCAACCAGGATGCCAGGACTCCGCTTCGGCCGGCGAGCCGCCCTTCTTGGCGCTCCAGCCCTGCTGGCCCGCCCGGCTCGGGCCCAGGGCGGCTGGCCCACGGGCCGCCCGATCGAGATCATCGTCCCCTTCGCCCCGGGCGGCGGCATGGACGCCATGGCGCGGACCGTCGCACCCTTCCTCGCCGCCCATCTGCCGGGCGCGCGCCTGGTCGTGAGCAACCGGCCCGGCGCCGGCGGCCAGGTGGGGACCGAAGCGGCAGCGAATGCCGCGCCGGACGGCTTCGTCCTCGGCGCCTGCGCCACGCCCACCGTGCTCAGTCAACCCATCGAGCGCCCGGTGCGCTGGCGGCCGGCGGAGCTCACCTTCCTCGCGCAAGTGGTCGACGATCCCTGCGGCCTCTTCGTCCGCGCCGACAATCCGCTGAGGGGTCTGCCCGATCTGTTGGCGGCGGCGCGGGCGCGGCCGGGCGACGTCGCCTATGGGACGGCCGGCATCGGCGGGGATGACCACATCGCCACGCTACTGCTGGAGGAAGCCGCCGGCATCCGACTGAACCACGTGCCGTTCAACGGCACCTCGCAACTGTTGGTCCCGCTGCTCGGCGGGCAGCTCGAAGTCGGGGCGTTCAACATCAGCGAGGCGCTGCCGCTGCTGCGGGAGGGCGCGATCCGCGGCCTGGCGCTGGCCAGTGCCGGCCGCGAGCCCACGGCGCCGGACATCCCGACCTACCGCGAGGCGGGCGTCGATGTCGTGTTCTCCGCCGGGCGGGGCGTTTTCGGTCCGCCGCGGCTGCCCGACGCGATCCGCGCGGCGATCGAGGGCGCCTTTACCGCGGTCTTCGCCGATCCCGCCTGGACCGCGGCGGCCGCCCGTGCCGGCCTGCCGCTCGCACCCCTCGTCGGCGCTGCCTATCGCGAGGCGGCGCTGGGCGGGGAGGCGCGGCTCCGCGCCCTGTGGGCCCGTCGCCCCTGGAAGGAGTGACGTCTCACTATGAAACCGAATTGCATTTCTGTCGCTGCGCGGCCAATGGCGCGCGCCTCTGTTCCCAGGAGAGACCGATCGTGACCACAGGCTTCAGGATTCTGCCGCGCATCCGCAAGGTGGCGCCGGAGGTGGTCGCCGCCTTCCGCGACCTGCCCGTCGCCAATGTCAGCGACGTCATGTCGCGCATGACCGCCGGCGGCGCCCGTCTGCGCCCCATGCATGCGCGCGGCGTGCTGGCCGGGCCCGCCCTGACCGTGAAGACCCGCCCCGGCGACAACCTGATGGTCCACAAGGCCATCGCGCTGGCCGAGCCGGGCGATGTGATCGTCGTCGACGCCGGCGGCGACCTGACCAACGCCATCATCGGCGAGCTGATGCTGGCGCAGATGGTCCGCCGCAAGCTCGGCGGCATCGTCATCAACGGCGCGATCCGCGACAGCGCCGCCATCCGAGCGCAGGACTTCCCGGTCTTCGCCGGCGGCATCACCCATCGCGGTCCCTACAAGGACGGTCCCGGCGAGATCAACGTGCCGATCGCCCTGGACGGCATGGTGATCGAGCCGGGCGACCTCATCCTCGGCGACGATGACGGCCTGCTCGGCATCCCCTTGGCCGAGACCGCGGCGGTGCATGCAGCCGCCACGCAGAAGGCCGCTGCCGAGGCGCGCCAGATGGCGAACATCGAGGCCGGCACCCACGACGCCGCCTGGGTGGACGCGGCGCTGCGGCGCCTCGGCTGCGCGGGCCTCGACTGACCCGATGCATCCCGGAAGATCCCCCATGACCCAGCACCATGCTGCCAGGCCCGCGGTCCTCGTCACCGCCGCCAAGCTCGCGCCGGAGGCGGTCGCCATCCTGGAGGCGGCCGGCTTCGCCGTGTTCTGCACCTCCGCCTATCCCTCCGAGGCCGAGCTCCTTGCCGCCATCGCCGTGCACCGCCCGGTCGCGCTGCTGCACCGCCAGGGCATCATCACCGGTGCGGTGATGGATGCCGCCGCGCCGGGGCTGCGCGTGATCGCGCGCCATGGCGCCGGGGTGGACGGCATCGACCTCGCGTCCGCCGAGGCGCGTGGCCTGACGGTGACGCGTGCCGCCGGGGCCAATTCCCGCTCCGTCGCGGAGCACGCGATGGCGCTGATGCTTGCCCTGCTGAAGGACCTGCCATCGGTCACCGCCGGCATGCGGGACGGCCTGTGGGAGAAGACCTCCCGCATGACACGGGACGTGGCGGGGGTGCGGCTCGGCATCGTCGGCTATGGCGCGATCGGATCGAAGGTCGCGCGCTTCGCCGATGCCTTCGACATGCAGGTCGCGGCCTATGACCCGTTGCTGCCGGCCGGGGCGCTGCCAGGGCCGGGCGAACGCGTGGCCGGCCTGCAGGCATTGCTGCCGCGCTGCGACGTGCTGTCGCTGCATTGCCCGCTCGACGCCTCGACGCGGGGCATGATCGGTGTGGCGGAACTCGCGTTGATGCCGCGCGGCGCCATCCTCATCCACACCGCCCGCGGCGGCATCGTGGATGAGGCCGCGCTGCTGGCCGCGCTCGATTCCGGGCAGCTTGCCTGGGCCGGTGTGGACGTCTTCGCGCGGGAGCCGCTGGATGCGGCCAGCCCGCTGCGCGGGCATCCCCGGGTGCTGCCGACGCCGCACCTCGCCGCGAACACGCCGCGCGGCGCGGTCGGCATGTCCACCATGGCAGCGGATTGCATCGTCTCGGTGCTTGCCGGGCGCGCCCCGGTGACGGCCGGCGCCGTGGTCGTCCCAGGCGGCCTGTCCGTGGCGGCCTGACGCCATCCGCGGCGGCGACCGGCAGCCCGGTCCATGAGATCACGACCAAAGGGGAAACCATGAGAATGCCCATCATCGCTGCGCGTCGCAGCATACTGGCCGCCGGGGTCGCATCCCTGGCGGCGCCTGCCCTGGCGCAGCCTGCCTGGCCGGCCGGCCGGCCCATCGAGGTGATCGTCGGTTTCGCACCCGGCGGCGGGACGGATGTGATGGTCCGCGCCCTGGCGCAGTTCCTGGGCGCCGAGCTGCCAGGCGCCAATTTCGTCGTGGTCAACCGTCCCGGTGCCGGTGGGGAAACGGCCTATGTCGCGATGCAGACCGCCCGGCCGGACGGCTTCACGCTCGGCACGATCAACACGCCGGGCTTTCTCTCGCTCGGTGTGCAGCGCCGCATCCGCTACGACCGCGCGCAGATCCGGCTGATCGCGCGGCTGGTGGACGACCCCAGCGCCTTCGTGGTGCACCGGGATTCGCCCTACCGGTCGCTGCGCGACCTGGTCGCGGCGGCGAAACGTCAGCCAGGAACGATCAGTGTCGGCTCTTCCGGCGTCGGCACGGACGACCATCTCGGCCTGACGCTGTTCCAGGCCGCATCGGGCACCGAGTTCATCCACGTCCCCTTTGCGGGCGCCGGGCCGGTGCGGAATGCCGTGCTCGGCAAGCAGATCGACATCGCCGGGCTGAATCTCGGTGAGATCGGCATGCTGGGGCAGGAGAACCCGATGCTGCGCGCCCTTGCCGGCATGGGTGAGCGGCGTTGGGAGCTGATGCCGGACGTGCCCACCTTCCGCGAGGAGGGCTACGACGTCGTCATGACGAGCGAGCGTGGCCTTGGTGCACCGCGCGGCATTCCCGATGAGATCGCGATGCGGTTGGAGGATGCGATCGCGAAGGTGATCGCCACGCCGGAATGGGCCGAGAAGGTCCGTCAACTCGAACTGGCGATGGACTTCCTGCGGGGCGCCGAGTGGGAGGCGCGGATGCCAGAGCAGCTCGTGCGCTATCAGCAGATCTGGGACAGGACGCCGTGGCAATGACGGGCCACGGGATACAACGGCGGCCAGTGCTGACAGCGCCCTTCCTGGCCATGGCCGCGTCTCGACGGGCCGCTGCGCAGGCCTGGCCGGCGCGGTCGGTGCGGCTGGTCGTCGGCTTCCCGCCTGGCGGCGCGGTGGACATCGCTGCGCGCCTGATCGCGGATCTGCTGACGCCGACTCTCGGCCAGCAGGTGGTGGTGGAGAACCGCCCGGGCGGCAGCGGCACGGTCGGCGCCGCCGCCGTCGCGCAGGCGGCGCCCGATGGCTACACGCTCGGCGCCATCGCGGTGAACAGCCTGTCCATCCACCCCTATCTGTTCGCCCGGCTGCCCTTCGACCCCGAGCGCGACCTGCTGCCGGTCTCGCTCGGTTGGGAGGCGCCGCTTGTCCTCGTCGTGCCGGCCGCGCATGTCCCGGCCCGCACGGTCGCGGAGCTCGTCGCCTGGGCGCGGCAGCAGCGCGGCGGTGTCTCCTTCGGTAGCTCGGGCGTCGGCACCACCGTGCATCTGTCGGGCGAGCTGTTCTGCCGGCGCGCCGGCATCAGCGGCGTGCACGTGCCCTTCCGTGGCGGGGCCGAGGCCTTGACCTCGCTGCTGCGCGGGGACATCGCCTTCGCGGTGGACAATGTGCCGACGGCGCTGCCGAGCATCCGCAGCGGGGCGCTGCGGCCGCTCGCGGTCACCTCGGCGGAACGTTGGCCGGACCTGCCGGATGTGCCGACCATGGCCGAGGCCGGCGTGCCGGATTTCATCGCCACGTCCTGGGGGGCGATCTGCGCGCCGGCGGGGACTCCGACGCCGATCGTCCTGCGCCTGTCCGAGGCGATGCGCGCCATCGCGGCGGACCCGGCGGCGCAGGAGAAGTTCCGGCCGACCGGCAACCGTCTGCTCGGCACGACACCGGAGGATGCGGCCGGGCGCGCGGCACAGGAACGCCCGATGTGGCGGGACGTGGTGCGGGCATCGGGCGCGACGCTGGACTGATATCAACGGCCGAATACGTTGGCCGTTGGCATTTGTCTTCCCGATGACCGGCTTCGTTGCGCGCGGGGCGGCCCTTCCAAACCACCCCACCACCGGGGTCCCATCGACGTTGCTGTGCAACGCCGATGGGTGCCCCTCGTACTTGGAGCACAGGAAACGCAGTCTCTTGGTACCGGGCAGAGCGTCTTTGCTCGCCCTTCGGGCGCAAAGGTGTCTTTCGGCGCCTTTCCGGCAGCGGTGCCCGACGCCAGGTTGAGGTTTGCAAAGGCCTTTCGGCCTTTGCTGGGGAGAGTTCGAGAGAGGCAAAGCCCCTCTCGCTTCCACAGCGGAAGCAGCCATGTGGTCAGCTCTGCCTTTGCCGGTTCTCAGACGCCCGGTGCAAGTCATCGCTGGGCCACCGACGGCACGAGCTAAGGCATGACCCGGCTGCGCTGCGGGCCGATGCCGCCATTCCCGAACAGACCTTCAGCGCAGGGCCCGACTGCCCTCCGGCAGGTCCACCTGCCGCAGCCGGCGCAGGACGTGGGCGACCAGCTCCTGCGCCGCCGCCGAAAGCGCCCGCCCGCGGCGCGTGATCAGGCAGATCTCGCGCGAGACGACGGGCCGCGCCATGCGGCGGAACACCAGGCCGCGCGCCACCGGCAAGCTGCTGAACAGCGCCGGCACGATCGAGAACCCATCCCCGGATGCCAGCAACGGCGCCAGCATGGTGAAGGTGGATACCTCGTGCCGGGGCTGCGGCAGCACGCCCGCCGCCTGCAATGCGACGCGCGTGCCGGTATCGAGTGTCAGCGCGACGTAGGGCCAAGCCGCCAGACCGTCCCAGCGCGGCGTCGCATCGCCGGCCAGCGGATGGCTTTCCCGCACCACGAGGCCGAGTTCGTCACGCAGCAGCGGCCGGAAGGACAGCGCCGCATCGTCCTGCCAGCGACTGGTGAAGCCGAGTTCCGCGTCGCCGGTCAGCACGCGGTTCTGCACATCGCTGGACACGCCGTCGCGGATGGTGAAGCGCATGTCCGGATGCTGCGCGACAAGGGCCTCGATCACCGGCGTCAGCACCACGGCCATGACCGAGGTGGCGGTGGCGATGCGCACATGGCCGCCCTGGCCACCCGCCTGGCCGCGAAGGTCGTCGATCGCCGTGTCGAAGTCGCGGATCAGGACACGCGCCACGGGCAGGAAATTGGCCGCCGCCGGGGTCAATTCCACCCGTCGCGTGGTGCGGTGGAACAGGCCTACGCCGATTGCCGCCTCGGCCGCGCGGATGGTCGCCGACAGGGCGGAATGGGTGATCCCCAGCCGGTCGGCCGCGCGCGCGAAGCTGCCTTCCTCAGCCACGGCAAGGAAGCAGCGGAGATGCCGGATCGAGGCATTATTCGACATTCGTGGATAATTGCGCAGGAAAATGCGTTTTTCAAACGGAGTACGCCCTGCCACGCTGATGCCCGACGATAGGGTCAGGAGAGACGATGCTGCGCTTGGCGGTGGATGTGGGCGGCACCTTCACGGATATCGTGGCGCATGACGCCACGACCGGACGCCTGACCTTCGGCAAGGTGCCCTCCGTGCCATCCGATCCGGGGCAGGGCGTGCTGGACGCCGTCGCCTTCATGGCGACGCAGTCGGGGCTGAGCACGGGCGAATTGCTGGCGCGGACGGAGCTGCTGGTGCATGGCACGACCGTCGCCACCAATACGCTGGCCGAAGGCACCGGCCCGCGCCTCGGCCTGATCACGACGCGTGGCTTCCGCGACGTGCTGGAACTGCGCGAAGGCACCAAGGCCGAACGCTACGCCCTGCGCACGCCCTTCCCCGAGGCGCTGGTGCCGCGCGAACATCGCATCGAGGTGACGGAACGCCTGCGCTGGGACGGCAGCATCGTGACGTCGCTGGACGAAGCCGATCTGCACGATGCCCTCGCGCGGCTGCGCGCGGAGCAGGTGGAGGCGATCGTCGTCGGCTTCCTCCATGCCCATGCCAATCCGGTGCATGAACAGCGCGCTGTCGCGCTGATCCGTGATGCCGGCTGGACCGGCCCGGTGGTCGCCTCGCATGAGGTCGTGCGCTGCCGGGGCGAATATCCGCGCCTCTCCTCCGCGGCGGTGAACGCCATCGTCACGCCGCGCCTCGCTGCCTATCTCGGCGATCTCGAATCCCGGCTGGAAGCGGCGGGACCGCGCGTGCCGGTGATGGTGGTGCAATCCTCCGGCGGGCTGCTGCCGGCACAGGAGGCAGCGGGCTTCGGCATTGGCTGCGTCGCCAGCGGCCCTGCCGGCGGGGCGGCCGCGGCGGCCTTGCTGGCACGCCTCGTCGGTCGGCCCGATGCGGTCGGCTTCGATGTCGGGGGCACCACCACGGATATCTCGGTGATCGCCGATGGCGTGCCGGTGGAGCGCGCGCGCAGCGACACCGACGCCTATGCCATCGCCGTGCCGGCCATCGACATCCGCGTGCATGCAATCGGCGGCGGGTCCATTGCTTCGGTCGATGCCGGCGGCGTGCTGCAGGTCGGCCCGCGCAGCGCCGGTGCCGTGCCGGGCCCGGCCTGCTTCGGGCGCGGTGGTGCGCGCGCGACCGTGACCGACGCGGCGCTGGTGCTCGGCCTGCTGTCGGAGGACGCGCCGCTCGGCGGCCGCCTGCGCCTGTCCCGCGGCCTTGCCGAAGCCGCCGTGCAGCACGACGTCGCGGCACCGTTGGGTCTCAGCGTGGAAGACGCGGCGCGCGCGATTCATGCCCTGGCTGCGAGCCGCATCGCCGAGGGCGTGCGCGCCGCGACGGTGGGCGGCGGGCGCGACCCGCGCGACATGGCGCTGCTCGCCTTCGGCGGTGCGGGCGGCCTGTATCTCGACCACGTCGCGACGGAACTGGAGGTCGGGCTCGCGGTGGCGCCGCGGGCCGCCTCGGTGCTTTCGGCCCTGGGCTTCCTGGGTGCCGAGGCACGCGTCGATGCGCTGCGCAGCCTGGCGCGGCCGGTCGACGGCTTCGCCCCGGGCGAACTCGCCGCGATCCTTGCCGAGCAGGAGGCGCTGCTGACGGCACGCCTCGCCCGCGCCGGCTACGGACGCGACCGTATCCGCTTCGTGCGGCACCTCGATTGCCGCTACATCCGGCAGACCGGCACGGTTGCGGTGCCGATCGACGATGCGGTGGACGTTGCCACGATCGCCGAGGCCTTCGCTGCCCGCTATGAGGCGCTCTACCGTCATCGCCACCTCGGCGAGGGCTGCATCGTCGAGACCTGCCGCATCGCGGCCTATGGCGTCGATACGCCTTTCGCCTGGCCGGAACTGCCGCCAACACCATCGGTCCGCGCGCGTGGCACACGCCGCGTCTATGACGGCACCTGGCGCGAGGTGCCGGTCTTCGCGCTCGAGGATCTCGCCCCCGGCCAGCGCATCGCAGGACCGGCGATCCTTGAGTCCACCACCACCACCATCGTGCTGGGCGCGGAGCGGGAGGCGCTGCTGGATGGCTGGGGCAGCCTGCGCCTCGCCCCGCTGACCGCCGTGCAGGAGGCCGCATGAGCACCGACGCCCTGACCGTTGCGGTCATCCGCGCAAAGCTCCTCGCCGTGGCGGAGGAGGTGGTGGAGGTGATGGCGCGCACCGCCTTCTCCCCGCTGCTGAACCAGTCGCGCGACTTTTCCACCGCCGTGCTGGATGCCGAGGGGCGCTTGCTCGCCCAGGCGGAACGCGTGCCTATCCACATGGGCGCACTGCCTTTCGCGGTGGAAGCCGTACGGCGCCGGTTTGGCGAGGATGCCTCACCCGGCGACGTCTTCCTGCTGAACGATCCCTATGACGGCGGCAGCCACCTGCCGGACTTCACCTTCTGCCAGCCCGTCTTCGCCGAGGGGGCGCTACGCTTCTGGGTCGTGAACCGCGCGCATCAGGGCGACATTGGCGGCATCTCCCCCGGCGGCTACAGCCCGCAGGCGACCGAGATCTGGCATGAGGGTCTGCGCATCCCGCCACTGCGCTTCGTGACGCAGGGACGGATGGAGGAGGGTATCCTCGACCTCATCTGCCTCAATTCGCGCATGCCGCGCGACACGCGCGGGGATGTGCTGGCCTGCCTCGCCTCGCTTCGCGCAGGGGCGGCGCGGCTCGACGCGCTGCTCGCGCGCTATGGCAGCGCAGTGGCGGCGGCGAGCTGCGCGGCGATCCTCGATGCCGGGGAACGCGCCATGCGGCAGGAGATCGCGGGCTGGCCGGACGGCGTCTATCTGGGAGAGAGCGCGCTCGACCCGCCGGCGCCGGGCGCTGCGCCGATCACGGTACGCGCGCGGGTGACGCTGCACGGCAGCGATGTCGAGGTGGACCTGACGGGGAGCGATGACCAGGTCGCCTCCTTCCTCAATTCCTCGCGCCCCAACACCATGGCGGCGGTGAACGTCGCCTTCATGTATCTCAGCGCGACGCAGGAGGCGCGGAATGAAGGCAGCGCGCGGCCGTTGACGATCCGGACGCGGCCCGGCAGCCTGGTTGATCCCATCGCGCCGGCACCGGTGACTGCCTGCACCACGCTGACGGCGAGCACCATCATCGAGGCGGTGATGCATGCCATGGCGGCGGCCGCACCGGACCGCGTGCTGTGCGGCTTCGCCCGCCGGTTCCGCATCGCCATCAAGGGCGATGGGCGCAACGGGCAGGCCTTTCTCTGGCATCATTTCTCGAACCGTGGCGGCGCGGGCGCGAATGCGGGCGAGGATGGCTGGACCAATCTCGGCGTCGTGCATTCGCCCGGCGGCAATCCGAGCCCGAGCGTCGAGCAGACCGAGGCCAACTACCCCTTCACCGTGGAATCCTATCTGCTGCGTGCGAATAGTGGCGGGGCCGGGCGCTTCCGCGGCGGGCTCGGCGGCAGTTATGTGCTGCGCTACGACGGCGCGTCGCCGGCGCTCGTCACGCCGACGGGCGACGGCGTGGCCATTCCGCCTTATGGCCTTGCCGGCGGACGGCCCGGCCTGCCGAACAGCGTCGCCATCGAGCATGACGGGCATGCCGAGCCGCTCGATGCGAAATCCGGCACGCGCCTGCTGCATCCCGGCGATCGCTTCATCCATCACGCCGCGGGCGGTGGGGGCTATGGCGACCCGGCCCTACGCGACCCGGACCGCGCCGCGCGCGACCTGCGCCGCGGCTATTTCGACCCGTCCCCAGAAGGAGCGACCGCATGACCGCGTGTACCAGCCTCTCCCGCCGCGGCCTCCTGGCCGGGCTTGGTGTCGTCGCGCTGCCGGCAGCGGCGGTCGCGCAGGCGGGCTATCCGACACGGCCGGTGGAGGTCGTGCTGTCCTGGGCGCCGGGCGGATCTTCGGATTCCGTCGCGCGACTGCTCGCGCAGGCACTGACCACCGAGTTCGGCCACCCCTTCGTCGTGAACAACCGGCCGGGTGCGGGCGGGACGATCGGCCATGCCTATGTCGCGCGCTCGCGGCCCGACGGCTACACGCTGCTGGTCGCGACCAACAGCACTTACGCCATCGCGCCCTACCTGTACGACAACATCCCCTATGACGGCGATACGGCCTTCGCGCCGATCTCGCTGCTCGGCACCAATGCGCAGGTGCTGACGGTGCATCCTTCGGTGCCGGCAGCGACGACGCAGGAGTTCATCGCCTGGGCTAAGGCGCAGCGCGACCCGGTGCCCTACGCGTCCTCCGGCATCGGGGCGACGAGCCATCTCTCGGCCGAACTCTTCATGTCCATGGCAGGTGTCACGATGCTGCACGTGCCGTATCGCGGCGGCAGCGAGCCAGTGCAGGCGCTGGTGGCCGGGCAGGTGATGGCGAACTTCATGGATGCGAGCACGGCGAAGCCGCTGATCGAGGCGGGCCGCATCAAGGGCCTTGGCGTGACGACGCTGACGCGATCGCCCGTGCTGCCGGAGATTCCGCCCATGGCGGAATCCGGCCTGCCTGGCTTTGAATCCTCGACGGATTTCGCCTTGCTCGCACCCGCGGGCACGCCGCAGCCGATCCTCGATGTGCTGCTGGCGGCAACGCGCAAGGTGCTGGCGGCGCCGGCGGTCCGCGACCAGCTTACCAGCCGCGGCATTGCACCGATCGCCAGCACGCCGGCGGAGTTCACCGCCTATGCTGCGCGCGAGAATGCGAAGTGGCGGGAGGTCATTCGCAGCCGGGGCATCCGCGCGGCCTGATACGAACGATACGACGCTTCGACTGGCGTCCAGGCCGGCCGACGGCTTGGCGAAGGGCGGATGTCAGCGGCCGAACACCTCGCCCGCTGACACGCTCATTCCCCGCGTTCCATGTAGCCGTCCGGCGAACGCCGTGACCCGGTCACGCGGCCGTTCTGGAAGCAGCCGGCCTGTCCTTGGCCAGTTCCTTCCGGATGGCGGGAATGATGCGCTCTCCCCACAGCGCGATCTGGCGCAGCGTGGTGCGTGAGTCGAAGTCGCCGGGCTGGATCTGGATCGCGACGTGCTTCGGTTTGAGGATGCGGATCTCCTCGACCATGCGCTCGATCACGCGGTCCACACTGCCCACCGGCAAATTGGCGCGCATCTGCTCGAGCGGGATGTCGTTCGGGCTCTCTTCCTCGCGCACCAGGAAGCCGTCATCGGAATGGGCGCGGCGGAACTTCAGCGCCTCGGAGATGCGGCGCTGATAGCGGGCATTCTCGAGATAGCTTTCGATTTCCGTGTCGTCGTCACTGGCGAAGGCACAACGCAGCAGGCCCACGCGCGTGTCGTCGATGTCGCGGCCTTCCTTGGCGGCGATGCCGGACAGCGTGGCACGCATCTGCTGCAGCTTGTCCGTGCCATTCAGCAGCGCCGTCACGAAGAGCGAGTGCCCCTCGCGGATCGCGAGCCTCATCGTGTCGGGATTGCCGGTGGCCATCCAGATCGGCGGCATCGGCTTCTGCACCGCACGGATGCTGATCGCCGTCTGCGGGAAACGCAGGTGCTTGCCTTCGTAGCTGAAGCCCTTCTGGGTCATGCCGGTCTTCAGCACATCGAGGAACTCGTGGAAGATCGGCAGGGCTTCCTCGATCTTCACGCCGAAGCGTTCGAATTCGTAGTTCTGGTAGCCGGAGCCGATGCCGAGCTCGAGCCGCCCATTCGAAATCGCATCGCAGAAGCCCGCTTCAGCGAGCAGCCGCGCCGGGTGGTACATCGGCAGCACGCAGACCGCGCTGCCGAGGCGGATACGCTTCGTCTGGCCCGCCATGTGCGCGACCATCATCAGCGGCGACGGGCAGAGGCCGTAGTTCGAGAAATGATGCTCAGCATACCAGGCGGTGTCGAAGCCGGCTTGGTCGGCGGCGATGGTCTGTTCCACCGCCATGCGCAGGATCTGGTCCGAGCTTTGATGGTAGCCGCGCTGCTGCATCAGCATGAAGATGCCGAATTCCATGGACGTCCCCCTTTTCAGTGACAGCGATTGAGCCGGAGCCTAGGGGATCGTCACCTGCCGCAACAATGCGATATGTTGGAACAGTATCTTTGCGTTTTTCGTAAAGGTGGACCATGCGGCGGCTGCAGGCGATGGAGCTCTTCACGAGCGCGGTGCGGGAGGGCAGCTTCTCGGCGGCGGGGCGGCGGGCCGGGCTGTCGCCGGCCTCGGTCTCGCGCCAGGTGGCGGCGCTCGAGACAAGCCTCGGCGTCCAGCTCTTGAACCGCAGCAGCCGCACCCTGACGCTGACGGAAGCGGGGCGGGAATATCTCGCCCGGCTGGAGCCGATCCTGCAGGACATCGCAGATGCCGAAGCCGCCGCCGCCGCCTTGCAGACGACGCCGCGCGGCACGCTGCGGGTGCATTCGCGGTTGATGTTCGGCATGCGGGTGGTGGCGCCGATGATACCAGCCTTCCAGGCCCGATACCCGGAACTGCGGGTCGAACTGCGGCTCACCGAGCACCCCGCACGCATGGCCGAGGATGAGGTGGACATTGACCTCCGCCTCAGCCCGTCGGCCGATGCGGCGCTGATGCAGCGGCGCCTGCTGCGCTGCGAGCGCCTGCTGGTGGCGAGCCCGGATTACCTGTCCCGTATGCCGGACGTGGCTTCGCCGCGCGACCTCCTCGTCCACCACTGCCTTCCCTACTGGCAAGGTCCGGAAGACGTGGTCTGGCGCTTCCTGGACCAGGGACGCCTTGAGGAGGTGACCATCCCCGCCCGCTTCACCTCCAACAATGGCGAGGTGCTGCGGGAGATGGCGCTGGCCGGGCATGGCATCACGCTGCTCGACGACTACACCCTGCGGGAGGATCTCGCGGCGGGCCGGTTGAAGCGCCTGCTGCCGGGGCTGCGGGTGACGAATACCGGCTTCGATCTCGGCGTCTACGCGGTGTTCCGCCCGTCGGGGCTGATGCCGGCGAAGACGCGCGTCTTCCTCGACTTCCTGGCCGCGGTGGTGCAATCGGGCGGACATTCATCGGATTGACCGGCCGGTCAGTCGGCGCCTAGCCTGTGCGGACAAGCAAGACGGAGGATTCGTCATGGCGTACCGCGTGTCTCGCCGTGCCGCGCTCGGCGCAGCCGTGACTGTCGCTCTCGGCCGCCCGGCCTTCGCGCAGGCCCGGCCGATCCGGCTGGTGGTGCCTTACGGTGCCGGCGGCGGCCCGGACATCTTCGCGCGGCAGTTCGCGCAGGCGCTGGCGGCGCGGCTTGATGCGTCCGTCGTCGTGGACAACCGCGGGGGCGCGACAACCATCATCGGCGCGGAATATGTCGCGTCGGCGCCTGCCGACGGGAGCACCCTGTTCATGACGACCTCGACCACCTTTCTCACGAACCCCTTCCTGTTCGCGCGCCTGCCCTACACTCTGGCGCAATTCCAGCCGATCTCGCTGCTGATCCGCACGCGGCTCGCGCTCTATGCCAATGTCGGCTTGCCGGCCAATGACATGGCGGGCGTCGCCGCTCTCGCCCGCGCGGCGCGGGACCCGATGCAATACGGCATCACCGGCCGCGGCAACTCCACCCACCTGACCGGCGAGGCGCTGCAGATCGCCGCTGGGATCAACCTCATGGATGTGCCTTATCGCAGCACCGGGCTGATGCAGCAGGGCGTGATGCGCAACGATATCCCCCTCGCGATCGATGGCATCCCGGCCTGGCTCAGCCTGGCGGCCGAACGGCGCGTGAAGGTGATTGCCGTGACCGGCAATGGCCGCGTCGGCGCCCTGCCGCAGACGCTGACTTTCGCCGAGGCCGGGCTCAGCGATCTTGGCCGGTCGCATTGGTACGGCCTTTTCGCGCCGGCCGGCTTGCCGGCGCCGATGCTCGAACGCCTGCACGCCGCGACGGTGGCGGTCATGCAGGACGGCGCGCTGTGGCAGACGCTGGTGCATGAGGGCGCGATCGTCGAGACCAGCAGCCCCGAAGCCTTCGCCGCCATGATTGCCGAGGAGAAGGAGATCTGGGGCGCCATCATCCGCCGTGTTGGCCTGAGTCTGGACTGAAGTCTGAATTGACGCGATCCGGTTGGCGCAGCGGTTTCGCATGTGCGAACATGCAGGCCTGACCGGTGGGTCAAAGTCGGAACGGCCTGGGGTGGCCCGCAGAGGAGGAGGCATTGGATGGCGCGTGCCGCATTGAAGGTCGCAGCAAGCGAGACGAGTGATAGCAGCGAGCGCATGCTGCAGATCCTGACGGAATCCGCGCGGCTATTCGCCGCCAAGGGTTACGACGGAACCTCGATGCGCGACATCGCCGAGGCCTGTGGCATCTCCAAGTCGCTGCTCTACCATCACTTCACCGACAAGGACGAGATCTATGCGCGCATCGCGCTGGGCTCGACGCAGCGTCACTATGAATTCGTGCTGGACCGGTTGCCGGAGAACGGCACGCCCATCGAGCGCGTGCGCGCCTTCATGACCGCGACGGGTGACTATTTCCAACGCTACCGGGCGAACTGGATCGCTTCCACCGCCGCCTTCTGGAGCGACCCGGAGTTGCGTCGCCACAAGGAACGCATGATGTGGCGCGACCGCTACGAGGGGCTGATCCGCCAGCTCATCCAGGATGCGATCGATGCGGGCGACTTCCGCCCGGTGGATGTGCCGATGGCGGGACGCCTGGTGCTGTCCTCGCTGAACTGGATGCATCGCTGGTACAAGCCGGACAAGGACATGACGCCGGCGCAGATCGCTGATTCCTACTTCGACCTGATCTTCAACGGATTGAAGAAGAACTGAGCCTTATTCGAGCCTGAGACCGATGTGGCGGATCAGCGCACCCCAGCGGTCGTATTCGGTGGCGAGCAGCGCCCGGAAGGCAGCGGGGTCGATGCCTTCCATCGTCGCCCCCTGCGCGACCATCTGGGCGGTCAGCCCATCCCCACGCAGCCCGGCGCGCGTCGCGGCGAGGATCTTCGTCACCACCGCGTCCGGCGTGCCTGCCGGGGCGAAGAGGCCATACCAGTAGCCCTGGGCCATGTCGGGGAAGCCCGATTCTGCGAAGGTCGGCACCTCGGGCAGAACCTGTATGCGCCGGTCGCCGGTGACGGCGAGCACGCGGATGTCCCCCGCGCGGACCATCCCGACATAGGTCGCGAGGCCGTCGAAGCCGATATCCACATCGCCGCGGATCAGCGCCTGCGCCGCGGCCGCGCTGCCGCGGAACGGCACGTCCGTCATCTCGAGGCCGGTGAGCTGCTTCATGCGTTCCCCGGCCAGATGCGCCACCGCACCGCGGTTGGTGGTGGCGAAGGTGATGCCGTTCGGCCGCCGCCGGGCATAGGCGATGAGCTCGGCCACGTTCTGCACCGGCAGGCGGGGATTGCAGTAGAGCGCAAGCTGGGCGCGCATCAACTGCGTGATCGGGCTGAACTGGTCGAGCCGATAGGGCAGCCGGCTGAACAGATGCGGGTTGACGGCGAATGTCGTCGAGGAGGTGAGCAGCAGCGTGTAGCCGTCGGGCCGGGCTTGGGCGACCGCCTCGGTGCCGATCAGCGTGGTCGCGCCGGGGCGGTTGTCGATCACCACCGGTTGGCCGAGCACCTCTTGCATGGCGGGCGCCATGGCGCGGGCGAGGATATCGGGTTCGCCGCCGGCGGAGAAAGCAACGATGATGCGTACCGGTCGGTCGGGCCAACCCGCCTGCGCGTGGGCGCGACCGGCAAGCGCGAGGCCGAGCCCGCCGCCCGCGAAAAGGCGGCGGCCGACCCCGTCCCTGGGCTGCTGGGCCATGGACCGTTCCTCCCATCGTTTCTTACTTGGCGGTGCTGCATACCCCGATGCTGACCGATCGGTCAATCGGTGCGGCATATTGCGCCCGGGCGATGCGTGGAGTACGAAAGGCCTGACCGACCGGTCAGCCCCACGAGGCGGCCGGCAACAGAGGGAAGGAAGCGTCCATGGCTGAGGACATCGTCAAGCTCGAGGTCTCCGACCACATCGCGCTCGTGACGCTCAACAGGCCGCCGGTGAACGCGCTGAACCGGGCAATGCGCGATGCGATCATCGAGGTGTTCGATGCGGTCTCGGAGCGGGACGACATCCGCGTCGCGGTGCTGACCGGCGCGGGCAAGGCGTTCTGCGCCGGGGCCGACCTCAAGGACCGCCCGGACCCGACCAGGACCGGTGCCTTCCACGCCCACAACCGCGTGACGCGGGAAACCGGCAACGCCATCCGCGAATGCGCGAAGCCGGTGATCGCGGCGGTGAACGGTGCGGCGCTCGGTGCCGGGTTGGGGCTCATGGCCGCCTGCGACATCTATCTCGCCACCGAGGATGCCACCTTCGGCATGCCCGAGATCGATGTGGGCCTGGCCGGCGGCGGCGCGATGCTGCGCACCATCTTCGGCCGTTCCGCCATGCGCACCATGATGTACACCGGCTGGCGGCTGACCGGGGCGGAGCTCTATCGCCGTGGCATCATCGAGAAGGCGACGAAGCCCGAAGACCTGCTCCCCGAGGCCATGCGCTACGCCGACAGCATCGCGAACAAGAGCCCGCTTGCCATCAACTACGCCAAGACCTCCGCGAACATGGTGGATCTGATGCCGCAGCGCGATGCCTACCGCTTCGAGCAGAATTTCACCGTCGCCCTGGCCCGTACCGAGGATGCGAAGGAGGCCCGCATGGCCTTCGTCGAGAAGCGCAAGCCGGCCTTCAAGGGGCGCTGAGCCATGGCGCCGCTCGGTGCCGGCCTGGAGGCGATCCTCGCGCCACGGTCCATTGCCATCATCGGCGCGTCGCAGGACGCGACGAAGATCGGCGGAAGGCCTGTGGAGCTGCTGCGGCGCTTCGGCTTCCCCGGCGCGATCTATCCGGTCAATCCACGCGCGAGGGAGGTTCAGGGCCTGCCGGCCTTTCCCTCCGTCGACGCGCTGCCGGAAGCGCCGGACCTGGCCATCATCTCCGTGGCCGCGGAGGTCGCGCCCGATGCGCTCGATGCCTGCGCGGCCAAGGGTGTGAAGGCGGCGATCATATTCTCCTCAGGCTTCGCGGAACTGGGCGATGCCGGCCTGGCCATGCAGGACCGGCTGCGCGCGACGGCGCTGCGCAGCGGCATGCGCGTGCTGGGTCCGAACTGCCTCGGCGCCGCCTCGGTCGCGGAACGCAGCATCGCGACCTTCTCGGTCGTGCTGGAGAACGGGTTGCCGCCGGTCGGCCCGCTCGGCATTGCGTCGCAGAGCGGCAATCTCGGGAGCTACACCGCGCTGCTGGCGCGCGAGCGTGGCGTCGGTGCGAGCCGCTTCATCACCACCGGCAACGAATGCGACGTGGACATCGCGGATGCGATCGCCTTCCTCGCGCTCGATGACGCGACCAAGGTGATCCTCTGCGTCCTCGAGACCTGCCGCGACGCATCGCGCCTGACCCGGGCGCTGGAGATCGCACGCGAGGCCGGCAAGCCCGTGATCGTGCTGAAGATCGGTGCGTCCGAAGCGGGGCAGGCAGCGGCGGCCTCGCATACCGGCGCGCTCGCCGGATCCGATGCGGTGTTCGACGCGGTGTTCCGCCGCGCCGGCGCGGTGCGCGTGCACAGCGTCGAGCAATTGCTGGACCTCGGCCATGCCGCCGCCGTGCTGGGTGACCGCCTGCCCCGTGGACGACGGACCATGCTCCTGACGGCGTCGGGCGGCTTCGGCGTGCTGTTGGCGGATGCGGCGTCCGCCGTCGGGCTGTCGCTGCCGTCGCCCTCGGAGGAAACGCAGCGGCGGATCCTTGACGTTGTGCCCTATGCCTCGCCGCGCAACCCGGTGGATGCGACGGCGCAGATGTCGAGCCGGCCGGAGATCCTGGAGACGATCCTCGCCGCGCTGCTCGAGGACGATGCCTGCGACGCGCTGCTGCTGCTGATGTCGGCCTCGCTCTACCTGCCACGGCTGCGCAGCGTCTACATGCCGACGCTGCGCGCGCTGCGGGAGAAGCATCCGGACAAGGTGGTGATGCTCGCGGTGCACGGTCCGCCGGACGCCGTGGCCGAGCTGACCGCCATGGGCTTCGCGGTGGTCGATGGTGTCGGACCGTCGACCCAGGCGTTGGCGGGGCTGTGCGACCTGGCCGCCGCCAAGACCCTGCCTCCCTTGCCCGCGCCACTGCCTCACGCGCCGGCGCTCGATCCCATGGTGTTGAGCACGGAAGCGGGGGCCAAGCAGGTGCTGGCGGCAGCAGGCGTCCCGGTGCTACCGGAACGCGTGGTCGCCACCGCCGCCGAGGCTGCGCAAGCCGCGACAGCGATGGGCTTCCCGGTGGTACTCAAGATCGTCTCGCCCGACCTGCCGCATAAGACGGAGGTCGGCGGCGTGATTCTCGGCCTCGTCGACGCGGCGGCGGTGGCGATGGCATATGACGCCATGCTCGCGCGCGTCCGCGACGCTGCGCCATCCGCGCGCATCGAGGGCGTGCTGGTGTCGCCCATGGTGACCGGCGGGACGGAGATGATCCTCGGCACCAAGCGCGACCCTGTCTTCGGCCCTGTGGTGCTGGTCGGCCTCGGTGGCGTCTTCGCCGAGGTGCTGCGCGATATCGCCGTACGCCCCGCGCCGGTCGACGAGGGCGAGGCCCTGGAGATGCTGCGCAGCCTCAAGGCCTTTGCCGTGCTGGATGGTGCGCGCGGGCGGCCGAAGGCGGATCTTGCCGCGGCGGCATCAGCCATCGCGGCGTTGTCGCGGTTCGCCGCGCAGCATGCGGGGGACATCGCCGAGATCGATATCAACCCGCTGCTCGTGCGCGCGGCGGGCGACGGTGCGGTGGCATTGGACGCGCTGATCGTGCCCGCCGTGGCATGAAGGGGGAAACGATGGAACTTCAGGACATGACGCTGACCGGGCGCGTCGCGCTCATCACCGGCGCCGGAAACGGCATCGGCCGGGCGACCGCGCTGCGCATGGCGGCCATGGGCGCTGTGGTCGGGGTAAACGATCTGAAGCAGGAGTTCGTCGATGCAACCGTCGCTGCCATCGAGGCAGCTGGAGGCAAGGCCATCGGCATTGCGCAGAACGTCGCCTCGCGCGATGGCATGCGTGCGGCGGTGCTCGGCCTGGCCGAGCGCGCTGGGCGCTTCGATATCCTGGTGAACAATGCGGCCTGGGTACGCTACCAGGCCGTGCCGGACATCGCGCCCGAGACGGTGGACCGTATGGTCGACGTCGGATTCAAGTCGGTGATCTGGGGCATCCAGGCCGCCGCCGAAGTGATGAATGCGGAACGCGGCGGCGCTATCGTCAATGTCGCATCCGTCGCTGGGCTCCGGTCCACGCCATCGTCCGTTGTCTACAGTGGCATCAAGGCCGGCGTGTTGGGCATTACCCGCGCTGCCGCGGCCGATCTGGGCGCGCGCGGCATCCGCGTGAACGCCATTGCGCCGTCTGCAGTGCCGACGGAAGGCACGCAGAGGCACCGCACGGTGGAGAAGGATCAGAGGCGCATTGCACGAACGCCGCTCGGGCGGCTCGGGACCGTGGAGGATATCGCCAAGGCGATCTGCTTCCTCGCCACCGACCAGGCAAGCTTCGTGACCGGCCAGGTGCTGGCCGTGGATGGCGGAACCTCCACGACCAACATCTGAGAGGCTATTTGGAAACGCGCCATCCGGCGCGTTTCCATGCTTGGTGCCGGCCCGCACCCGGCATACTGCCGCTGGATGGCCGGACGGGTGGCGGTTCCGGGCTTTCCAAATAGCGTCTGGCGACGACTCACCGCGCCACGGGTACGACCGTGGTCGGATCGTTGCGTTCATCCATGCGCGCTTCGTAGGTGATGCCCGAACGCATCGCCCATAGCGCGTTCTGGAGGTAGAGCGGCACCAGCATCCCGTCATCCAGCACAGCCGCGGTGGCGCGGCGCAGCAGGTCCTCACGTTTCCCTGCGTCCATCTCGATCTCCGCCGCAGCAACGAGCGCATCCATCGTCGGGTTGGAATAGAGCAGCCGGTTCGCTGCACCATGACCGCGGTCGCGATCCGGCGTGCGCAGAACGGAGTTCAGCATCACCGAAGTCTCGCCCGTCGAGTTGCCCCAGGTGAGCAGGGCGGCCGGCGCCTCGCGCCGCGTCGCGCGGCCGATGAAGGTGGCATAGGGCTGCGCCTCGACGGTGGTGCGCTCCCCGATGCGTGTCCACATCTGCCCAATTGCCTGCACGACGCGCGCATCGTTCATGTAGCGGTCGTTCGACCCGATGAGGGTGATCTGGAAACCCTGCGGATAGCCGGCTTCCGCCAGCAGTCTGCGAGCGCCGGCGAGGTCCGCTGCAGGGACGGGCCTGTCGGGAATGTAGCCGAAGGTATTCGGCGGCATGAATTGCGTCGTGGCCAGCGCCGCGCCTTCCATGACTCGCTCGACGAGCTGGCTTCGGTCGATCGCCATGGCGAGCGCCCGCCGCACACGCAGGTCGGCCAGCGGATTGCGATCCCCTGATGCTATGAGCAACGGCACCGGCGGTTCGCGTGTGCCGTCGAGCGTGATGTACATGACCCGCAGGCTGGTCGCTTCCGCGACGTGGAAGCGATTGTCTCGCCGCAGTCTCTCGAGGTCGCTGGTCGAGATCTGATCGATGATGTCCACGTCGCCCGACAGCAGCGCCGCCGTACGGGCCGCGTCATTGGTGATCATGCGGTAGGTGACGGTGGCCCAGTGCGGCTTCGGGGCCCAGTACTGGTCGTTGCGTTCCATCACGATGCGGTCGCCATTCGCGTGGGAGACGACGCGGAAGGGTCCGGTGCCAATGGCGGCCCTGCCGCTGTTGAAGGCGCCGGTCGTGGCTTCGGCATGAATCCGGCGGTTGAGAATCATGACCTGGGAGAGGTAGATCGGCAGTAGCGGCGCCGGGCCGTTGGTCTGCATGCGGATGGTGCGTGCGTCGACAACCTCGAGCCGCTGCACTGGGCGCACCATGGTCGAGAAGGAGGCGCCGGGCCCGCGCACCTGCGGGATGCGTTCGAAGGTATAGACGATGTCGTCGGTGGTCAGCGGCGTGCCGTCATGGAAGCGAACCCCCTCGCGCAGGGTAAACTCCCACACATCTTCGCCCACCGCCCGCCAGCTTTCGGCGAGACCCGGCTGAAGCCGCGCCTGCGCATCGGTGGACAGCAGGCCGTCGAACACCATCTGCGCCACTTCGTTGTTCGAACGCAGCATGTGGTAGTGCGGATCGAGCGACGAGACGGGCGCTCCAACACCCATCGTGAGCGTCTGCGCGCTGGCACCGGCCATGGCCCAGGGCAGCATGGTGAGGCCGAACAGCAATCGGCGGCCGCGGAACATGGGCATCTCCTCCTCCTTACTGAGCGCGGTGGCCGCGCCTGACCGTTCGGTCAATTGAAGGCAGGATAGGTTCTGGCGCCCGGGCCGGCAAGGCGCACCTCGCATGCATCGCAATCCATGGGCGGCGCTTGCCTCTTGGATCCATGTGCGCCAGATTGCGTGGTGACTGACCGGTCGATCAGCTATGACATGCTGGCGAGCCGGGCGGCGCGGGAAGGGAATGAAACCATGGCGGGCATTCGCGGATCATCGTTGGCGGCGACGCGGCGGATGTTTCTGGGCGGCGCTGCGGGGATTGCCGCCACGTCGGCGACGATGGCGCAGTCCTATCCGACGCGGCCTGTGCGCATGATCGTGCCATTCGTGCCTGGAGGCGGTGCCGATCTCGCCGCGCGGCTGGTCGCGGAACCGCTCGCCGTCGCGCTGGGTCAGCCGGTGGTGGTGGAGAACCGCGGCGGGGCCGGCGGCACTATCGGCACGGCGGCTGTCGCGCAGGCACCGGCGGACGGCTACACGCTGCTCTACGGCACGCCCGGCCCGCTGATCACCAACCGCCATCTGATGGCTTCGCTGCCTTATGATTCCGATCGCGATTTCGCGCCGGTCAGCCTGCTGACGCGTGGCGCCTATGTGATGGCCGTGCATCGCGACGTGCCGGCGCGCAACGTGGCCGAGGTCGTCGCGCTCGCCAAGGCTCGTCCAGGCGAATTGAGCTACGCCAGCGCAGGCATCGGTGCGGGGAGCCATCTCGCCGGCGAGCTGCTCTGCATGGAAGCCGGCATCCGCATGTCGCACGTGCCCTATCGCGGCACCGGGCCTGCGCTGCAGGATGTTGCGGCCGGGCGAGTCACCATGTCGATCGATTCCTATGGGCCGATGGTGCCGCTGCTGCAGGCCGGACATCTGCGGGCCATCGCCGTGACGAGCGCGGCGCGCATGACCGAACTCCCGGAGGTGCCGACCGTCGGCGAGACAATCCCGGGCTTCGAGGTCGGCGTGATCAACTACATCTGTGTGCGATCCGGCACGCCGGAGCCGATCATCCGCCGGCTGAACCAGGCGCTGGTGCGCGTGCTCGCCGATCCCGAATTGGCGGCGCGCATGCAGACCGCCGGATCGAGCCCGCCCGTCTCCAGCACGCCCGAGGAACTCGGCGCGATGCTGCGCAGCGAATCCGCCAAGTGGGGCGCTGTCATCCGCCGTGCCGGTATCCAGGCCGGCTGACATCATCGAACAGGGAATATCATCGCCATGTCATCCGATGTCGTGACGCTCGAAGTCTCCGACCACATCGGCCTCGTCACGCTGAACCGCCCGCCGGTGAATGCGGTGAACGCCGCCGTGCGCGACCGCATCATCCAGATCTTCGACCTGGCCAATGACCGCGACGATATCCGCGTGCTGGTGCTGACGGGCCAAGGGAAGATCTTCTCGGCGGGTGCCGACCTGAAGCAGCGGCCCGACCCGACGATCCCCGGTGCCTACTGGCACCACAATCGCATCACGCGAGAGACCAACAACGCCATCCGCGAATGCGCAAAGCCGGTGGTCGCGGCAGTGAACGGCGCGGCGCTCGGTGCCGGCTTCGGGCTGATGACGGCCTGCGACATCATGATGGCGTCCGAGACGGCCTATTTCTCGATGCCGGAGATC
The DNA here is from genome assembly GCA_041914265.1 of Roseomonas sp. Taxonomy (GTDB): domain Bacteria; phylum Pseudomonadota; class Alphaproteobacteria; order Acetobacterales; family Acetobacteraceae; genus Neoroseomonas. Next base: position 28,719 of record JAYSDS010000053.1, read on the forward strand.
GATGTCGGCCTCGCCGGCGGCGCGGCGATGGCGAACGAGTTCTTCACGCGGTCCTTCGCGCGGCGGCTGATGTTCACCGGAGACAGGTTCCCGGCTTCCGAACTGTATCGCCTCGGCGTGATCGATTCCGTGTGGAAGCCCGAGGAACTGCTGCCCGCCGCCATGAAGATGGCAGCGCGCATCGCGGAGAAGAGCCCGCTTGGCATCAAATACGCCAAGACGAGCTGCAACATGGTCGAGCTGATGCCGCCGAAGGATGCCTATCGCTTCGAGCAGAACTTCACCTACGAACTGTCCAAGACCGAGGACGCCAAGGAAGCCCGCACCGCGCAGCTTGAAAAGCGCAAGCCGGTCTTCAAGGGGCGCTGAGATGGTCGATTACGACGCATTCCGCGAGGAGGTCCGCGACTTCGCGATGACGCGCTGCCCGCCGGAGATCCGCGCGGTCGTCGCGACCTATCGCAAGCTCTCGCGCAAGGTCTGGTATCCCTGGCAGAAGATCCTGTCCGAGCATGGCTGGGGCGCGCCCGGCTGGCCGAAGGAACATGGTGGCACGGGCTGGGACCTGAAGCAGCGGCACATCTTCGACGAGGTGATGGCCGAATGCGACTGTCCGCCGCAGTACCACCACGGGCTGCGGCACCTTGGCCCCGTCATCATCGAGTATGGTTCGGAGGAGCAGAAGCGGCGCTTCCTCCCCGGCATCCTCAGCGGGGAGGACTGGTGGTGCCAGGGCTACTCCGAGCCCAATGCGGGGTCGGATCTGGCATCGCTGCGCACGGCGGCGCGGCGCGAGGGCGATGACTATGTCGTCGAAGGCCAGAAGACCTGGACATCCCATGCGCAGGAAGCGGATTGGATGTACACGCTGGTCCGTACCTCCAAGGAGGCGAAGAAGCAGCAGGGCATCAGCCTGTTGCTCATTCCGCTGAATGCCCCGGGTATCACCATCCGTCCGATCCGCACCATCGACGGATGGCACCATGTGAACGAGGTCTTCCTCGACAATGTCCGCGTGCCCGCGGCCAACCGCGTGGGTGAGGAAGGCCAGGGCTGGACCTACGGCAAGTTCCTGCTGGAACGGGAACGGCTCGGCGGGGCAAATGTGGCGCCGGCGATGAAGAACCTGGAGCGCACCCGCGCACTGCTCGCCCAGGAACTGGCCGCGCCGCGTCACGCGCTGAAGCGCAGCCTGCTGGAAGAGCGCCTTCTGATGGCCGAGGCGGAACTGCGCGGCGCACAGGCGCTGGGCCAGGAAGCGGTGGCGGCGACGATGGAAGGGCGTTCGCTCGGCCTGCTGCCTTCGGTGCTGAAGTTGTCCACCAGCGTGACGTCGCAGCATGTCGGCGAGATCGCACTGGATGCCGTGGGCGAGCGGCTCGCGCCGCGCTTCCGCCCCACCGACGCGGCCGGGTCGAATGCCGAGGCGCCCGGCATCGAGTGGGTGCAGAACTACATGTATGGCCGCGTCCGCACGATCTATGGCGGCAGCAGCGAAGTGCAGAAGAACGTCATCGCCAAGCAGCTTTTCGGGTCCTGACGCCATGGCCTTCACAGCGAAACCCATCATCGGCGGCGACGCTTTCGACCAGGCGTGCAGCATCGGCCTCGCCGCCGACGCCGAGCTCGCGCAACTGACCGATGCGGCGGAGCAGGCGGCCTGCCTACGACGGCACTGGGATGCCATCACGCAACTCGGTTGGATCACCACGGCGATCCCGGAGGATGCCGGCGGGGCGGGCGGCGACCTGTCCGATCTCGCGGCGCTGGCCGGCGGGGCGGGACGCGGCGGGCTCCCGCTGCCGGTCGTTGCCTCCTGCGCCGTGTTGCCGCACCTGCTGGCGGAGCATGGGGAGATCCTGTCCGCCCTGGCGGAGGGCCGGTTCCGCATCGCGTTGATCCCGGCTGAGGCGGCGCGTGACGACGAGGCGGATGCACTGCGCCTCGATGGTGGCCGGCTGGTGGGCGCGGCCGCCGGCATCGAGACGCCGCCCGATCCGACTCATGCGCTGGTCGTTCTCGGCGATGCGCTGCTGCTCGCCGCAGCAGATGCGCCGGGCGTCGCGATGACGCGCTACCAGCGCATCGACGGCCGGCCTTCGGCCGACTGGCGCTTCACCGGCGCAGCCGTCACCGTTCTCGCGCAAGGGGACGGCCTCGTCCGCCGTGCGGTAGAGGCGCGCGACATCGGCGCGCTGCTCACCTGCGTCGAGGCGGTCTCCGCCGCTGGCGCACTGCTCGAGCAGACCATCGACTACCTGCTCAACCGCGTGCAGTTCGGCGTGCCGCTTGCGACACATCAGGCGCTGCGCCATCGCGTTGCGGAGATGTATGTCGAATACGAGAACCTGCGCGGCTTGGTGACCCAGGCGCTGCGCAGCGCCTCGGCCGGCCGGCCGGATGCCTGGCGCGACATCGCCTTCGCCAAGCTGCGGCTGGGGGAAGCAGGCCGCTTCATCGCGCAATCGACCATTCAGTGCCATGGCGGCATGGGCATGACCGAAGGGTTGCAGGCGATCCGCCTCGCGCGGCGAATCATGATGGCGGAATTCGAGTATGGCGACCGCAGCGTGCAGGCCGGCCGCCTGCTCGCCGCGGTGGCGTGAGGGCATGACGATGCATCCGCTGGAGAAGATGTTCAGGCCGCGCTCCGTCGCGGTGGTCGGAGCTTCGGGCGATCCGGAGAAACTCGGGGGCCGGACGCTGCTGCACCTGAAGGAGCTTGGCTACCAGGGTCGCATCTACCCGATCAATGTCAGCGCGGTCGAGGTGCAGGGGCTACCGGCTTGGCGCAGCGTTGCCGAATTGCCGGAGACGCCGGACAGCGCGCTGATCCTGCTGCCTGCCAAGCTGGTCGCACAGGCGATTGACGACTGCGCGGCCAAGGGCGTGAAGCATGTGCAGGTGCTGTCCTCCGGCTTCGCGGAGGAAGGCGGTGAGGGCGTCGCGATGCAGGCGCGGCTTGCCGAACAGGCACGCTCCCATGGCATGCGGCTGACGGGGCCGAATTGTCTCGGCAGCATCTCCCCGCCTGATGGGTTCTTCGGCACCTTTTCCAGTCTGCTTGCCACGGCCAAACCGCTGCCTGGCTGCGTCGGCGTGGCGACGCAATCCGGTGCCTATGGTTCCCATATCTACGCCGTGGCCGGCTTCCGTGGCATCGGCATCAGCCGGGCCATCGCCACGGGGAACGAGGTGGACATCGATGTCGCGGAAGCCATCGACTACCTGGTGGATGATGCGGGGACGCGCGTCATCTGCGCCTCGTTGGAGGGCTGCAGCAATGGCGAGGGCTTGCGCCGTGCCCTGCTGAAGGCCGCTGCTGCGCGCAAACCCGTCATCATCATGAAGGTCGGCAGCACCGAGGTCGGCGCGGCCGCGGCGGCGACGCATACGGGCTCGCTCGCTGGCGAGGATCGCGTCATCGACACGGTGTTCCGCGAATGCGGGGCGCTGCGTGTCTCTTCCATCGAGGAGATGCTGGACGTCGCCTATGTCTGTTCCGTCGCGCCGCTGCCGCCGGTGTCGAGTGCAGGCATCGTCAGCGTTTCCGGCGGCATCGGCGTGCTGATGGCCGATGCCTGCATCGAAGCGGGGCTTGCGGTGCCTGCGCTCTCCGACGCAGCGTTGGCCGAGATCCACGCCGTGCAATCCATGGCCGGCGGGCGCAACCCGATCGACACCACGGCGCAGCTCGCCGGGCGGCTGCACGTGATCGAGACGATCAGCCAATCCATGATGGGCGGGGCCGATCTGGGCGCGATCTTCTTCTACCTCGCGCATCTCGGTCGCGACCTGTCGCGCTTTCCCAAGATCGAAGGCGCTTTCCTCGCCCTGCGGCGCAACCAGCCCGATCGCACCGTGGTCGCGGTGATGACCCATATCGACGAAGTGCGGCTGCGGTTGGAGGCCGAGGGCGTGCCGGTCTTCGAGGACCCGACCCGCGCGGTGCGGGCGGTCGCCGGTGCGGCGCGGGTGCGCGTCCTGCAGGCAGGGGCGCGGCCCGTGCCGGAGGTGACGCCCGCTGCACCGCTCGGCCTGGCGATCGCGAACGAGGCACAGGCCAAGGCGCTGATTGCCGCTGCCGGCGTGCCGGTACTGCCCGAGGAATCCTGCGCCACGGCGGAGGCGGCGACCGCCGCTGCGGATCGTCTCGGCTATCCGGTGGTGATGAAGATCCTGTCGGACGACATCCTGCATAAGACGGAAGTCGGCGGCGTGATGCTGAACATCGCGGATGCCGAGGCCGTGAAGGCCGGCTTCGCCACCCTCATGCAACGGGCGCGGGCGGCGCGGCCCGACGCGCGGCTCGACGGCGTCCTGGTCGCCCCCATGATGCGCGGCGGCGTCGAGACCATCATCGGCACGCTGACCGATCCGGTGTTCGGCCCGATGGTCATGTTCGGGCTCGGCGGCGTGGCGGTGGAGTTGTTCCGCGACGTCGCCTTCGCGTCCGCACCGCTGACGCCGCACCGTGCCGAAGCTCTGATCGACGCGTCGCGTGGCGCGGCCCTTCTCAAGGGCTGGCGCGGCGGGCCGGCACTCGATCGCGCGGCATTGGTGGATGCGCTCTGTGCGCTCTCGCGCTTCGCGGCCGAGTACCGCGGCGAGATCGACAGCGTCGAGGTGAATCCCTTCCTGGTACGAGAAAAGGGCGCCTATGCGCTCGATGCACTGGTTGCCTGTCGCACACAGGCCTGAGCATCAACGGAGGAAACGACAACCATGAGCGCCGCAACCCGCCGCAGCCTTCTGGCTGCACCCTTCGTGCTGGGCCTCGCCAGTCGCGCCCGTGCGCAAGGGCGGCCCCTCCGCATCGTCGTGCCGTTCAATGGCGGCAGCGAGCCCGACATCCTGGCGCGGCGCCTGGCTGCCGCGATGCAGCCGATCCTCGACCAGCCCGTGGTGGTGGACAATCGCAGCGGCGGCAACACCGTCATTGCCGCGCAGCACGTCGCCCAGCAGCGGCCGGATGGCGAGACGATCCTGCTCACCTCGTCCTCCACCTTCGCGACCCTGCCGAATCTCTACGCGACGCCGCCCGTGCGGCTCGATCAATTCGAACCGATGACCATGGCGATGCGCGCGCATATGGTGCTCTACGTCAGCAGAGATGCGCCGGACACCATCCCGGAGCTGATCGCCTGGGCGAATGCGCAGCCGCAGCCTATCCTCTACGGCGCCAATGCGGGTGCGATCGGTCATCTCTGCGGCGAGCGGATGAAGCAGGTCACGGGCATCCGCATGTCGGACGTGTCCTATCGCGGTTCGCTCGGCATGCAGCAACTGCTGATGGCTGGCGACATCAAGCTCGCCTTCGACGGCGTGCCCGCGCATTCCGAGATGGTCGCCGCAGGGCGGATCAAGGCGCTTGGCATCACGGCCGATCATGAGGTGCCGATGCTGCCAGGCGTGCGGCCGCTCGCCGATCTGGGCTATGGCAACATCGCCATTTCCTACTGGTATGGTGCCTTCGCGCCCAAGGGCACGCCGCGCCCCGTCCTTGAGCGGCAGATCGACGCGCTGCATCGGGCGCAGAAGGCCGAAGCGCTGGTCAATCAGTTTGCCGCCCAGGGTGCGGATCTGATCGGCAACAATCCGGACGAGTTCCGGACCATGATCGAGAACGAGCGGGAAAGCTGGGGTACCTTGATCCGGTCCATCAGCCTGCGGCTCGACTGATGCGCATCACTCGCATCGGCACGACGAAGGATCGGCTGGGGGAAGGTCCGATCTGGGACGTCGACACGCAGCGCCTCTTCTGGATCGATTCGCTTGGCGGCACGATTCATCGGCTGGACCCGACCAGCGGCGAGCGGCAGGACTACGCCGTGCCCGCCCCGATCGGATCCATGTCGTTCTGCCGCGCCGGCGGCGCGATCCTGGCGTTGCAGGACGGTTTTCACCGCTATGACTTCACGACGGGCGTCGCGGCACCGATCGCGTTGCTGGGGCTGGACCATCCGAATGTTCGCCTGAACGACGGCAAGACCGATCGGCAGGGCCGCTTCCTGGCCGGCACCATGCATCTGCATCGCGAGGAGGGCGAGCCGGTCGTCGGGGGCCTGTTCCGGCTCAACCCCGAGGGCACGGCCGATCTGCTTGTGGAGGACATCGCGACATCCAACGGGCCCTGTTTCAGCCCGGATGGCCGGATCTTCTACCTCGCCGACAGCACGCGACAGACGATCTGGACCTTCGACTACGATCCGGCGACGGGGACACCCTCCAACCGGCGGGTCTTCGCCGATCTGCGCCATCTCGGGACGGCGCCCGACGGCGCGACGGTCGATGCGGAAGGGTATGTGTGGTCCGTGCTGATCCGCACCGCGACCATCGCGCGCTTCGATCCGGAGGGCCGGATGGTGTCTCACTTCCCGTTCCCGGTGCGCTATCCGACGAGCGTCGCCTTCGGTGGGCGGGACCTGGACATCCTCTATGTGACGTCGATCTCCCGCAGCGTGCGGTTCGAAGATCCTGCGGACGATGCCGGCGGCTTGTTTGCCGTCGAGGGTCTCGGCGTTCGCGGTCTGCCGGAGCCGCGGTCCAATCCATGCGCGGGCGCTATCGGTGGCTGCCCCTGACAGCCCGTTGGGAAGCGGCCGGAGGGCACTCGCCCACTGAGATCCGGGTCACTCGATGGGGGCGGGCTTTCGCCATGCGCGTCTAGCACTACTTTGGCAGAAAGTTACCGGCATTGATCGAATTTGGATTCCCCTG
>JAYSDS010000054.1:0-35319 GCA_041914265.1 Roseomonas sp.
CCCCCCCCCCCCCCCCCCCCCCCCCCCCCCCCCCCCCCCCCCCCCCCCCACTTCCACAGCGGCAGTAGCTGGGCAGTCAGATAACACCAGGACTGGCGCCTTCACCCGATCGGCCCCCGCCGCCTTGCTAAGCCCAGACCACCGACTGCGCGTTGAAGCCGACGGCGGAGAAGTTCGGCAGCAGGAAGGCCATGTCTGCCTGTCCGTCCCCGTTCAGATCGACGAAGAGGGTTTTGCTTGCTTCGTCGAAGCGGCCTTCGGCCCCGCCCTGGGAGGTGAACGACAGGCTGCCGCGCCAGCGGAAGCTGCCGCCCGTCCCGATCCCAGCGAAGGCGAGAACATCGCCTTCGAGCGGATTGAAGTCGAGGATCGTATCCGGCGACGAGACGGATGACTGCGACGCCGCCGTGTAGATGAAGAGGTCGGCTCCGGCCCCGCCGGCGAGCCGGTCGGCCCCGGCCCCGCCGGTGATCTCGTCATTGCCGCTGCCGCCGGTGATGGTGTCCGCGCCGTCGCCGCCGGAAAGGCGCGTGCGTCCCGTGGTGGCGGCTGTGACGGTGATCATGTCGGCACCCCTGCCGCCGCGGATCACCTCGACATCGGTTGCCAGCACGCGGATCCCGTCATCGCCGAGGGTCAGCGCATCGTTCCCGGCGCCGAGCGACACCGTGACCTGGGCGGAAGCGCCGGCGATCGTCACCTGGTCTGCGCCTGCCGCACCCTGCACCACCTCCACATTGCGCAGGACGACCGCGTTGGCGCTCTGGGCGAGCACCACGCGGTCGCTGCCCGCGCCGAGATCGATGTCGGTGATGCCGCTGCCGCGGGCCAGGACGATCACGTCGTTGCCGCTGCCGCCCGTGACGTATTCCACGTTGGCCAACGTGACCTGGTTGCCGCCCGGGCCGAGCAGCACGTGATCCACCCCACCGCCGAGGAGCAGCGTCACGCCGTTTGCCCCGCCGGCCAGGTCGATGGTGTCGGCGCCATCGCTGCCCTGCAGCAGTTCCACGCCCGATACCGCGATCCGGTTGCCGCCGCGGGTCAGGATCAGCCGGTCGGTGCCGGCGCCGAGATCGACCACGCCCGAGGGCATCGCCGAACCGAGCGTGACGATGTCGTCGCCACTGCCGCCGATGATGGTCTCGGCCATCGTCGCGGTCAGTACATTGCTGCCATCGGCGAGCGTGAGCCGGTCCTGCCCCTCACCGAGATGGAGCGCCGCGCCGCGGACCGCGTCGAGGAGGGTGATGCTGTCGTCGCCGCCCCCGGCCTCGAGCACCTCGACGCCGCGCAGGCGCACCCGGTCAGCCGCGTTGGTGAGGATCAGCCGGTCCCGGCCGGCCCCGAGGTCGATCAGCGCGTCATTGGCGGCGTCGAGGAAGGTGATCACATTCGCCCCGGTCGCCCCGATCAGGGTCTCGACACCGGCGATGGAGAGCCGGTTGCTGCCGGCTGCGAGGGTGAGCCGGTCGGCCCCCGCGCCAAGATCGACCAGCGCGCCATCCACGCGCCGCCCGAGCAGGATGACGTCCGCGCCGCTGCCGCCGATGAGCGTTTCCACGCCGGCGATGGTCAGTGTGTTGCCGCCATCGGCCAGGCGCAGCCGGTCCTGCCCGCCGAGGAGGTCGATGCGCCCGCTCATCGGCGCGCCCAGGGTCAGGTCCTCGTCGCCGCCCCCGCCTTCGAGCGTCTCGACATTGAGGATCAGCGCCTGCACCGGCCCGCCGCGGATGATGAGGCGATCGGCGCCGCCGCCGAGGTCGATCACACCCGAGGCGATGGCGCCCGAGAGCGTGACCACGTCGTCGCCGCTGCCGCCGAGCAGCGTCTCGGTTCCCCGGACCCAGAGCGTATTCCCGCCATTGGCAAGGGTCAGGCTGTCGGCGCCCGCGCCGAGATCGATCAGCCCGTTGGTGGTGCGCGTCGTCAGCGTCACCGTATCCGACTGGCCCGCGCCGCGGATGGTCTCTATGCCGGAGGCGATCAGGCTGCCGCCGCCGAGCATCTGGATGCTGTCGGCGCCGCTGCCGCCGGCGATGGTCTCGACGCCGCGGATGCTCAGGGCGTTGGTACCGTCGGCGAGCTGGATGCTGTCCGCCCCGGCACCGAGATCGAACAGGCCCCCATTGGGCAGCGCGGCCGCGAGGAGCAGGCGGTCGTCACCCGCGCCGGCCGTGACGGACTCGACACCGAGGAGGGTGAGGCTGTTGTCGCCCGCGGCCAGCACCAGCGCATCGGTTCCTGCCCCGAGATCGATGCGCCCGCCGATGACGCGTTCGGTCAGGGTGATGCTGTCATTGCCCGACCCGCCGATGATGGTCTCGGCGCCCGCGACGGTGACCAGCCCGCCGCCGCTGCCGAAGATCAGGCGGTCACTGCCCGCGCCAAGGTCGAGGACGCCCTCGGTGTAGCCATCGAGCAGGATGGTGTCGTCGCCGGCGCCCGCGCGCAGGTATTCGACGCCGGCGATGGCGACGGAATCCGCCCCGTCCGAGAGCCAGACGCTGTCCGCACCGTCCTTGAGGTCGAGGCGCATGCCGAGGGTGGCGCCGACGACCGTGACCTCATCGACGCCGCGGCTGCCGGTGATGGTCTCGATATCGGGGGCGACCGTGACGGCATTGCCGCGCGTCGAGACCAGGGTCAGCCGGTCGGCTCCGGCGCCAAGGCTGTAGTAGCCGAGCATGCGGGCGCCGCTGGTGACCTCGTCGGCGCCGCTGCCGCCGAACACGCTCTCGAGGTTGGTGACGGTGACGAGATTGGTGCCGTCGGCCAGCACCAGGATGTCGTTGCCGCCTTTGAGGTCGATCCTGAGATCCGTTGTGGCGGCGGTGAGATAGATCGTGTCCGCGCCGCTGCCGCCGGCGAGGGATTCGACGCCCTGGACCCAGACCCGGTTGGCGCCGTCGGCGAGGAAGAGGGTGTCGTTGCCCGCGCCAAGGTCGATGATGGCGTCGGTAAGGGCACCGGTGACGGTGACGCTGTCGGCGAGGGCGCCGCCGGTCAGCCGGTCGAAGCCGGCGAGGCTGACGCTGTTTGCGCTGCTGCTGGAGAGGGTGACGGTGGACAGGGGGGCGGTCTCCGGCTCGGGCCGGCGCCGTGAAGCGCCGGACCCGGGCAGGATGCCCGCCTGTCCCTAAAAAGAGACGAAATTATGCGACTGGTCTCTTGTGGAGAGACTGTATCGCGATTGTGTGATCAGATCTTGACCGGACCTCCACCCCGACGGCCACGGCCCGGCGGATCGTTGGGGTCGTTGTCCGATGGGCCGGACGGCGCCTGTCGGCCAGGTGCGCCACCTCGGCCCTGGCCCGGCGGATCGTTCGGGTCCGCGTCGGAAATGCCGCCGCCGCGGCCTCCACCGCCGCGCCCCGCGCCAGGCGGGTCGTTCGGATCATTGTCCGTCGCCCCCGTGCGCGGCCGCTGACCGCCGCGGCCCCGGCCGGGAGGATCGTTGGGATCATTGTCGGTCACGCCGCCGCCGCGACCTCCGCCGCCGCGGCCGGCGCCGGGCGGATCGTTGGGGTCGTTATCCGTCGCCCCCGTGCGCGGACGCTGCCCGCCACGGCCCTGTCCGGGAGGGTCGTTCGGATCATTGTCGGTCACGCCGCCGCGGCCGCCGCCGCCACCTCCACGCCCGGCACCCGGGGGGTCGTTGGGGTCGTTGTCGGTCGCACCCGTGGGCGGGCGCTGGCCACCGCGGCCCTGGCCGGGCGGATCGTTCGGATCGTTGTCGGTCGGGCCCATCGGCCGGCCGCCGCCGCGCGGGCCGCGGCCATTGCCGGGTTCGTCATTCGGGTCGGCATCGGTCACGCCGGATCGCGGCTGTTGGGGCCTCTGCTGACCCTTCACCGGGGGTTGGCCGGGTGAGGGCGGTGCGGCACCGGGCGGCGAGGAGGGGGCGGGCGCCTGGCCGCCCCCTTCGCCCTTGCCTCCCTGGGCGACGGCGGCGCCGGGAACGCCGGCCGCACCCCCCGCCGCCGCGGCGCGTACCATCAAGACGCGCCGCGCGAGACGGCCTTCCTTCGAATCGGTCATGCGGGGCGAGCCTCCGGGATTCCCTCGGCTGGCATTCTCGGCACCGGCCGGCGGCCCACACAAGGCGGAGATGAGCACCCCGCGCGGTGCTTCATCGGGCTTGCGTTAATGTTCTTGTTTTGTTCTTATCGATTCATGAGAACGGCAAACCTCTGCGACCCATCCCTGATCATTCCACCCTACCCGGTCAGCGTTCGGCCCGCGCCGGTACTGCGCTTCATCCCGGCCGCGCCGCCACGCCGCATCGTCCGGCGGGCGATGCGCGACTTCACCGGCTTCCTCGCCCTGGCCTGGGCCGTGGCGGAGCTCTGTCTGTGGGCCGGCGCCTGAGCGCGATGCGCTACGCTGCGCGGCTGCGGAGAATCGCCACGGCCTGACGGAAGGCCTCGGCCATCCGCTCACCCGGCATGGCGCCCGAGAACAGCAGGTGCCGGTCCAGCAGGAAGGACGGCACGCCATTGATCCCCGCCTGCGACAGGCCGAGGGATTCCGTCATCACCTCCTGCCGCGCCGCATCCCCATCGGAAAAGGCTGCCAGGACCTCCGTCGGCAGGCCGACCTCGCCGCCGAGCCGCGCGAGGACCGCGCGGTCCCCGATATCCTCGCCTTCCTGGAAATACGCCTGGAACAGGCGCTCCACGAGCGCATGCTGCCGCCCGCCCGGCTGTGCCAGGCGGATCATGCGATGCGCCTCCACCGTGTTCGGGGTGCGCGCCATCAGATCGTGCCGGAACGTCAGCCCCGCCGCGCGCCCGGCCTCGGCGACCTTGGCGTCCAGCTCCGCCCCGCGCTCGACCGAGCCGAACTTCTGGGCCCGGTAGGCAGCGCGTTCCACGCCCTCCGCCGGCATGTCGGGGTTCAACTGGTAAGGCAACCAGCCGATCTCGAAGGTCATGCCTTCCTCGGCCAGGATGGCGAGCGCCCGGTCGAGATGCGTCTTGCCGATCCAACACCACGGGCAGATGGCGTCCGACACGATCTCAAGCCGGCCGGCGGTCGCGGGGGTGTCGGACATGGCGGGTTCCTCTGGCGCTGTGCCTGGACCGAGGATGGGTGCGCCGCCCCTGGCCGGCAAGGCGTCACCCCCCCCTTGGAGGGCGCCCGGCTTGCGCGCATGGTCCGCCGCGATGACCAACATGACCTTTCCCGAACCCCATCCCGTTGCCTGGCCAGAGGCCGAGCCCGCCGCACTCGGCTTCGACGCCGCGGCGCTCGCTGGCGCCGTGGCCTTCGCCGAAGCTCATGAGATCGATTGGCCTTATGACCTGGCCGGCCATCTCGGCCGCGGCTTCTTCGAGCCGCCGCCGAACAACGAGATCCTCGGCCCGCTCTGGCCGCGCAGCGCACCGGCGGGGCTGGTCACGCGCCACGGCGTGGTGGTGGCCCGCTGGGGCGACACCCGCGCCGTCAGCCAGACCTTCAGCGCGGCGAAATCCTACCTGTCCCTGCTGGCCGGCGTCGCCGTGGCCGATCGCCTGATCGCCGACATCGATCGCCCGATCGCCGAGACGGTCGACGATGGCGGCTTCGACGGTCCGCAGAATGCGTCGATCACCTGGCGGATGCTGCTGACCAACACCTCCGAATGGGAGGGCACGTTGTTCGGTAAGGCGGATTCGATCGATCGCGGTCGCGACCTTGGCGCGGAAGGGCAGGGCAAGAAGGGGCTGCGCGTGCTCAAGGCCCCGGGCACCCATTGGGAATACAACGACATTCGCGTGAACCGCCTGTCGCTTGCCCTGCTGCGCCGCTTCGGCCGGCCCCTGCCCGAGGTGTTCCGCCAACGCATCCTGGGCCCGATCGGGGCCTCGGCGGACTGGCGCTGGGATGGGTATCGGACGTCGTGGGTGGAACTCCCGGATGGCCGGCGCGTGCAATCGGTTCCGGGCGGCACGCATTGGGGCGGCGGTGTCTCGATCCATGCCGAGGACCAGGCCCGTATCGGTTTGCTGGCGCTGAACCGCGGGCGCTGGGCGGGCATGCAAGTGGTGCCGGAATCCTGGTTCGAGGCATCCGTGACGCCCTGCGCGCTCAACCCGCAATATGGCTTCCTGTGGTGGCTCAACACTGGCGGCGTGCGCTATCCGGCCGCTGCGCATGACGCCTTTTTCGCCAGTGGTGCGGGCGGAAACCTGACCTGGGTCGATCCGAGCACCGGCATCGTCGCCGTGCTGCGCTGGACGGCGAAGGACGGCGCGGCAGGGTTCGTCGACAGGGTGATGGGCGCGCTGCGGGGATGACGCAGGCAAGGCGCGCCGGAACAGGCTGAGGGCGCGCCTTCTCTCCGGGCTGACGCGGAGAACGACTGCCGGTCGTGTTGAGCGACCGCGGGCCGGGGCGGATCACTCCGCCGCGCTGGCCCCCATCGCGGCGCTGGCGCGCCGCAGGGTCGGATCGAAGGGATTCAGCCCCCGTCCGATCGTCGCGGCCTCGCGTTTCAGCATCTCGGCGATCACCGCGCAGCGTTCGGTCGTCAGCCGGTCCGTGGTCGTGCCGATGCTGATGGCCGCGACGGCCCGGCCGTCATGGTCCAGGACCGGCGCGCCGATCCCGCCCATGCCCGGGATCATCCCATAGGCGCCACCGCAATATCCCTCGCGCCGTACCTGGGCGAGCTCAGCGCGCAGGCTGGCTTCGTCGGGCCCGCCGAATTCGCGCATGCGGGGCATGTTGTGGCGGATGATCTCATCCTGCTCGGCGGGCGGCAGGAAGGCGAGGATGGCATTGGCGCCCTGCCCGATGCCGAGCGGCACGCGACCGCCGATATCCCCGGTGAAGGAACGGATGGGCAGCGGCCCCGCGGTGCGTTCGATGCACACCGCGTCATAGCCATTGTGGACGAGCAGGAAGAGCGTCTCGCCGAGCGATGCCGTCAGCCTCAGCAGCGTCGGGCGCGCCAGGTCCCGCAGCCCCAGCGTGTCGCCCGCACGCGCCGCGAGGAGGAACAGGCCGAGGCCGAGCGTGTAGCGCTTGCTGCGGGCATCGAAGGCGACGACGCCCTCGGCGGCCAGGCTGCGCATCATGCGGTGCACCGTGGGCCTCGGCAGGCCGGCCCGGGCTGAGAGCTCGGTCAGCCTGATGCCGCCACGGCCACTGTCGCCGAGCAGGCGGAGAAGCGCGAAGGCACGGGCGATGCCACCCATGCCCGCATCATGGATTATTTCCGGCAATGGGCGGACCCTCCTTCGATCCGCGGCAGGATTTCCATTGAGCGAAAAAATGCTCTCCGAGATACCGCTTGCAGAAAATAAGGCCTTGCGAACGTCCGGAATGCAACAGGATAGTCACGTGACGTTCGTCCTTGGCGCGAAGGGAAAGACCAGATGGCGCGTTGGCGTGTCGGCGTGGATTCGGGCGGAACCTTCACCGATGTGTGCCTCTTCGATCAGGAGGAGGGCCGGGTCGAGGTGTGGAAGGTCTCCTCCACGCCGGATGATCCGTCACGCGGCATCGCCCAGGGCGTCGAGGAAGGCATGCGGCGCGTCGCCCCCGATGCCGCGCAGCCCGGCGAGCCGGTGGCCTATTTCGGCCACGGCACCACGGTCGCGACGAATGCGCTGATCCAGCATCGCGGCGTGAAGACGGGCCTGGTCACGACGGACGGCTTCCGCGACCTGCTCGAGATCGGACGGCAGAAGCGTCCCGACCTCTACGACATGCAAGCGGACAAGCCGCCGACGCTGGTCTCCCGCGACCTGCGCCATGGCGTGCCGGAGCGCGTGCGCCATGACGGGCGCATCGACCTCGCCCTGGACGAGGAGCGCATGCGCGCCGCCGCGAAGGCGCTGAAGGAGGCCGGCGTCAAGGCGATCGCCGTCTCCTTCCTCTACGGCTTCATCCGCCCCGAGCACGAGAAGCGCGCTGTCGAGATCCTGCGCGAGGAAATGCCCGAGGTCTTCATCAGCGCCGGCCACGAGATCGCGCCGGAGTTCCGCGAGTTCGAGCGGCTGTCGACCGTCGTGCTGAACGCCTATCTCGGCCCGGTCATGCGCAACTACATCGAGCGTCTGACCCCGCGCCTGCGCGACATCGGCATGACCGCGACGCCGCATCTGACGCAGTCGAATGGCGGTGTCATCGGCTTCGGCACGGCCGCCGAGATGCCGGTGCGGGCGGTGCTGTCCGGTCCGTCCACCGGCGTGGTCGGCGCGCAGGCCATCGGTGCGCTGGCCGGCTTCAGCGACCTGATCACCTTCGACATGGGCGGCACCTCGACGGATGTGGCGCTGCTGAATGGCGGTGCCTGCAAGCTGACCTCGGAGGCCATCGTGCATGGCTATCCGATCAAGGCGCCGATGCTCGACATTCACACGGTCGGCGCGGGCGGTGGGTCGATCGCCTATATCGATGCGGGCGGGCTGCTGAAGGTTGGGCCGCGGTCCTGCGGCGCGGATCCGGGGCCGGTCTGCTATGGCAAGGGTAATACCGAGCCCGCCACGACCGATGCCAATGTCGTGCTGCAGACGCTGAACCCGCAATACCTTCTCGCCGGGCGCATGAAGGTCGATCAGGGGCTGGCGAAGGCGTCGATCGAGCGCATCGCGGAAAAGCTTGGCCTTGGCGTGATGGAGACGGCGCAGGGGATCATCTCCGTCGTCACCGCGAACATGGCGCGCGCCATCCGGGTCATCTCCGTGCAGCGCGGCTACGATCCGCGCGACTACACGCTGATGGCCTTCGGTGGTGCCGGCCCGCTGCATGCGGCGCGGCTGGCGCGCGAGCTCGACATGAAGCGCGTGCTGGTGCCGCCCTATCCGGGCATCCTCTGCGCCATGGGCCTGCTGTTGACCGATCTGCGCGCGGATTTCGCGGCGACCAAGCTGCTGCCGGCGACGGCGGAGTCCGTGGGCGAAGTGGCGGCGGCCTTCGATGGGCTGGCGACGCGGGCCAGCGAATGGTTCGTGCACGAGGAGATCGCGTCGGGGGATCGGCACCTGACCCGGACCGCCGACATGCGCTACGCGGGGCAGAACTACGAACTCGCCGTGCCGCTGCCGGAAGGCCCGATCACCGCGGCGACCATCGCCGCGCTGGCCGAAGGCTTTGCCGAAGCGCACAAGCAGCGCTACGGCTTCGTCGCGGAAGGCGAGCCGGTGCAGCTCGTTACGCTGCGCCTGGAAGCGACCGGCCGTGTGCGCAAGGCGGAGTTGAAGTCGTACCCGGATGCCGGCCCCGATGCGTCGGGTGCGATCGTCGGCGAACGCCAGGTCTGGTTCCCCGAGGCCGGCGACTTCGTGGCCTCGCCCATCTATGCCCGCGACAAGCTCAAGCCCGGCAATACCTTCACGGGCCCGGCCATTGTCGAGCAGATGGACACGACCACCGTCGTCCTGCCCGGCATGACCGCGCGGGTCGATGCCTATCTCAACCTGATCCTGGAGGTGGCGGCATGAACGACGTTCCCGCGACGCACGCCCCGGTGCTGGACCCCATCACCGTCGAGGTGATCGGCGCCGCCCTGTCCTCGATCGTCGAGGAGACGGGCGAGGCGCTGATCCGCGCTTCCTATTCCACCAACATCAAGGAGCGGCGCGACTGCTCCACCGCGCTGTTCGACACGGATGGCAACACGCTCTGCCAGGCGGAGCACATCCCCATCCACCTCGGCAGCTTCATCGGCATCGTGCCGCATGTGCTGAAGCTGCACCGCGTCGAGGACATGAAGCCCGGCGACGTCTTCGTTGGTAACGATGCCTATGAGGGTGGCGGGACGCATCTGCCCGACATCGTGCTGGCCGAGCCGATCTTCGTGGATGGCGCGATCGTCGCCTGGACGGTGAACCTCGCCCACCATTCGGACTTCGCCGATCGCGGGCATGCGCATATCTACCAGGAGGGCCTGCGCATCCCGCCCGTGCGCCTGTATCGCGCGGGCGAGCTGCAGAAGGACGTCCTCGACCTCATCCTCCTGAACTGCCAGGTCCCGCGCGAGCGCCTGTCGGATCTGCGCGCGCAGATGGCGGCGAACCGGGTGGGCGTGCAGCGTTTCCAGGCGCTTTGCGCCAAGTACGGCACGGCGACGGTCAAGGCCGCCGGTGCCGCGCTGCTCGACTATGCCGAGCGCAAGATGCGCACCGGCATCGCCGCCATGCCGGACGGCTCCTGGACCTTCGAGGATGTCTTCGAGAGCACCGAGGTCACCGAGCAACTCCCGCTGAAGGTGAAGGTCACCATCCAGGGCGACGCCATGTCGCTGCATTTCGACAGCCCGAAGCAGCTTCGCGCCGGCCTGAACATGACCTGGACCGCGCTGGCGGCAACCGCCTACTACGTCGTCAAATCCGTCGTCGATCCGACCATCCTGCCCAATGCGGGCCTGGCGCGGCCGCTGACGGTGACGGCGCCGAACGGCACGGTGCTGAACTGCTCTCATCCCGCGGCGGTGAATGGGCGCGTGCAGACCTGCCAGCGCGTGTCCGACCTCATTCTCGGTGCGCTGGCACAGGCGGTGCCGGAACGCGTCACGGCCTGCTCCAACTCCGTCTGCACAGTGGCCAGCTTCATCGGCCAGCGGGAGGAGGACGGTGCGCTCTGGGTCTATCTCGAGACCATGGGCGGTGGTGGCGGGGCGCGCGCGACGAAGGATGGCCTCGATGGCATCCATGTCCACGTCACCAACACGTCCAACCTGCCGGTCGAGGCGCTCGAGATCGAATATCCGCTGACGCTGCTGCGCTATGAGCTGGTGGACGGCTCGGGTGGTGCCGGAACGCAGCGCGGCGGCATGGGCCTGCGTCGCGTCTATCGCGCCGATGCCGATTGCCGCGTGCGGGTCGACGTCTCGCGGCTGTCGTCGAAGTCCTGGGGGCTGTTCGGCGGCGCTGCCGGTGGCCACGGTGCGGTGGAAGCCGGCCCCGGCGTGGTCTTCGACAAGGACAACGCCGTGCTGAAGCCGGGCCAATGGTTCGCCGTGGTCAGCCCCGGTGCCGGCGGCTACGGTCCGCCGGAGAAGCGCGACCCCGCTGCCGTCGCGCGCGATCTGGCCGAGGGCGTCATCTCGGCTGACACTGCACGCGAGGTCTATGACTACGCTGTCTGATCACTGAACTTCGTTACGTCTGGGCAAACACAAGAAGGAGAGTGAAGCATGGGACCGACTGCCACCCGCCGTGCCGTGCTGGCCGGCGCAGCCTCCGCCGGGATGCTGCCTTTCCTCCGCCTGCCGGGCGCGCGCGCGGCAACGCCGGGGGAGCTGACCTTCGGCCTCTCCTCCTTCCCGCCCAGCATCCAGCCCTGGCAGAACAGCGGCACCGCGGCCGCCACCATGAAGCTGCTGATGTTCCGCGGCCTGACCTCCTATGCCGACGATGGCGCGTTGCGCGGGGAACTCGCGGAATCCTGGCAGCCGATCGGCACGCAGGGCTGGGAGTTCAAGCTGCGCGATGCCCGCTTCCAGAACGGCGAGAAGGTCACCTCCGCCGATGTGAAGTGGACCATCGAGCAGATCGCCGCCGAACGTTCGACCGCCTATTTCCGCGCCGAGATGCAGGGGGTGGATCGCATCGAGACGCCCGATGACCGCACGGTGCGCATCTTCCTCAAGAACCCGGTGGCGACGCTGCCGGTGATGATGGCCTCCTACCACCTGCCGATCATCTCGCGGAACTCGCCGCGCGGGCAGTTCATCGGGGCGGGTCCCTTCATCCTGAAGGGGCAGGAGCGCGGCGTCTCGCTGGAATTCGAACCCTTCACCGGCTTCCATCGCGCCGGCCTGCCGAAGCTGAAGAAGCTGAAGGCCATCGCCTATGCCGATGAGAATCTGCGCGTCGCCGCGCTGCGCTCGGGCGATGTGGACCTGATCGAATATGTGCCCTGGCAGGCGATGGACGCCATCACGGCCGACCCGGCGCTGAGCCTCGACACCGTCGATGGCGCCTTCATGTTCCTGGTCTTCAACGGCTCCCGCCCGCCCTTCAATGATCCGCGCGTGCGCAAGGCCGTCGCGCATGCGATCAAGCGGGACGAGCTGGTGCGCGCCGCCTTCTTCGGCCGCGGCTCGCCGCTGATGCAGCTCCCCGTCGCGGAATCCAGCCCCTTCTACAATCCGGAATACAAGGAAGGCTGGAAGTACGATCCCGACCTGTCCAAGCGCCTGCTGGCCGAGGCGGGGCTCGCGAATGGCGTGTCGTGCTCGCTGCTCTCCACCGCCCAGTACGGCATGCACAAGGACACCGCGGAAGTGGTGCAGCAGCACCTCGCCGCCGTCGGCATCCGTGCCGAGCTGAACATGCCCGACTGGGCGACGCGCGTGGCCATCGGCAATCGTGGCCAGTATGACGTCGCGGTGATGGGCACGGCCGCGGACAGCAACGATCCGGACGGCATCGCGAACTTCATCGATGGCTCGCTCTCGCCCTCCTATGTCCGGAGCTTCGGCCTGAAGATCGACCGCGTCACCGACCTGCTGCGGGCCGGCCGCGCCGAATTCGACGAAGCCAAGCGCAAGGCGATCTATCGCGAGATGGAAGGCGTGGCGATCGAGCAGGCGCCGATCGTGGGCCTGACCTGGCGCAGCCAGGGCTACGCCATGCGCAGGCAGGTGACCGGCTTCAAGAACCTGCCCGGTGCGCTGACCTTCTATTCAGGATTGACCTTCGAGACGACCGAAGTGGCCTGAGACGGTGCTGAGCTTCGCTGCACGCCGGCTCGTCACTTCGGTGGGCCTTGTCTGGGCGGTGGCTACGCTGGTGTTCCTGGTGATCCATATGATCCCGGGCGACCCGGCGGAGCTGTTGCTCTCCCAGGGAGGCATCGCGCCTGATCCGGCGGCCGTGGAGGAACTGCGCGACAGGCTGGGCCTGAACCTTCCCCTGTGGCAGCAGTATCTCGACTACATGGGCGGCCTGTTGCAGGGCGATTTCGGCCTCGCCCTGCAGGACGACCATCCAATCGTCGAGGAGATCGCGCTGCGCCTTCCGCGCACGCTGGAACTGGTGGGGATGGCGGGGCTGATCTCGGTGGTGTTCGGCGTGCCGCTGGGCGTGGCTGCGGCGCTGCGCGCGGGCGGGTCGCTCGACCGCGTGCTCTCGGCGGCGGCGGGTCTCGCCTTGTCCATCCCGGTCTTCGTCGTCGGCACGCTGACGGTGCTGGTGCTGGCCCAGCAGCTCAAGCTGGTGCCGGCGGGGGGCTATGTGCCCTTCGCGCGCGATCCGGCGCGGCACATGCTGCTGCTGATGATGCCGGCCTGCACCATCGCGGTGGGGCTGGGCGCGGTGGTGTTCCGCGTCATGCGGTCATCCGTGCTGGAGGTCCTGGAGCGCGAGCATGTCCGTGCCGCCCAGGCGCGCGGCGTCGCGCCAGCGGCGATCATCCGGCGCCATGTGCTGCGCAATGCGTTGACGCCGGTCGTCACGGTGGTGGCGCTGCATCTCGGTTCGCTGCTGGGGGGCACCGTGCTGGTGGAATTCGTGTTCAACTGGCCGGGCCTGTCGGGATACCTGGTCCGCGCGGTGGAAGCGCGGGACTACCCCGAAGTCATGGGCATCGTGCTGGTCATCTCCGCGCTCTTCGTCCTGCTGAACTTCTGCGTCGATCTGCTCTATGCGGTGATCGACCCGCGCGTGCGGCACGGCTGATGCGGCGCGCGAAACTTCGTCCGCTGCTGCTGCCGGGCGCGCTGGCTCTCGGCATCATCGCGCTTGCGATCGCCGCGCCGATCCTGCCGCTGGCCGATCCCGTGCGGCAGGATGTCGCGAACCGGCTGTCGGGCCCGTCCGCCCTGCATTGGCTGGGGCAGGATGAATACGGCCGCGATGTCCTCTCGCGCATCGTCTGGGGTGCGCGGGTATCGCTGTCGGTCGCCTTCGCGGCGACGGCGGCCGCGGCGATCGTCGGCACGCTGCTTGGCATCCTCGGCGGATATTTCCGCAGTGTCGTCGAGCTGCTGACGGTGCGCGCTTCGGAGATCGTGCTGTGCTTCCCGCCGCTGCTGCTCGCGCTGCTGGTCGTCACGCTGCTCGGTCCCGGAGCGACCACGCTGGTGCTGTCGCTCGCGATCCTCTTCGCTCCGGGCTTCGCCCGCGTCGCCTACGCGGAGACGCTGTCCGCCCGGGCGCTGGACTACGTCACGGCGCAGCAGGCGCTCGGAGCCCCGACGGGGCGCATCCTATGGCGCACGCTGCTGCCGAACATCGCGCCGCCCCTGATCGTGCAGTTCTCCCTCACCGTCGCCTCAGCGATGCTGCTCGAGAGTGGGCTGTCCTTCCTCGGGCTCGGCGTGGTGCCGCCGGCGCCCTCCTGGGGGTTGATGATCCGCGGTGCGCGGTCGGCGATGGAACTGGCGCCGCTGCTGCTGTTCTGGCCGTGCCTCGCGCTAACCGGCACCGTGCTGGTGCTGAATCTCCTCTGCGACCGGCTGCGCGATGCGCTCGACCCGCGCGGGCGGGCGAGCGGGCGGCCAGGCTTCCTCGGCCGTGTGCTGGCCTTGCCGCCGGCACCCGCCACGCCCGCCGTACCGGCGTTGCTCTCGGTCGAGGGGCTGACGCTGCGGGTGCCGGGCCCGCAGGGGCCGGTGACGGTGGTGCGCGATGTCGGCTTCTCCCTCGCGCCGGGCGAGACGCTCGCCATCGTGGGCGAGAGCGGATCGGGCAAGACGCTGACGGGACTGGCCATCATGGGGCTGCTGCCCGCGGCGGTGACGCCGGTCGCGGGCCGCATCATGCTGGCCGGGCGCGATGGCGCGTCGCACGACCTGTTGCGCCTTGCCGAGCCGAGGCTGCGCGCGATGCGCGGCCGCGACATGGCGATGATCTTCCAGGATCCGTCGAGCAGCCTGAACCCGTTGCTGCGTGTCGGGATGCAGGTGGGCGAAAGCCTGCGGGCCCACGGCATCACCGACGGCATCCGCGACCGGGTCGTCACCCTGTTGCGCCAGGTCGGCCTGCCGGACCCGGAGCGCGCGGCGGTCGCCTATCCGCACGAACTCTCGGGCGGGCAGCGGCAGCGTGCGATGATCGCGGCGGCCATCGCCAACCATCCGCGGCTTCTGCTGGCGGATGAACCGACCACTGCGCTCGACGTGACGGTGCAGGCGCAGATCCTCGCGCTGCTGGCCGAACTCAAGCGCGCGGAGGGCGGGATGGGCATGGTCTTCGTCACGCACAACCTCGCCGTGGTGGCCGAGATCGCCGACCGCGTCGCGGTGATGTATGCCGGCGAGGTGGTGGAGGAAGGCCCGGCGGCCGAGGTCTTCGCCGCGCCGCGCCATCCCTATACCGCCGCACTGATCGCCTCCACGCCGGAAGGCGACGCGGACCGCCTGTCCGCCATTCCCGGCGCCGTGCCGCAGCCCTGGGCCATGCCGCCCGGCTGCCGTTTCGCCCCGCGCTGTGCCATGGCCGAACCCGCCTGCAGCGCCGCGGACCTCGCGATGGTCGAGACCGGCCCGCGCCGCGCCGCGCGCTGCCGCCGCTGGAAGGAGGTGGCATGACCGCGCCACTGATCCGCGGGGAGGGCCTGACCCGCGTTTTTCACCGCCGCGGCGGCTTCCTCGGCCGCGGCGTGCCGATGTTCGCGCTGCGCGGCGTCAACGTCAGCATCAACCGTGGGGAGGCGGTCGGCGTCGTCGGCGAATCCGGCTGCGGGAAGAGCACGCTCGGCCGCGTCATGTTGCGGCTGATGGCGCCCTCCGATGGCCGCGTACTGTTCGAGGATCGCGACCTCGCCGCGATGGGCAGTGCGGAATTGCGTGCGCTGCGCCGGCGCATGCAGATGGTCTTCCAGGATCCCTATGGCAGCCTCGATCCACGTCGCAGCGTCGGCGCGCAGATCGCGGATGGCATGGTGATCCACCGTATCGCGGACGGGGCGGAGGCGACGGAGCGCGTCGCGTCACTGCTGCTGCAGGTCGGGCTGGATCCGAGCCACGCCCAGCGCCTGCCGCATGAATTCTCGGGCGGGCAACGGCAGCGCATCGCGATTGCGCGTGCACTGGCCACGCGGCCCGATTTCATCGTCGCGGATGAGCCGGTCTCGGCGCTCGACGTGTCGATCCAGGCGCAGGTGGTGAACCTGCTGGCCGATCTGCGTGCCGAACTCGGCCTCGCGCTGATGTTCATCAGCCATGACCTGCATGTGGTACGCCACCTGTGTGACCGCGTGGTCGTGATGTATCTCGGCCTGGTGATGGAGGAAGGTGCGGCGGCGGAGATCTTCCGTGCGCCGGCTCACCCTTATACGCGGGCGCTGCTGGCCGCGACGCCGTCGATGCATCATCGCGCCGCGACCGCACCACTGTCGGGCGAGGTGCCGAGCATCGCGCGCCCGCCATCCGGCTGCGTCTTCCGTACGCGCTGTCCCATGGCGCTGCCTGCCTGCGCCGAATCCGTTCCCGTCCTGCGGCCGCTTCCCGGCGCCGAGGGCCGGACCATTGCCTGCCACCGCGCCGAGGAAATTGCCGCATGATGGATCCGACCGGCCGCGTGGTAATGGTCTCAGGTGCGACGCGCGGCATCGGCCGCGCCGTGATGGAACGCCTGCTGGCCGCGGGCTACACGATCAGCGCCGGGGTGCGCGATCCGTCACGCCTGCCGCAGCACGAGCGGCTTAGCGGCCATGTCTTCGATGCCGCGAAGCAGGGCAGCGCCGATGGCTGGGTTGCCGAGGCGATGGCGCGCCATGGCCGCATCGATGCGCTGGTGAATGCCGCGGGCATCAATCCACGCGCGACCATGTTCGATGCCGACGAGTCGAATTTCGACGCCATGTGGACGGTGAACGCGAAGGGTCCGATGCGCGTGATCCGCGCCGCCTGGCCGCATCTGGTCGCGGCGGGGGAGGGGCGCGTCGTCAACATCTCCTCCCTCTCGGGCAAGCGCGTGCGCAACGACAATCTCGGCTATGCGATGAGCAAGTTCGCGGTGATGGCATTGACGCAGGAGGTCCGCCGCCAGGGTTGGGAGCACGGCATTCGTGCCACCGCGGTCTGTCCTGGCTTCGTCGATACGGACATGACCTCGCATGTCACCAAGGTCTCCCGCGACGCCATGTCGCGCCCCGAGGACCTGGCGGCCCTGATCGAGGCAGTGCTGCGCCTGCCCAACAACGCGACGGTCGCGGAGTTGCTGGTGAACTGCCGGCACGAGGATACGCTGTGAAGCTGGTCCGTCTGCGCGATGCGCAACGGCCGCGCATCACGTTGACGCTCGAAGGATCGGCGATCGAAGCGATGGAAGGCGATACGCTGCTGACGGCGTTGCTTGCCGCCGGCGCCGGCCATCTGCGCTCAAGCGAGTTCGGCGACGGAGTTCGGGCGGGGTTCTGCCTGATGGGCGCCTGTCAGGATTGCTGGGTGGTGGTGCAAGGCATGGGACGCGTGCGCGCCTGTGCGACGCCTGCGCAGGATGGGATGGAGGTCCGTCGCGGATGAAGGTCGCGGTGGTCGGTGCCGGCCCCGCCGGGGTACGCGCCGTGGAACGGCTGGTAGCGGCAGGCCTCTCGCCGGTCTGGATCGATGAGACGCCCGATGGCGGCGGCCGCATCTATCAGCGCCCGCCCGCAGCGCTCGCGCGCGACGCGCGGACCCTCTACGGCTTCGAGGCGAAGCGCGCGACGGCGATCCACGAGACGCTCGATGCGTTGAAGCCGCGCTGCGACTGGCGTCCTGAAACGCTGGTCTGGCACATCCGACCCGGTGCGGGGGTGATGCAGGCACTGCACCGCGGCGCGCAGCAGACCATCGGCTTCGATGCGGCCATCCTGTGCACCGGCGCGATGGACCGCGTGGTTCCCGTGCCCGGCTGGACGTTGCCGGGTGTCACGACGCTGGGTGCGGCGCAGATCGCACTGAAGGCGCAGGGTTGCGGCATCGGGCGGCGGGTCGTGCTGCTCGGCAGCGGGCCGCTGCTGGTGCTTGTTGCCTACCAGTACGTGAAGGCCGGAGCGGATGTGGCGGCGGTGCTGGATACGACGCCCTTCGCCACCAAGGCGCGCGCCGCACCCGGGCTGATGCTGGGCGGGATGACTTTCGCCAAGGGACTCTACTACACCGCCTGGCTGAAGCGGCGCGGCGTGCGCATGGCGGAAGGCATCACGCCGATGGCCATCGAGGGCGATGGACAGTCCGTGGCGGCGATCCGATGGCGCGACGCGACGGGGCGCGAACACCGCACCGAATGCGACGCCATCGGCATGGGCTGGGGCCTGAAGCCCGAGGCGCAGCTCGCCGACCTGGCCGGCGTGCCGTTTCGCCACGACGCGCTGCAGGCGAACTGGATCCCGGTGAGGGACCAGGCTGGCCGCACGCCGGTCGCGGGCATCTACCTCGCCGGGGACGGGGCGGGCATTGGTGGCGCCGATGTCGCGGAACTCGCCGGGCAGCGCGCGGCGCTGGCCCTGCTGGCGGATGCCGGCCACCGCATCGACCCGATCGAAACCGTCACCTTGGATCGTCGCCTCGCTGGCCTGGCGCGGTTCCGCGGTGCGCTGGAGCGTGCCTTCCCCTTCCCGGCGCATCTCGCGCGCGCTCTGCCGGATGATGCCATCCTTTGCCGCTGCGAGGGCCTGTGTGCGGGCGAGCTGCGCGCCGCGGCGCGCGCCGAGGCGGCGACCGGTCCCGCGCCGGAGATGAACCGGGCCAAGGCCTTCACCCGCGTCGGCATGGGGCGATGCCAAGGCCGTGTCTGCGGTGCCGCGGCGGCCGAGATCCTGGCGGCCGAGCTCGGCCGCCCCGTGCCGCAGATCGGCCGGCTGCGGGGGCAGCCGCCGGTGAAGCCGATCCCGCTGGTGGCGGCATGACGACCGATTGCGACGTCCTGATCCAGGGTGGCGGCGGGGCGGGTTGTTCGGCCGCGCTGCATCTTGCGCAGCGCGGGCTGCGCGTGGTGCTGCTGGAACGCGGGCTGGTCGGCGGCCAGGCCTCGGGGGTGAACTATGGCGGGGTGCGGCAGCAGGGGCGGCATCCGGCCGAGTTGCCCATCGCGCGGCGGTCCCGTGAGATTTGGGGCCGGCTGCCGGACCTTGTCGGCACCGCGGCGGAATTCACCGTCACCGGCCATCTGAAGCTCGCGCGCAGCGAGGCGGAGGAAGCCGAGCTGATCGCCTATCTCGATGTCGCCAGGCAATATGACCTGCCGTTGCGCATGGTCGGGCGCAACGCGATCCACCGGGAATATCCCTGGCTTGGGCCGAAGGTCGTCGCCGGATCCTTCGCGCCGGAGGATGGCGCGGCCAATCCGCGCCTGCTCGCGCCGGCGCTCGCCAATGCGGCGCGCGCCGCCGGCGCCGATATCCGCGAGCATGCCGAAGTCGTCGCGCATGCGTATGACGGCGCGCGCTTCACGCTGCGCACCAAGGCAGGCGAGGCATTCGCCGCCCCCCTGATGCTGAACATGGCAGGTTTCTGGGGCGGTGCCGTCGCCGCGGCCTTCGGCGAGCCTGTTCCGGTCGCGCCGCTTTCCCCCAACATGTTGGTGACGGAGCCGCTGCCCTATGTGATCGAGCCGAATCTCGGCGTGGTCGGGGGCAATGTCTATCTGCGCCAGATCCCGCGCGGCAGCGTGATCATCGGCGGCGGGCATGGCGAGAACGATCCCGCCATGCCCTGGTCGCGGCCATTGCCCGAGGTGACGATCGCGGCCGCCCAACTGGCGATCGAACTCGTGCCGATGCTCGCGGGCGCGCAGATCATCCGGTCCTGGAGCGGCATCGACGGCAAGATGCCGGACGCGATTCCCGTCATCGGCCGCAGCAGCACCACGCCCGGCCTGTTCCACGCTTTCGGCTTTTCGGGCCATGGCTTCCAGCTCGGCCCGGGGATCGGCGCGATCATGGCGGAGCTTGTGGTGGACGGGCGGACCGACATCCCGCTCGACGCCTTCCGCATCGAGCGCTTCGCTCAGCCGTAATCCTCGTCGAGCCGCTGGAAGCGCGGCAGCTCCACCAGGGCGCTGAACTCGGCATAGGACATCATGGCGCCGGCGGAGGCGGCGGGCGTGCCGTCGCGCTTCAGCGCGGCGAGCGTCGCCGCCATGGCTTGCGCCGCGCTGAACAGCAGCGAGACGGCATAGAGCACCACCGCGAAGCCCATCTGTTCCAGCGCCTGGGCGGTCAGAGCGGTGGTCTCGTTGCCGTCCACGATACTGACGACCTTGGGGCCGGGGACGCGGCGGGCGACGATCTCCACTTCCTCGATGCGCTTGATGCCGTCGATGAAGACCAGGTCGACGCCGGCATCCTGGTACATCAGCGCGCGGCGCACGGCCTCGTCGGGTCCGATGGCCGGCATGGCATCGGTGCGGCCGATCACCAGCGGACCCTGCGCGGGGCGCGCGGCGATGGCGCAGCGTAGTCGGCGCGTTGCCTCTTCCGCATCGATCAACCGGATGCCGGCGAGCTGGCCGCAGCGCTTCGGCGCGACCTGGTCTTCCAGATGCACGGCGGCGACGCCGGCCTGGGCGTATTCCTCCATGGTGCGCGCGATGTTTGCCGGGCCGCCATAGCCCGTGTCGGCATCCGCGATGATCGGGATGGCCACCGCACGCGCCATGTCGCGGGCATGGGTGGTCATCTCGGTCTGGGTCAGCAGGCCGATATCGGGTCGGCCGAGGCGCGAGGCCGTCGCGCCGAAGCCGGTCATGTAGATCGCCTCGAATCCCGCTTGCTCGATCAGCCGCGCGGCGAGCGCGTCGGGCGCGCCGGGCGCGGAGAGGATTCCGCCCGTGGCGAGGCGGGCACGAAGTCGGTCGGCTGCGGTCATGGTGTTTCTCCCTGGCCGGCAGACTCTCCGGAACGGCGCCGCTTGTGAAGGGTTCGGAAAGGGATCTGCGGCGAGGCTGAGCGCGTTGTCCGCTGCAGGAGGCAGCCGCGCATGCAGTCATTCCAGGCCCTGACCGGCGGCCTCGCCCCGAGGGTGAAGGTGGTCGATATCGGCGCCAACCCGATCGATTCCGAACCCCCCTATGCCGGCATGCTGCGCGCCGGCCTGGCGGAGGTGGTGGGTTTCGAACCCAATCCCGCCGCGCTCGCGGTGCTGGATGCGCGCAGGGGGCCGCTGGAGCGCTACTTTCCACATGCGGTGGGCGATGGCGCGCGGCATGTGCTGCATCTCTGCCAGGCACCGGGGATGACCTCCCTGCTGGAGCCGGACCCGGCGGTGCTGGCGCTGTTTCACGGCTTTCCCGAATGGGGCCGCGTGCTGGGGACCGAGACGGTCGATACCGTCCGCCTGGACGATGTGCCGGAGACGGCGGGTGCGGATCTGCTGAAGCTCGACATCCAGGGCGCCGAACTGATGGTGCTGCGCCACGCCGAGGCGCGGCTGCGCGATGCGCTGGTGATCCAGGCGGAGGTCGAGTTCCTGCCGCTCTACAAGGGCCAGCCGCTGTTCAGCGAGATGGAGCTGTTCCTGCGGGATCGCGGCTTCGTGCTGCACCGCTTCTTCCCCACCGTGTCCCGCGCGGTGCAGCCGATGATTGTGAACGGCGATCCCTATGCCGGGCTCGGGCAACTCGTCTGGGCCGATGCGGTGTTCATTCGCGACCTGCTGCGGCTGGGCGTGCTGTCGGATCGGCAACTGCTCGCCATGGCGGCGATTCTGCACGACGCCTATGGCGCCATCGACATCGTCTTCCGTCTGCTCGCCGAGCATGACCGCCGCACGGATGGCGCGGTGGCGGCGCGATACCTGTCGGGGCTGCAGGCCCCGCTGCCCCAGGCCGCCTGACGGAGATACCGCATGACCCTTCTCGCCGAAGCCCCGCCCGCCCTGCGCACCGTGCTGCATGTCGGCTGCGGCATGGCCGATCCGCGCAAGCTGCCGCCGGCCTTCTTCGAACCCGGCGCCTGGCGCGAATTGCGGCTCGATATCGATCCGGGCGTCGTGCCGGATATCGTCGCCACCATCACGGATATGAGCATGGTCGAGAGCGGCAGCGTGGATGCCGTGTGGTCGGCGCATAATCTCGAGCATCTTTTCGCGCACGACGTGCCGCTTGCCCTGGCCGAGTTCCGGCGCGTGCTGCGGCCGGAAGGCTTCGCGCTGATCACGGTGCCGGACCTGCAGCGCGCCGCCGAGCTGGTGGCGCAGGACCGGCTGGCCGAAGCGGCGTATGTCTCCCCGGCGGGACCGATCGCGCCGCTCGACATGCTGTATGGTCACGGCGCGGCCATTGCGGCTGGCAACCATTTCATGGCGCATCGGACTGGCTTCACTGCCCGCACGCTGGGGATCGCGCTGCGCCAGGCCGGCTTCGGCATGGTGCGCGTGATTCGCGACAACGCCTTCGCGCTCTGGGCCACGGCCTATGCGGCGGCGGGGTGAGGCTGCCTCGCGCTACGGCCGCAGCAGGATGGCCTCGTAGGCCGCTTCCATCCGCTGGGTGAAACCGGCCGTGTTGCCCAAGGTCTGTGTCCAGGCATCGCCGGTCAGGCGCTGCCGCAGGGCGGCGTGACGCGAAGGGTTCGTGGCCAGGGCTACGGCCGCTGCGATGTAGTCGTCGAGCGTTGTCGCGATACCGTCGCTGGTGCCGACGGCTGTCGACAAGCTCGCCGCCATGCGCGACGCGAAGGCGCGGCCCGCCAGCGTGACGATCGGAAGCCCCATGCGCAGTGCATCCGAGGCAACGGTCCCGGCATTGTAGGGGAAGGTATCGAGGAAGAGATCGGCAAGGCGAAGCCGCGCCAGATAATGCGCCGGGTCGCAACGCGAGGCGAAGATCAGCCGCTCCGGCGCGATGCCCGCTCTCGCGGCTTCCCGGCGAAGATTGGCGATGCCGGTGGCGTTATCCTCGGTCAGCCACAGCACGGCATGCGGCGCAGCGCGCAGGATCGCCATCCAGGCGGCAAAGACCTGTGGCGTGATCTTGTAGAAATTGTTGAAGCAGCAGAGCAGGAAGGCGTCCTCGGGCAGGCCTTCCGAGGCACGGCTGAGCGCCGGCAGCGCCTGGTCGCGCCCATCATTTGCCTGATAGCAGCCGTCGATCGGCAGGGGAGGTGGGGCATAGTGCATGGCCTGGTCCGGCGGTACGGTGACCGTGTCGCAGATCATCCAGTCGAGCTCCGGCAATGGCACCGGCCCGACATATCCGAGATAGGTGGCCTGCACGGGTGCCGGCTTCCAGCGCAGCGTGCCCAGTCGCGCCCCGGCGGTCAGCCCGTTGAGGTCGATCAGGATATCGATCTCGTCGGCGCGGATGCGGCGCGCTGCTTCCTCCTCGGACAGATGGCCGATCGGGACATGATGGTCGAGCGCGGCGATGATCCGTGCCCGAAGGTCGCTGCCATCCTCCAGCGTGGAGCAATAGCCGAAGAGTTCGAAGCGCGAGCGGTCGTGGCGCTCCAGCAGCCCGACAATGAGGAAGCCCATCGCATGGCGGCAGAAATCCGAGGAGAGATAGCCGATGCGAACGCGCTCATGGGCGTATCCGCCGGCGGGCGCTAGCCATTCCGGTGCGGCGGGGACCTTGCGGGCGATCCAGGCATCGGCGATGCGGCGCTGGAGGTCCGGATCATCGGTCAGTGCCAACGCGCCGAGCGGACCGCCGCGCAGTGTCAACGCCTCGGTGGAAAGGCCCGGTATGCCGTCGCCATGCAGCGGCCATAGGCACGCCTTCTGGCGCAGATGCGCCCAATGCTGGATGACGTCGGGCTGATCCGGTTCGGTCAGCAGGCTGGCATGCAGCGCCCGTTCCGCCTCGGCGTAGCACCGGCGCGTTTCCAGCAGCCGGCCGCGATGGTTCAGCAGGGCGATGCGCGCCTGGTCCGGCTGCAGCGCCTCGTCCCAGGTTGCCAGCGCGTCATCCGGCCGACCTTCGGCTTCCAGCATCAGGCCGAGATTCACCGATGCCTGGTGCAGGTCGGGCTTCAGCGCCAGCGCCTGGCGATAGGCGACCATCGCTGCCGTCCGATCACCCGAATTGCCGAGCAATGCACCGAGGTTGAACCAGGCTGCGAAACGCTGGGGCGAGGCGGGATTGGCGGCGAGCCAGGCGCGATAGGCCCCAATGGCCAGCGCGGCCGGCAGCGATTCGATGCCCGGCAGCAGGGCTTCCAGGGGCAGGCCCGCAAAGCCGGTGGGGGCGGCATCCAGGGGCGCCATGGTCAGCAGCGCCCATCATCGGGCAGCGGCGCATAGGCGTGCCGCACGGCGCGCGCTGTGCGCCAGCGCACGTCAAGGCCGGGCAGGAATGAAGCCTCGGCGTCGCCGTGATCCAACGTGGTGCCCAGTTCGAGATAGGTGCCGAGATTCCGCAGATCCGGCCGCTTCATCCGCCCATTCGCGAAGTCGTCCCACATGAGGCGGAACAGCGCCTCCAGATCCCGCACCAGACGAGGAGTATCGAACAGAAGGGCGGTGTCGCGACCTTCGATCAACCGCGCGCGCAGGGCGGCCAGGGCCTCGCGGTCCCGCCCCAGCGCGATGGCGCGCGCGACATACGCTTCCGGCGAGGCGCAGACGAGATCGGGTAGTCCCGCCGCATGCACGAGGCTCGCGCAGACGCGGGCGGCGAAGCCCCGCCCCGGCACCGTCAGCACCGGAACCCCGGTCCAGAGTGCGTCCGAGGCTGTGGTGTGCGCCCCATAGGGCAGTGTATCGAGGAAGAGGTCGGCCAGCGCATAGCGCGCGAGGTGATCATGCGCTGCGACGATCGGCGCGAAGATCAGGCGTTCCGGCGCGACGCCGGCGGCGACGGCATGGGCCCGCAGGCGGTCCTCCACCTCCTCGCAGGACTTCAGGAGCCACAGCACGCTGCCGGGTACGCCCTGCAGGATCGCCATCCAGCGCGCAAAGACGAAGGGCGTGATCTTCTGCGTGCCGTTGAAGGAGCAGAATACCGTCCCTTCCTCGGGCAGTCCGTGATCGGCCCGGCGCGGAGGTGTCGCGCCCCCGGTCGGGCGGCGCCGGTCATTGGGCTGGTAGCAGGACAGGCGCAGCACGGTCTCGGAATAGAAGCGCTCGCTGCCCTCGGGGATGATGTGGGGGTCGGCGATGATGTAGTGGTGGTACGGGCTCCCCATGCTGCCCGGATAGCCCAGCCAGTTGACGATGATCGGCGCCGGCCGGCGCGCGAGCAGGCGCGTACGCGCCCCGCGCGTATGCCCGTTCACATCGACCAGGATGTCGATGCCATCCGCGAGCATCATGGCTTCGGCGGCCTCGTCGTCCAGCGCCTGGATGTCGCGCCAATGCTCGACGGAATCGCGAATGCGGGCCTTGGTCGCGTCTTCCTGCGGGATGCCGCAATAATAGGCGAAGACCTCGACCGCGCTGCGGTCGTGCAGGCCGAACATCTCGGCCATCAGGGAACCGATCGCATGATCGCGCAGATCGGAGGAGAGATAGCCGATGCGCAACCGGCGCTGAGGGATCTCGGCGATGCGCCCGGCGAATTCCTCGGCGGTGCGGAAGTGCAGCGGTGGCCCGACATCCTCCCGCACATGCGCCGCGCCGACGGCAAGCTGCATCAGCGGATCATCCGCGAGGCAGGCCATGCTGAGCGGCGCGATCCGCCGCAGCAACGCCGCGGCGTCATGGCCGGCGAGCGGGACCAGCACCGGCCATTGGCATTGCCGCTGGCGCAGGCTGATCCAATGCTGCACCACGTCGCGCTGCCCGGGCGTGAGCTCCGCGACCTGGCGCAGCGTATCCTCGGCCGCGGCAAGCTGCCGCCCGCCTTCCAACACCTGCGCCATCTGCTTCAGCGCCGTGGCCTTGTAGGCAACGGTCTCGGCCGTCACGCCACCCAGGCTGCCCGAGACGTGCGCCCAATGCCCATAGGCCTGCGCCTTGGCCCCCAGCCTCTCGCAGGCGGCACCGAGATTGATGTAGGGCGGCAGGAACTCAGGCCTGCGGCGGATGGCGGCGGAAAAGGCCTCTACCGCCCCCGGCAGGTCCCCGGCTTCCGCCAGCAGCACGCCGCGGTTGAAGTGCACGGCATGCAGCAGCGGGTCGTCCGGGTTCTGCCCCGCCCAGTCGCGATACAGTTCCGCGGCCAGCGCACCCTGGCCCGCGGCGGCCAGCGCCTGTGCGCTGCCCACCAGGTCGGCGATGCCCATTCTGGCCATGCCGCACTCTCCCTTGTGATCGTCCAGGGCCTATCCTGGCCCTGGATCAGGTAAACAGGGCGTTAGCCTGAGCCGTGGTCATCGCCCCGATCTGGGTCGTGGTGAAGCCGGCGACCTGGATGTCGGTCAGCGCCGCGATGTCGCTGGTTTCGAGCGCGCCGATCTGGGTCGTGGTGAAGGCCGCGATCTGTGTCGTCGTGAGGCCGGCCACCTGCGTCGTCGTCAACGCGGCGACGGCGGTGGTCGTCAGCGCCGTGATCTGGCTGGTGGTCAGGCCGCCGACCTGGGCGGTGGTCAGGCCGGCCTCCTGCGTCGTCGTCAGCGCGCCGATCGCGGTGGTGGTCAGGGCCGCGACCTGCGTCGCGGTCAGCGCCGCGAGCTGCGTCGAGGTAAGTGCCGCGACCTGCGTCGTGCTCAGCACTGCGACATCCGTCGTCTCCAGGCCTTTCACCTGCGTGACGCCCAGGCCGCCGATCTGTGTCGTGGTCAACGCGCCCACCTGCGTGGTGGTCAGCGCAGCCACCTGGCTCGAGCTCAGCGCGCGGACCTGCGTTGTACCGAGCCCACCGACCTGCGTGGTCGTCAGCGTGCCGATCTGCGTCGTGGTCAGGCCGCTCACCTGCGTGCCCGTCAGCGCCGCCATCTGGGTGGTGGTCAGCGCCCCGACCTGTGTCGTCGTCAGCGCGCCGACCTGGCTGCCCGTCAGGCCGCCAAGCTGCGTCGTGTTCAGCACGGCGAGGTCGGTCGTCTCCAGCGCCCGCACCTGGGTGGTGCTGAGCCCGCCGATCACGGTCCTCGTCAGCCCGGCGATCTGCGTCGTGGTCAGTGCGGCCAGGTCGGTGGTCTCGAGCCCAGCGGTCTGCGCCAGGGTCAGGGAGCCGATCTGCGTCGTGGTCAGCGCCCCGATCTGGGTGGTGGTCAGCGCCGCCACCTGAGCGGAACCCAGCCCACGGAACTGCGTGGTGCCGAGTGACGCGACCTGCGTGGTGGTCAGCGCGCCCACCTGCGTCGTGTTGAGCGCCCCAATCTGGGAGGAGACCAGTCCGCCGAGCTGCGTCGTCGTCAACGCCGTGACCTGGGTCGTGGATAGCGCCGCGATCTGGGTGGAGACCAGGCCGCGCATCTGCGTCGTGGTCAGGGTGACGAGATCGGTCGTCTCCAGGGCCGTGGCCTGGGTGCTGGTCAGGCCGGCGATCTGCGCGCTCGTCAGGCCGGCCACCTGCGTCGTGGTCAGGTTGGCGATATCGGTCGTATCCAGCCCGCGCATCTGCGCCGTGGACAGCCCTGCCACCTGGGTCGAGGACAATGCCCCGAGCTGTGTCGTCGTCAGGGCCGAGACCTGGGTCGAGTTCAGCCCGCCGAGCTGAGTCGTGGTCAGCGCGCCGACCTGGGTGGTGGTGAGCGCGCCGATCTGGGTCGTCGTCAGCCCGCCGAGCTGCGATGCCCCAAGCCCCCGCATCTGCGTCGTGGTCAGGACGGCGAGGTCGGTGGTCTCCATGCCGCGAAGCTGCGTCGTGTTCAGCGCGGCAAGCTGGGTGGTGGTGAGCGCACCGACCTGCGTCGTCGTCAGCGCGGCGAGGTCGGTCGATTCCAACCCGCCGATCTGTGCCGCGCTCAGCGCCGCGACCTGCGTCGTCGTCAGGGCAGCGGCCTGGGTGGTGGTCAGGGCACCGATACGGCTGGCCACCAGGCCAGGCAGGGCGCCGGTTCCGATGGCCCCGAGCTGCGTCGTGGTCAGGGCGGCGATCTGCGTCGTGGTCAGCCCGCTGATCTGCGTGCTGGTCAGCGCCGCCACCTGCGTGGTGGTCAGGGCCCCGAGCTGCGTCGTGTTCAGCCCCCCGACCTGCGCGGTGCCCAGGCCCCGGACCTGCGTCGTGGTGAGCACGGCGAGATCGGTCGTCTCAAGCCCGCCGATCTGGGTCGTGGTCAGCGAGGCCAGTTGCGTTGTCGTCAGCCCCCCGACCTGCGTCGTCGTGAGGGCCGCGACATCGGTCGTATCCAACCCCTTCAGCTGGAGCACGCTCAGGG
Source organism: Roseomonas sp. (assembly GCA_041914265.1). Taxonomy (GTDB): domain Bacteria; phylum Pseudomonadota; class Alphaproteobacteria; order Acetobacterales; family Acetobacteraceae; genus Neoroseomonas. Next base: position 28,069 of record JAYSDS010000054.1, read on the forward strand.
CGCCGACCTGTGTGGAGGTCAGGGCGCCCAGCTGCGTGGTGGTGAGCGCCGAGACCTGCGCCGAGCCCAGCCCGGCGATCTGCGTATTGGTCAGCGCCCCGACCTGCGTGGTGGTGAGTGCCCCGAGCTGCGTCGTGGACAGCGAACCGAGCTGCGCGGAGGTCAGGCCGCGGACCTGCGTGGTGCTGAGCACGGCGAGATCCGTCGTCTCCAGCCCCCGAAGCTGCGTCGTCGTCAGCGCCGCGAGCTGCGCACTGGTCAGCGCCGCGACCTGCGTGGTGGTGAGCGCGGCGATGTCGGTGCTCTCGAAGCCCGGGATGCGAGCCGGCAGCAGCCCGGCGATCTGCGTCGTCGTCAGGGCGGCGACCTGGGTGGTGGTGAGTGCTGCGATCTGCGTCGTGCTCAGGCCGATGAGCTGCGTCGTCGTCAGCACGGCGAGATCCGTCGTCTCCAGCGCCGCGACCTGCGTGGTGCTCAATCCCCCGATCCGTCCGGCCAGCAGTCCGGCGACCTGGGTGGTGGTCAGCGCCGCGATGTTGGTGGTGCTGAGCCCCGCGAGCTGCGCCGACGTCAAGGCGCCGATCTGGGCCGAGGACAGCGCGCCGAGCTGCGTCGTGGTCACGGCCGCGATCTGGGTCGAGGTGAGGCCGAGGAGCTGCGTGTTGGTCAGCGCGCCGATCTGGGTCGTCGTGATCGCGCCGACCTGGGTGGTCGTGAGGGAGCCGAGCTGCGTCGCGCCCAGGCCGCGGATCTGCGTCGTGGTGAGCACGGCGAGATCCGTCGTCTCCAGCCCCCGGAGCTGGGTCGTGGTCAGCGCTGCCGCCTGGGTGCTCGACAGGGCGCCTATCTGGGTGGTGGTCAGCGCCGCGATGTCGGTGCTGTCGAGCCCCGCGACCTGGCTGGCCGCCAGCGCGCCCACCTGCGTGGTGGTCAGGGCAGCCACCTGCGTCGTGTTCAGGGCGCCGATGCCGGACGCGGCGATACCGCGGATCTGCGTCGTGGTGAGCGCCACGAGGTCCGTGGTTTCAAGCGCGGCGAGCTGGGTGGTGGTGAGCGAGCCGATCTGCGTCGCGGTGAGCCCGGCGACCTGCGTCGTTGTGAGGTTCGCGATATCGGTGGTGTCCAGCCCGCGCAACTGCGCCGTGGACAGGCCCGACACCTGCGTGGAGGTCAGCGCGCCGAGCTGCGTCGTGGTCAGCGCCGCCACCTGGGTGGAACTGAGCGTGGAGAGCTGTGTCGTGGTCAGCACGCCGAGCTGGGTCGTGGTCAGTGCGCCGAGCTGGGTCGTCGTCAGCGCCCCGATCGCCGAACCGTTCAGCGCACGGATCTGCGTCGTCGTCAGCACGGCGAGATCCGTCGTCTCCAGCCCGCGGGCCTGCGTCGTGGTCAGGGCCGCGACCTGCAGGCTGGTCAGCGCCCCGATCTGCGTCGTGGTCAGGGCGGCGATATTGGTCGTGTTCAGCGCCGCCACCTGGCGGAGAGCCAGCCCGGCGATCTGCGTCGTGGTCAGCGCGCCGACCTGGGTGCTGGTCATCGCCGCCATCTGCCCGGTGGACAGGCCCAGCAACTGCGTGGTCGTCAGCGTGACGAGATCCGTCGTCTCCAGCGCGCCCAGCTGGGTCGTCGTCAGCGCCGTGATCTGGCTGGACTTCAGGCCCGCCACCTGCGTCGTGGTGAACGCAGCGATGTCGGTGGTGTCGAGGCCGCGGAACTGCGCCGCCGTCAGGGCGCCCACCTGGGTCGAGGAGAGCGCGCCGAGCTGGGTCGTCGTCAGGGAGGAGATCTGCGACGAGCTCATCGCCACGACCTGGGTCGTCGTGAACGATGCGACCTGGGTGGTGGTGAGCGCGCCGACCTGCGTCGTGTTCAGCGCCGCGACCTGTGCGGAGGACAGTCCACGAATCTGCGTCGTGGTCAGCACGGCGAGGTCGGTCGTCTCCATGGCGCGGAGCTGCGCGGTCGTGAAGGCGGCGACCTGGGTGCTGGACAGCGCGCCGACCTGCGTCGTGGTCAGCGCCGTGATGTCCGTGGTGTCCAGGCCGGCGAGCTGCGTGCCGGTCAGCGCGCCGACCTGCGTGGTCGTCAGCGCCCCGATCTGGGTGGTGTTGAGCGCCCCGATCTTGGTCGGCGCCAGGGCCCGCACCTGCGTCGTGTTCAGCACGGCAAGGTCGGTGGTTTCGAGCGCGCCGATCTGCGTCGTGGTCAGCGCCGCGATCTGCGTTGCCTTCAGCACGGCGAATTGCGTGGTGGTCAACGCCTGGATCTGCGTCGTCGCCAGGCTTGCGATGTCCGCGGTGGTCAGCGCCGCGATCGTCGTCGTGGTCAGCGCGGCGATCTGCGTCGTATTGAGGGCGGAGATGACAGGCATCGCAGACTCCCAGCAGGCCGGCACCCTGATTGGACGACGGCAGGCAGCCGCGATGGCGGCTGACAAGATCGAACCCCGGCTTGAACGTTCTGTTTGCCAGGTGTCCCCAGAACGATGCGGGCAGGGACGTTTCCCGAGCGTAAATGGCGCAGGCGACAATCAGGGTTCGCGCAGACTCTCCTGCACGCCGCGGATCAGCGGCATCAGCAGGGTGGCGAGCACGCTGCGCGTCCCGACATGGATCTCGGCAGTGACGGTCATGCCGGGCATCGGATGGATGCCGGGCGGCAGCCCGCGCAAGGCGTCGGCGGTGATCGCGATCTGCGCGCGGTGATGCGGACCGGGTGGTTCGCCCTCGGCGCGCGGCAGCTGCGAATCCTGCGCGATGGCGCGCAGCGTGCCGTCGAGGGCTCCGTGGCGTTGGAAGGGAAAGGCATCGACCTTCACCACCACGGCATCGCCGGGGCGCATCTGGCCGATATCCGACGATCGCAGGGCGATCTCGGCGATCAGCCGCGCGCCGGTCGGCACGAGGCTGATCAGCGGCTCCGCCTCCCGCAGGACCGAACCGGCGGAACGACGCGCCACTTCCAGCACCGTGCCGTCGTCCGGGGCGGTCAGCACCGTCAGCTCGGCGAGGCGGGTGGCCTTGGCGAGGGCTTCCTCGACACGGTCGAGTTCGCCCCGCAGCCGCGCCAGCTCCTCCATCAACTGCCGCCGCCAATCGTCGCGGAAGCCCTGCCGTTCCGCCTGCTTCTGCGCGACGGCGTGGCGCAGCGCCTCGAGCCGGCCGCGATCCTGCTCGCGCTGCTGCTCCGCGCCGATGCGCCGGGCGCGGGCTTCGAGGAAGTGCAGGCGGGAACCGATCTGCCCTTCCATCAGGCGCTGGCGCAGCGCTTCGACATCGCGCGCGATGGCGACCTGCTCGGCGAGGGCGGCGTCGGATTCCTGCAGGTTCCGGATGGCGGCTTCATGCCCGTTGATCTCCTCGGACAACGCCTGGAGACGCGCGGCGAGGAAGGCCTGCCGCTGCGCATGAAGCCCGGCCTGGAGCGCCGTGTCGCGATCCACGGATGCCGGCGGCGGCGTGCCGGCGAGTTCCGCCTCGATCCGGGCCCGCTGCGCGAGGAGAAGGCGGCGCTGCGCGGCCAGGGCGGCGCGGTCGGCCTCGGCGAAGGCGGGGTCGAGGATCGCGAGGACCTGGCCGCGCCGGACGGCCTCGCCCGGGCGCACGCGGATCTCCCGGATCACCGCGCGCTCCAGCGGCTGCAGCACGATGGGCGGGGCATCCGGCGACAACCGCCCGGGCCCGGCGACCACGACATCCACCTGCGCGACGGCGGCCAGGACCAGCAGGCCGATGAACAACAGCGCGACCAGCCAGTGCGGGCCGCGCAGGAGGCGCGGCGGCGGTTCCGCGATCAGGGCCTCGAGCGGCTCCTGGAAAGGCAGGGCGTCGGGGACGGTGCCCGGGCTCCGGCGCCGGCGTGCCTGCGGCCGCGGCTTCATGGCTGCATCGCCTTCGCGCGCATCATCGCAGATGCTGCGTCTGTTGCCGCCACAGATGGCGGTAGATCTCGCAGCGTTCGAGCAGCGCCTCATGCGGCGCGCAATCCATCACGCGCCCCTGCTCCAGCACCAGGATCGCATCCGCCCCGACCAGCGAGGACAGGCGATGCGACACGACGATCAGCGTGCGCCCGCGTGCGATGTCCTTGAGGTTGGCCTGGATGATCGCCTCGCTGTCGGGGTCGAGCGCGCTCGTCGCCTCGTCGAGGATCAGCAGCGGCGGCCGCGTGATGAGCGCGCGGGCGATGGCGATGCGCTGGCGCTGGCCGCCGGAGAAGTTGCTCGCGCCTTCCTCGACCATGGTGTCGAAGGCGTGCGGCAGGCGTTCGATGAACTCCAGCGCGCCGGCCAGGCGCGCGGCCTCGATCACCTCGGGCAGGCTGGCGGCGGGGCGGGCAGCGGCGATGTTCTCGCGCAGCGTGCCGCGGAACAACAGGTTCTCCTGCAGCACCACGCCGACATGGCGACGCAGGTGGTCGAGCTCGATGGTGCGGATATCCGCCTCGCCGAAGCGGATCAGCCCTTCCTGCGGCGTGTGGATGCCCTGGATCAGGCGCGTGACGGTGGTCTTGCCCGAGCCCGACCGGCCGACGATGCCAATCACCTGGCCCTGCTCCACGGCGAAGCAGACGCGGTCGAGCGCCGGCATCGCCGCGCCCGGATAGCGGAAGGTGACGCCTTCGAACCGCAACGCCCCGGTGATGGGCGGGCGGGACAGCTGCTTCCCCGCGGGCGCTTCCGGCTGCGCGTTCATCACCGTGCCGAGCATCCGCACGGATAGCGCGGCTTCCTGGTACTCGTTGATCAAGGTGACGATCTGCACGAGCGGCCCGGTCACGCGACCGGACAGCATGGTGAAGGCGACCAGGGCGCCGATCGTCAGCTGGCCCTCGAAGACCAGGGTCGTGCCCAGGCCGAGCACGGCGATCTGCATCAGCCGTTCCAGCACGGAGGTCGCGACGCTGCCGGCCGCCGAGATCCGCCCGACCTCGGCATGGGCGCGCACCGCGCTCGCGAGCTGTGCGTCCCAGGCACGCCGGCGTGCCGGTTCCAGCACCAGCGACTTGACGGCCCGCATGTTGTGCAGCGTCTCGACCAGATGCGCCTGGCGCGCGCCTTCCGCGGCGTAGAGCGTGTTCAGGCGACGCCGGAAGGCCGGCACCATGACGCCGATCACCGCCGCGATGGCCGCCGAGAAGCCCAGCACCACCAGCGTCAGCACGCCGGAATAGACCGCGAGCAGCGCCAGCAGCACGGGCAGCAGCGCCGCGTCGATCAGCGTCTGGAACAGCCTTCCGGTCAGGAAATGCCGCAGCTTCTCGGTCTGCTGCATGTGCCGGACGAGTACGCCGGCGCTGTGCCTCTCGAAGAAGGCGAGCGGCAGCGACAGCAGATGGGCGAAGGTGCGCGAACCGAGCCGGGCATCCACCTTGTTGCTGGCCAGCAGCATCAGGCGCTGGCGAGTATAGGCGAAGAAGCCGTCGAAGGCGGCGAGCAGCACGAAGGCGGCGACCACGACGGACAGGGTCTGCCAGGCCTGGTGCGGCACGACCTTGTCGATCAGCACCTGGAACAGCAGCGGAATGGCGAAGCCGATCAGGTTGGACAGGATGGCCGCGACGGCGATGCCGGTGAAGAAGCCACGATGCCGTGCGATCTCGGGCAGGAACCAGGCGAGACCGAAGGGCCGATCTTCCACCGACGGCGTGGGCGGTCGGCACAGCACCAGCGTGCCGGCCCAGCGCGCGAGGAACTGTTCGCGCGCGACGAGCTGCACGCCGGCATCCTCCTCCGCGGGGTCGAGCACCGCGGCGGCCGGCGTGCCATCGGGCCCGGGCATGACGTGCACCAGCACCACCCAGGACCCGTCCCGCCGCAGCGCCAGCGCCGGATAGGCGGTGCCGAGCCCGGCCACCGTCTCCCACCCGCATCCCTTGAGCGCGCGTGCCTTCAGCCCTTGCCGGCGCAGGGCGCCGAGCACGGCCGGGAGCATCGCCGCCCCATCGGCCCGGGGCAGGTCCTCGGGCGCGATCTGCCGGCCGTGATGCATGGCCAGCAGGAAGAGGCAGCGCAGGGCTGTGAATTCTGGCGCCAACATCCTGTCCGGCCCGGGATCACGTGCCATCCTGCCGGAGGCGGTCTTGCGGTTCGGTTAAGCTTCACCGCCGATCACGCCGATGGCAGGCTGCCGCACAGCGGGGCAGGGGGGCTGTGATGGACTGGCCGGTGCGGCAGGGCGTGCTGGAACTGGGCGACTTGCCCCTTCACAAGGGCGGCCTGCTGCGCGATGCGCGGCTGAGCTGGCGGGCGCATGGCACGCTCTCCCCGGCACGCGACAATGTCGTGCTCTACCCCACCAGCTTCGGCAACCAGCATGCCGACATGGAATGGGCGTTGGGATCCGAAGGCATCCTGGACCCCACCCGTTGGTTCATCGTCATTCCGGACATGTTCGGCAACGGGGCGTCATCGTCGCCGAGCAACAGCTCCGGCTGGCCCGCCCTCGTGACGGCCTGGGACGATGTGGCGGCACAGTGTCGGCTGTTGCGCGAGGTCTTCGGCATCGAGCGACTGCATGCCATCCATGGCTGCTCGATGGGTGGGCAGCAGGCCTATCACTTCGCGGCCGCTTGCCCCGGGATGGTGGACCGCATTGTCGTCAGTTGCGGAAGTGCCCGGACCAGCACGCATAACCGCGTCTTCCTCGCCGGCCTGATGGCGACGCTGGAAGCCGCCCCGGAGTATGACGGCACGGCGCTGTTCCGGGCCGAGCCCCGCGCCGCGTTGCGCGCCTTTGGCCGCATCTACGCGGGCTGGGGGCTGAGCCAGGATTTCTATCGGGAAGGGCTGCATCTTTCGGCCCTCGGTGCCCCGGATCTCGAAACCTTCCTGCGCACGGACTGGGAGGAGCGCTTCGCCCGCCGCGCTGCCGCGGACCTGCTGGCGATGCTGCGCTGCTGGGACGCCGCGGACATCGCCGATCATCCGAGCTTCGGCGGTGACCTTGCTGCCGCGCTGCGCGCCATCGACGCACAGGTGCTGCTGCTGCCGTGCGAGACCGACCTCTACTTCCGCGTCGCCGACAGCGCGGCCGAACTCGCGCACCTGCGGTATGGCCGGATGCTGCCCAATCCCTCCATCTGGGGCCATCGCGCCGGCAATCCTTGGCGCGACCCATCGGACATCGCCTTCCTGCGTCGCGCGGTGCGCGAATTCCTGGGTGGCTAGGGCGATTCCTGAGGACGGGCCTGGTTTCGCTGGTGACGGGGGGGGGGGGGGGGGGGGGGGGGGGGGGGGGGGGGGGGGGGGGGGGG
>JAYSDS010000055.1:0-35006 GCA_041914265.1 Roseomonas sp.
GGCGGTCCAGGCCACACTGTGGCCTGGCGGGGAGGTCCGGAGGGGCGGCGCCCCTCCGGTTCCCGCCTGCGTGGCCGATAGGGTCCGGGGAGAGCCAGGGCCCTTCCCCGCGGCCCGTCAGATCCGCTGATGCAGCGCGCAGACCAGGGTGAACAGTCGCCGCGCCGTCTCGAAATCCACGTCGATCCGGCCCTTGAGCCGCTGCAGCAGCAGTTCCGCCCCTTCGTTGTGCAGCCCGCGCCGTCCCATGTCGATCGCCTGCACCCGGCTTTCGGGCCCGCTTTCGGCGACCGCGCGCTCATGCGCCTCCACCACCAGGTGGTAATCCTTGATCAGCCGGCGGAAGGGGCCGAGGGCCAGCGCCAGCACATGCAGCGGCCGATTGTCCACGTCGCGGATATCGAGCACCAGCCGCCCCTCCCGAATCATCACCGCGAGCGCATAGGGTCCCGGCGGCAGGTTGGGCGGGTCGAAGCGGTTGCCGGCCAGAAGGTCGGCGATGGCCTGGCGGCGATCGGCCTCCGCGAAGGCCGAAGGGGCCGGCGGCTCCTCGGGCAGTTCGACGCGGATCAGGCGTTGTTCAGACATCGTTCGGCGTCCGGCGCGGCGGCATCACGGCGGTCTGGTCCCCATGCTCGGTGCCGGTCAGGCCGAGACGCAGCATCCAGGCGACGGTCATCCCCTTGATCGGGCGGAGCATCAGCGCGCTGAGCGCGCCGAACAGCAACGGCCAGATCGCCATGTGCACCCACATGGGCGGATGCCAGGCGCGCTCGGCCATGAAGACGAGGGGGACGAGCACATGGCCGACGACCAGGATCGTGAAATAGGGTGGCGCATCGTCGGCGCGGATGCGCCCGAGTTCCGTGTGGCAATGCGAGCACTCATCCACCAGGCGCAGATACCCGTTGAACAGCTTGCCCTGGCCACAGACCGGGCACAGCCCCTTCGCCCCGCGGAGGAAAGCCTCGCGGAGTGGCAGGGAAGCCGTTTCGGGGGCGGGCCGCGGCGGCTCCGTATCCCAGGGCATTGGCGTTCCTTTCGGCGGGCGCTCGCGCGCCTCTCCTCGGTGGGCGCTGGCGCGCCGGGCGACGGTATCGCGCCGCCAGTCATTGTGCGACGCAACATAAAGCACGCCGACTGCCCCCGCTTCAAGCACGCTGCGCGGGCTTGATGCATCCGGCCAGGCGGCGCGAGGATAGGTGATGGCCGAACGCATCCTGGTGATCAACCCGAACTCCAGCCTGTCCTGCACGGATGGAATCGCCGGCGCGCTGGCGCCTTTCGCCGCGCCGGGGCTGCCGCGCTTCGACGTGGTGCGGCTCGAACAGGGGCCGCCAGCCATCGTTACCTGGCGGGACTGGTATTCCGTGGCCGAACCGCTCTGCCGCATGGTCGAGGCCGAGCCGGCCGATGCCTACGTCATCGCCTGCGTCTCCGATCCGGGGATCGAGGCAGTGCGCACGGCCACCGATCGGCCCGTCCTCGGCACGCTGCGTTGCGGCATCGCCGCGGCGATGATGCGTGGCGAACGGTTCGGGATCGTCGGCTTCACCGACAAGTCGCGCCCCCGCCATCGCCGCGTGCTCCAGGCGCTCGGCGTGGAGGATCGGCATGCGGGCACGGTCTCGCTGAACCTCGACATGGAGGTGCTGACCGATCCGGTCGCGCCGCGCGCGCGGCTCGCCGAGGCAGCGCGGGAGCTGGTGGCGATGGGCGCCGAAGCCATCGTGCTCGGCTGCGCCGGCATGGCCGGTCATCGCGCCTTCGCCGAGGATGCCTGCGGCGTGCCGGTCATCGAGCCCTGCCAGGCGGCGGCGTCCCAGGCGTTGCTGGCGGTGCTCGCCGCACGGGAACAGCGCGACGCGGGGCTGGTTGCGGCCTGATCGCCCGACCCGGCCTCGCCCGGCTATGAACCGCGGCGACGGGCTTGCCCGTTCCGCCCGCGGATGGGCGCGGGCCTACAGCATCTCCGGTGAACTCGCGTTCATCTCCAAAGCTCTGGACGTTTGTTCTTGCGAGCATCTTCACCCGTCAGGATCAGTTCATCCGGACAGGATCCGCTCTAGAAATCCCGGAAGATGGGGGAGGCCTGATCCGGGATCACCGGCGCCTGCCCTCCGCCCCCGATGTCGAAGGGGGCATAGCGCGGCTCGCCGGTCTGGCGTGGCGTGACGTCGTCGCGCTGCGTCCGGTCGGGCCGCACCACCGTGCCCGACGGCGGTGCCTCCGAGGCCGCAGCGGCGGGGCGCGCGGCCGGGAGTGGCGCGCTGCCGGCACAGGCGGCGAGCAACGGGAGCAGGGCGATGATGCCGGCGGGGCGCATGGCGGCGATCCTTCGCGGGACAGGCACGGACGAGCGTAGCGCCAAGGCGCGGCGGCGGCACCCACACGGAAAGGTGCCTTGCCTCATTATCATAGCGCACCATATGAGGAGTTCTGCGCCCTCAGCAGCCCTTGAAGGAAAGGAGTGCCGGATGACGTCCCATCGCCCGCCCGACACTCCGCGCGTCGGCTGACACAGACCTGACGCCCCGCGCCGGCCCGCCGGCGCCCTTTCCCCCGCGAAATCACGGAGACACGGCCGCCGGCCGTGCCATGCGCATGTCCTCTGATTCCCCCGTCCACGCGGAACCCTTCCGCGCGGCCTTCCGTTTCATCCTGTCCCGCTGGCGGCGGGAGGGATCGGCCGCCCCGCTCAGCGCCGGGCTGATGCTCGCCGCCGTGCTGTGCGATGTCGGCATGCCGCTGCTCGCCGGGCGGTTGACCGATGCGGTCGCCTCCGACGCGCCGGGCGCGCTGAACACGTCGCTGTGGCTGCTGGGCGGCATGGTCGCGCTCGGCACGGCCATGGCCGTGCTGCGCTATGGCGCCATCCGCGCGGTCATCCGGCTGACGCTGGGCAACATGACGGGCCTCGCGCAGGACACCTTCGCGCGCGTGCAGCGCCTGTCGGCCGACTGGCATGCGGAAACCTTCGCCGGATCGACCGTGCGCAAGATCTCGCGCGGGATGTGGGCGCTCGACCTGCTGAACGACACGGTGCTGATGGCCATGCTGCCCTCGCTGGTGGTGCTGGTGGCCTCGGCGGCCCTGCTGACCACGGTCTCGCCCTGGCTCGGGCTCGTCGTGCTGGTCGGCGCGCTGGGGCACATCGCGCTGACCGCGGCGCTGTCGATGCTGTGGGTGGCGCCGGCGTCGCGCCTGTCCAACCGCTGGGACAGCCGGCTGGGCGGGGCGCTCGCGGATTCCATCGGCGCGAATGCGGTGGTGAAGTCCTTCGCGGCCGAACGGCGGGAGGATGCGCTGCTGTCCGGGCTGCTGGCGCGCTGGCGCCAGCGCACGGCGCGCGCCTGGCTGCGCGGCACGGCGGCCAACGCGGCGCAGGATGTCGCGCTGCTGGTGTTGCGCGCGGGCGTGGTCGGTGCCGCGCTGGTGCTGTGGCATCTGGGCCATGCGACCGCCGGCGGCGTGGTCGCGGCGCTGACCATGTACCTGGTCGTGCAGGGCTATCTGCGCGACATCGGCTATCACATCAGCAACCTCCAGCGCAGCGTGAATGAGCTGGAGGACGCCGTGGCGCTCGAGGCCACGCGCCCGGCCATCACCGATGCGCCGGATGCGAAGCCGATCGCCGTCGACAAGGGCGCAATCCACTTCGAGCACGTCGGCTTCCGCTATGGCGGGCATGTCACGCCGCTCTATCGCGACCTCGACATCCGCATCCGCGGCGGCGAACGCGTCGGGCTGGTGGGACATTCGGGTTCGGGCAAGTCGACGCTGGTGAAGCTGCTGCAGCGCCTGCACGACCCGACCGAGGGCCGCATCACCATCGACGGCCAGGACATCCGGCACGTGACGCAGGCGAGCCTGCGCCAGGCCATCGCGCTGGTGGCGCAGGAGCCGGTGCTGTTCCACCGCTCCATCGCGGAGAACATCGCCTATGGCCGCCCCGGCGCGACCGAAGCGGAGATCCTGCGCGCCGCGGCCCTCGCGCATGCCGACGGCTTCATCGCCCGGCTGCCGCGCGGCCTCGCGACGCTGGTGGGCGAGCGCGGGGTGAAGCTGTCGGGTGGCGAGCGCCAGCGCATCGCCCTCGCCCGCGCCTTCCTCGCGGACGCGCCGATCCTGGTGCTGGACGAGGCGACGGCCTCGCTCGATTCCGAAAGCGAGGCGATGATCCAGGACGCGATGGAGAAGCTGCTCAAGGGCCGCACCGCACTGGTCATCGCGCATCGGCTGTCCACGGTGCGGGCGATGGATCGGATCCTCGTCTTCGATCGCGGCCGCGTCGCGGAGGAAGGCAACCACGCCGCGCTGCTGGCGCGGGAGGGCGGGATCTATGCCGGGCTGTTCCGCCGCCAGGCGGAAGGGCTGGCCGAGGTGGCATGAAGCCGCCTCGGCGATTCCCCGGGCGGGGGATTTGCCCTAGTCTACGGCGTCATGTCGCCCGCCCGTCCGGGATGTCTCGGCGTCGCCTGCATGGCCGCATGGCTGGCCGTGTTGCTCATGCTCGGCACGCCGACCGGGAGCCTGGCGCAGCAAGGGAGCCGGAACGCCATGAAGATCGACACCGCCTTGGTGGCGGCGCTCGGGGCCGCCACCGACCCGGCGCAGGCCTTCGGCGTCATCATCCGCTTCTCGGCGGAGGCCGGGGATGCGGCAGCGCGACGCGACATGCTGCAACGCCTCGGCATCGCCCCGACCGCGGTCTATGAGAACCTGCCCGGCGCGGCGGCGACGGTGACGCGGGCACAGATCGACCGCCTGGCCGCCGCGGCGGAGGTCACCGCGATCGAGGCCGACGGCACCGCGATCGCCCTGCCCCGGCGCTGACGCGCCCGACGGCCGCCCTTCGGCGGTCCTGGCTACCGACCTGCCTCCGCTGCCGAATGGGAGGGGCGCTGCCCTCCAGCGCCCGGCGTGCGCCGGCCGATCGACCGATCCGCCCACATGGACTCACGTTCACTTGATTGTCATGCTCCGGACAGGATGTCGCGGAAACGCCTGGGGAGGCGGCTGGCCGGCATCGCAACGGGGGATCGAGGGGAATGATGTCTCGACTGGCCGTCGCCTTCTTCGCGACGGGATTCGCCGCGCTGCTCTGCCAGATCGTCTGGCAGCGCATGCTGGGCATCTTCGCGGGCTCCGACACGATTTCGGCGGCGCTGGTGGTGGGGGCCTTCCTCGCGGGGCTGGGGCTCGGTTCGATCATCGGGGCCAAGGTCGCGGACCGGCTTTCCCCGGCCCGCGCGCTGCTCGGCTTCGCGCTGGCCGAGGCCGGGGTCGGCCTCTTTGCCCTGCTGTCCAAGCCCTTCCTCTATGACTGGCTCGCCACCGACATGGCGGGCGTGGTGGATGCGGCGCCGGCCATCTTCGCCCTGTGCTTCGCCGGGCTGGTGCTACCGACGACGCTGATGGGCGCCTCCCTGCCGCTGCTGGCGCGCGCCGTCGCGACCTCGCGCGAGGCGATCGCCGAACGCATCGGCACGCTCTACGGCCTCAACACGCTGGGGGCGGGCATCGGGGCGTTGCTCGGCGGCTGGCTGCTGGTCGGGCATCTCGGCTTCGTTGCCGCGCTGTGGCTCGCGGCCGGGCTGGAATTCCTCGCCGCGCTGCTGTCGCTCACGCTGCTGCCGGCGCTGCGCGCCGCGCCGGCGCCCCAGGCCACCGCCGCGGCGGCCGAGGACGATGCCCGCTATGGCGGCCTGCCGCTGTGGTGCCTGCTGGTCTTCCTCTCCGGCTATGTGATCGTGGCGCTCGAGATCGTCTGGGTGCGCTTCCTCGGCCAGGTCGGGCAGTACCACGCCTATCTGTTCCCCACCGTGCTCGGCATCTTCCTGCTGGCGGACGGGGCCGGGATGGCGCTGGCCGCCCGCCTGCTGCGGCGGATCCAAGACCCGCGCCCCGCCTTCTTCATCACCCAGTCGGCGGGCTTCGTGCTGGCCGCGCTGCTGCTCCTGGCGGCCTGGTACTGGGTGCCGCAGGCGCCGATCGCCGACCTCATGGCGGTCGACCACAACCGGATGCGCGGCGACGCGCTGCTGGTCACGCTGACCCTGACGGCCCTCGTGGTCGGGCCGCCCTCCTTCCTCATCGGCATGACCTTTCCCTTCGTGCAGCGGGCGGTGCAGCGAGACCTCGCCTCGGTGGGCGCACGGGTGGGCTGGGTGCAACTGGCCAACATCGCGGGCAATGCGGCAGGGTCGATCCTGACGGGGCTGGTCACCTTCCACCTGATCGGCACGGCCGGGACGCTGAAGCTGCTCGCGGTGCTGTCGCTGCTGCTGGTGCTGTTCTGGGTTTGGCGGGCAGGCTGGCGCCGCCCGGTGGAAGGGGCGCTGGCCGGCATCTGTGCCCTGCTGGCCTTCGCCCTGCCGGGCAATGGCAGCTTCTGGACCCGGCTGCACGCCGAACGCCCCGGCCAAGCGGCGGCCTGGGCCGAGGATCGGTCCGGCGTCGCCTATTTCCGCGACGAGGTCGCCGGCGACAACCGCGCGGACGGCCCGTTCTTCATCCAGGGCTTCAGCCAGGGTCGCATTCCCTTCCTGCCGATCCACCAGTTCCTCGGCGCGGTGGGGCCGCTGATCCATCCGGACCCGCGCGACGTGCTGGTCATTGGCGTCGGCTCCGGCGGCACGCCCTGGGCCGCCGGCGTCCGGCCCGAGAGCCAGGTGCGCGCGATCGAGCTCGTCGCCCCGGTGCTGACGGCGCTCGAGGAAGTCGGCCGCCGGCATCCCGGCACGCCGATGGAGCGGATGTTCCGCGACCCGCGCTGGCGGATCGAATATGGCGACGGCCGCCGGACCCTCGCCAAGGAGGAGCGCCGCTACGACGTGATCGAGGCGGATGCGATCCTGCCGGAATCCTCCCATTCCGGCCTGCTCTACAGCGTCGAGTTCCTGGAGCAGGTGCGCACGCGCCTCGCGCCGGGCGGGATCTACATCCAATGGTCGCCGACGCAGCGCGCGGCCGAGACCTTCGCCTCGGTCTTCCCCCACACCATCCTGCTGATGCCGGTCGCCGTGCTGATCGGGTCCAACGAGCCGATCCCCTTCGACGCGGACCGCCTGGCCCGCGCCCTGGACGATCCGGCGACCCGCGCGCATCTGCGCCAGGGCAACCCGGCCTTCGCGGAGTGGCACCTGCTCTTCGCCGCGCCGCCGCTGGTCTGGACGCCGGAGACGCCGCGCAGCGGGGCGGTGCTGTCGGACGTCTTCCCGCGCGACGAGTTCTACCTGAACAACCCCGTGGTCACGACGGACGTCTTCGCCCGGCGTGCCAGGGAACAACGACAGGCCTCCGGAGCCCTCCGGCGGCCGGAGCATGCGGAGGTCGCCGGCGGGGCTCCGTGACGCGCGCGCGGCGGGCGCTTCTTCAGCGCGCCCGCCCGATATCGAGGGGCGGCTCCCCGCCCTCCCCGCTCCCCGCCGTCGCCAGCCGATCGAGCAGCCGCAGCAGCCGCGGCGCGAGCAGCCGGTCCATCCCGGCACGGTGGCGCGCCGCCGGGTCCGCCGGCATCGGCGCGGGCAGCAATTCGGCCAGCCCGGCTTCCGCCGCCACCGGCACACGGCCGGCGAGCAGCGCCAGCACCGCCGCGCCGGCATCCGCCACCGCCATCGGCCCATCCCCCCGCAAGGCCGCCGACAGCCGCGCCGGTCCCGTCTCCCAGACCCCGGCCTCGGCCGGCCCGGCCATGGCGCCGGCGGCGAAGGCCGCGCCCGCCTCGGCCACCGAGACCAGGCCACAGGGCGGGGCCAGCGCCTCGGTCACCAGCGCCGTTTCCTGCAGCAGCATGCCGCGGCGGTGCGCGCGCGCCGGCACCACCACATCGAGCGCCAGCGCCATGGCGGCGTTGGAGGGCGCATCGCGGTCGTCGCCCAGGAACCAGCCGACGACCGGCCCCGCGAAACCCGCCGCGCGCAGCCGCGAGACCCAGGACGTCCCGTCATGCGCGCCAAGCAGGCGCAGGACGAGATCGGCCTCGATGCCGAAGGGGGGAAGGCGGGGCAGGACCGTGAGCGCGACCTGGTGCCGCGCCAGCGCGGCGCGGGCTTCCTCCCGCGCGGTGTCCGAGAGCGTTTCCGCGCAGCGCGGATCGACCAGCAGCAGGCGCGCGGCACGACCGGCGGGCTTCAGCGCGCGATGCAGCATCGCCGAGATGGCGGCGGCGCGGGCGGGCGGCGGCGCGGGCGCGGCGAAGCGGTCGCGCACCGCCGTCTGCTCCAACGCCAGGACCGCCCGCTGGCCGCTGCGCTGCGCCGCATGGGTCCGGTAGAAGGCGACCGGCCAGCGCGCCTGGGCGATGCGCGCCCCGGCGCGCGCCGCGCGCAACCACAGCTCGTAGTCGAAGGCCGCCGAGAGCGCGGTATCGAGCCGCCCGCCCAGCGTCTCCCAGAAGCCGCGCGCGATCAGCACCTCGGGCTGGAGGAAGAAGGCACCGGCGCTCCAGCGCCCGAAGATGTCGGCCAGGGCATCCAGCGTGAAGGCCGCCGGTCCGTCGGCGAGCGGCTGTTGCAGCCCGGTGATCCGCCGCGCGCGATGCGCGACCGACCAGCCATGCACGAGGTCCGCGTCGGGCTGCGCCGCCCAGGCCGCGCCGAGCCGATGGAGCGCACCGGGCGCGAGCAGGTCATCCGCGTTGATCCAGCCAACCAGGTCGGCCTCGGTGCCCGCGAAGCCCTTCATGATGGCCTCGGCGGGCCCGCCGTCGCGTTCGACGATCACCCCGTGCAAGCGGTCGCGATACCGGGCCAGCACCGCGGCGGTGCCATCGGCGGAACCGCCATCGACGACCACATGCTCCACCGCCGGATAAGCCTGCGCGGCGACGGACAGGATCGTCTCTTCCAGCCACGGCCCCGGATTCAGGCAGGGCGTGACGAGCCGGATGCGCGGCCAGCGCCCGCCCGCGGGCAGCAGCGCCTCGAAGCCTCGCCGCGCGGTATCGGGCGGCGCGGCGAAGGGCCAGGGCAGTTCTCCGAAGGCGGGCCAGGCGGCGCCGGACAGCAGCGTCTCCCCCGCCGCCGTCAGCCCGCCAAGCAGCCGCGCCGCCGCCGCCACATCCCCCTGCGCCAGCGCGGCGTAGCCGGCATTGAAGCGGGCCGACACATCCACCGGCAGCCCCGCATGCGCCGCCGCGAAGGCGATCGCCGCCCGCCCCGGCCGATGGATCGCGAGCTGGGCCAGGCCGGGAAGGCTCTGCGTCGCGCCGAGGCCCGGCCGCGCCAGGTTCTCCATCAGCGCGCGGCCGCCCCGCGCCAGCACTGCCGCGCCCAGGGCGCGCAGCAGGTCGTCGCGGCCGGCATCCTCGAGCAGCCGCGCAAGCTCCGTCACATCGGCGGGCGCCACCGCGCCCGGGTCGCGGCAGGTGGCGTCGGCGAGCGCTTCCAGCAGCGCGAGGTCGGGCGTGTCCTGCATGCTGCGTCGGAATTCCGGCAGACCGGCAGCCAGGAACAATCCGATCGTCGTGGCATCCGGCCGCGCCTGCCAGCACCGCCGCAGCAGCGCCACCGCGGCGGCGGAGGCGCCCGTGACATGCAGATGCACGGCGATGGGGATCGCCTCGGCCGGCGCGCCGCCGGCATCGAGGGCAGCCAGGGCGAGCGCGAGGGCCGAGGCGGGGCGGTCGCGCCGCGCGTGCCGTTCTGCATCGTGTAGCAGGGCGGTGGGATCAGGGGTCATGCGAGCGGGCGGTGCAGAATGAGGGGCGGCCTCGCCCCTTGCCCACGCCAGCAAGGGGCTGCCTGATGGCTCTTATTCTGGCGCTGTGGAATTGGAGGGGCGCTGCCCCTCCAAGCCACCCCGCCAAAGGCCGAAAGGCCTTTGGAAACCAATATTTGGCGCCTTGCAATGCGGTCGGGATGAAGGCCGAACGTCGCTCCTGCGCCCGCAGCGTGCCGCGAGGGTTCGGCGTCAATGCGGCGCCCGGTGCCCGGTCCGAGGCGCGCCGTGGCCTGGTGGACGGAGGGGGAAAGCCCCTCCGCCTTCCTCCCTGCAGGACCATAAGCGCAATTAGGCAGGAAGGCCCGGAGCGACCCGCCGAGCCTCATTCCGCCGCCATCGGCAGCACGGCCGCCAGCGATGTCCGCACCACGATCGCCCCAGGCCCCGGCGCGGCCAGCGCGGCGCCGAGCGTGTCCAGCTCCGCCTCGCTGTCGATGCGCGTCACCGGCACGCCGAAGGCGGCGCACCAGGCCACGAAATCCGGATTGGCCAGCGTCGTGCCGGACACCCGCCCCGGATGCGCGCGTTCCTGGTGGATGCGGATCGAGGCATAGGCCCCGTTATCCGACAGCAGCAGCTTCAATGGCACGCCACGCGCCACCGCGACCGCGAATTCGCCCGCCGTCATCAACGCCCCGCCGTCGCCCACCGCCGCGATCACCTGCCGGTCGGGATACCGCAGCGCCGCGGCGACGCCCGCCGGCACGCCGAAGCCCATCGCGCCCGAAACCGGCGCCAGCAGCCGCTGCGGCGGCACCCAGGGCACCTTGCGATAGAAAGGCGCGCCGAAGGTCCCGGCATCGAGCGTGACGATCGCATCCCGCGCCGCCAGCGCACCCACCCGGCGCGCGACCTCGGCGAAGGCGACGCCGTCATTGTGCTGCCCCGCGCGCACCCCGGTATCCGCGACATGCAGTGCCCGCAGCCGGGCATTCCAGCCCGCGCGCGCGGCCGGCGCGGCCGGGCCGTCCAGCGCGCCCGCCAGCGCCACCGCATCGGCCGGCAGGGCCAGCTCGGCGGGGAACAGCCAGCCGAGGAAGCGCGGATCAGCGCACACATGCACCAGCCGCTGGCCCGCTGCCGGCCAGGTCCAGCCCTGCGTCGTGATGTCGGTCAGCCGCGTGCCGAGCGCCAGCACCAGGTCGGCCTCGGCGAAGGCCGCGCGCTGCGCATCCGGGTTCCGCAGCCCGAGATCGCCCGCATAGAGCGCATGGTCGTTCGGACACAGGACCTGCCGCCGGAAGGAGACGGCGACGGGCAAGTCCCACGCCTCGGCGAAGGCGCGCAGCGCCTCCCGCCCGCCGGGGCGGTCGAAGCCGTGCCCGGCCAGCAGGATCGGCCGTTCCGCCGCGCGCAGCATCGCCGCGAGCCGTGCCATGTCCTCCGGCGCCGGCAACGCGGGCGACACGATGGTCGCGGGCCGCGGCGGCGCGGCGCAGGGTTCCGCCAGCACGTCCTCGGGCAGCGAGAGCACCACCGGGCCCGGCACGCCCTGCATCGCCATGGCATGGGCGCGCGCGATCAGCTCCGGCACCTGGTCGGGGTCGGTCGCCTCCCCCACCCATTTCGCGATGCCGCCGAACATCCGGGCGTAGTCGATCTCCTGGAAGGCGTTGCGGCGCAGGTCGCGCTTCTCCACCTGGCCGACCAGCAGGATCAGCGGCACCGCATCCTGCTCGGCCGTGTGCACGGCGATCGAGGCATTGCAGGCGCCGGGTCCGCGGCTGACCAGCACCACGCCGGGCCGCCCGGTCATCTTCGCATCCGCCACCGCCATGAAGCCCGCCCCGCCCTCGGCCCGGCAAGTGACGAGGTCGATCGCCGGATGGGCATGCAGCGCGTCGAGCAGCGCGATGTAGGACTCGCCCGGCACGCAGAAGGCGCGGTCGATGCCTTGCGCGGCCAGGAATTCGATCAGGCGCTCGGCGGCAGTCGGCATGCGGTGCGTTCCCCTCTTCCCCTGCCCCGGTAGCGCGGCCCGGCCATCGGGTCCATGCCAGGCGTGGAATCGCGCCGCGATCGCCCCGGGGGCCATGGTGCCTTCGCCCAGGTTCAGGCCACCGGCCCTGACCTTTTGTGCGACCGCGTGATTCGCGCTTCCGGTGATTCCACCCCCGGCGATCACGCTCTATGGTCGGATGACGGATGCGTGGCGCGACCCGGTTCGCTGGGAATGGGCGATGCCACTCACCAGGGAGACGTTCATGACGCTGCATCGCCGCGCGACCCTCGCGCTTGCCCTGACCACTGGCCTCGCCGCCCCGCGCCTCGCCGCCGCGCAGGCTGGCTGGCGGCCCAACCGGCCCATTCGCCTGATCGTCCCCTTCGCCCCCGGCGGATCGAACGACATCGTCGGCCGCATCATCGCCGAGACCGCCGGCCAGACGCTCGGCCAGGCCGTGGTCATCGAGAACCGCGCCGGCGCCGGCAGCGTCATCGGTACCGAGGTCGTCGCCCGCGCGCCCGCCGATGGCTACACCGTGCTCATCAACAGCGCGCATGCGACCGTGCCCGCCATCGTCGCGCGCGTGCCCTATGACGCGGTGGGTGATTTCGTCGGCGTCGCCGTCGCCGGCTTCTCGCCGCATGTGCTGGTGGTGAACCCGCAACTGCCGGTCCAGACCGCGCAGGAGCTGGTGGCGCTGCTCAAGGCCAATCCCGGCCGCTACAACCTCGCCACCGCGGGCATCGGCAGCGGCGTGCATGTCGCGGCGGAACTGTTCCGCAGCACCACCGGCACCCAGGCGGAGCTGGTGCATTACCGCGGCGGCGGACCCTCGGTCGCCGCGCTGATCGCGGGGGAATCGCAGTTCGGCACGCCCACCATGGCCTCGGCGCTGGGCCAGGTGCGCGGGGGGTCGATCCGCGCCCTCGCCGTCGCCTCGGCCGAACGCAGCCCCGCCCTGCCCAACGTGCCGAGCGCCCCCGAAGCCGGCCTGCCCGGCCTGATCTTCGAGGAGTTCTTCCCCGTCCTCGCGCCGAAGGGCACGCCGCCCGATGTGCTCGCCGGCCTCGGCGCCGCCTTCCAGGGCGCGATCCGCCAGAACGCCGAGAAGCTGAACGACATGGCCGGCGTGCGCCCGCGCGCGGGCTACGAGACGTCGGAGCAGGTCATGGCCCTCGTCCGCGGCGGGGTCGACCAATACACGAGCATCCTGCGCGCCGCCGGCGTGCAGCCCGAGTAATACCCGGCGGCCAGGGGTTCGACCCTTGGTCGCGGGGTACGGCGCGCGGCGTCGATAAGGCGGCGGCGCCCGGAACAAGTATCCGCCACCCGCATGCGCCGCCGCGCGCATCCGGGACCACGACAGGGAGGAACAACAACAATGACCATCTCAAGGCGCCCGCTGCTGCTGGCGGGCCTCGCCGCGCCCTTCGTCGCCCATGCCCAGGGCACCGCGTGGCGGCCCGACCGGCCCGTTCGCATCATCGTCCCCTTCGCCCCGGGCGGGGCGACGGACGTGGTCGCGCGCGTGCTGTCGGACACCGTCGGCGCCCAGCTCGGCCAATCCGTGATCATCGAGAACCGTGCGGGCGGCGCGGCCGGGCTCATCGGCTCCGAGGCCGTCGCGAAGTCACCGCCCGACGGCTACACGGTGCTGCTGCATTCCAACGCGCACGTCATCGCCCCCGCCCTCGTCTCCCGCATGCCCTTCGACGTGATGGGGGACTTCGCCTCCCTCGCGCATCTCGGGCGCGTGCCGCAGGTGCTGGTGGTGAACAAGGCCCTGCCGGTCACCGACATGACCTCCCTCATCGCCTGGCTGCGGCAGAATTCGGGCAAGATCAACTTCGCCTCCGCCGGCATCGGCTCCGGCAACCACCTGGCCAGCGAAGTCTTCCGATCCGTCCTGCCCGGCATCGAGATGGAAATGGTCCAGTTCCGCGGCGGCGGCCCCGCCATGCAGGCGGTGATCGCCGGCAACGCGCATCTGTGCATCGACCCGATCCCATCCGCCGTCGGGCACATCAATGGCGGGTCCGTGCGCGCCATCGCCGTGGCCGGGCCGACGCGATCGAGCGCCCTGCCCAACGTGCCCTCGGCCACCGAAGCCGGGCTGCCCGCCTGGGACATCGCCGCCTGGTTCGCCGCCTTCGCCCCGGCCCGCACGCCCGCCGCCGCCATCGCCGCCTGGAACGCCGCGTTCAACACCGCGATGGAGCGGCTGACCCCGCGCCTGGCGGAACTCGCCGTGGAACGGCAGCCGCAATACGCGACGCCTGCGGCGCTGACGGAATTCGTGCGGGCCGACCTGGTGCGCAGCGCAGCGATCCTGCGGGCGGCGGGGGTGGTGCCGGAGTAGGTCGTTGGAGAGGGGCTTTGCCCCTCTCCAAGCCTCACCCCACCAAAGGCCGAAAGGCCTTTGGAAACCAATACTCGGTGTCAGGCGCGATGCGGGCGTTGCATGGCGGCGCGTGTGTCGCGCACCACACCCGGGATTCATCCTGGCGCTGTGCGCGGGGCGCGGGAACCGATTATCCCGTCATCCCGCTGCCCGGCGACAGGTTGAGGTTTCCAAAGGCCCTTCGGCCTTTGGTGGGGAGGGGCAAAGCCCTTCCCCGGTCCTCCACCGCCGCCTCACGAAATCGCGTAGATATCGTAGGTCGGCCCGCTCGGCGGCCGCTGTCCGATCCCCACCGCGATCACCTTGTTCATCCAGGCGAGTTCCGCCGCGCCCGTCTCGAAGCGCACGGCGGTGCGGAAATAGTATTCGGACGGATCGACCGCCTGGCCGCCGTTCAGCCGGGCCAGCACCTCGGGCGTGCCGGTGCGCACGCCGGTGTAGTGCATGTAGGCGATGGCGCCCGAGGCCGCCTTGAGCGTCAGGCGCACATCCATGTGGGCGGTGCCGTCCGGGTCCACGCGCAGCCAGTCCGCGGCCGCGCCGGCCAGGACTTCGCCGGTGAAGCGCGGGCCTTCGGCGGTCCCGCCCGTCACCGGCACGATGCGCAACTCGCCGCGCCCAGCATCGCCGGCCATTTGCGGGCTGCCCACGGTCAGCACCAGGCGGAACAGGAAGTCGGACTTCAGCGGCAAGGGCGTCACGGACATTTCTTCCCCAATGGATGGTGGGGGAGAAGATGCCCCCGCCTCAGCGCTGGCGCCAGGGGAGGCCCTCGGCCTTCCAGCCCGCGACCTTGCCGCGATGCCCTTCGCCATCCGTCGGGCCTTCGAAGCCGTCCGCGACGTTGAAGACATGGGGGAACCCGGCCGCCTGGGCCGCCTGCGCGGCAGCGAGGGAGCGCGCGCCGGAGCGGCAGAGGAAGTAGATCTTGTGCAGCGGCGTCAGCCCCGCCTTGTGGAGCTGGTCGGCGAAATGCCCGTTCACCTGCATGCTCGGGTAGATCTGCCAGGGGATCAGCACCGGCTGCTTGCCGACGGCCCCGAGGTCGGCGAGGCCGACGAAGTTCCATTCCGCATCGGTGCGCACATCCACCAGCGCGGCTTCCGTCTCCTCCGACAGGGCCTGCCACGTTGCCTTGGGACCGATATCGGGAACGCCTGGCACGGTGTGACTCCTCGCATTGAGTGATGAGCACGGAAAATGGTGCGGCGGCGCAGCAAGGGCAACCGGGGCGCTGGCATGGCGGGCCAGCGTCCGGTAGGGTTCGGCTGACGACTGACGGATTTTCTCAAACGATGAATCGCCCGCAACCAGCGACGCTGGAAGACCGCGCGGCGGCGACGCGCCTGCGCATCCTCGACGTCGCCGAGGCGATGTTCCGCTCCATGGGCTACCAGAAGACGGCGGTGGCGGACATCGCGCGTGAGCTTGGCATGTCGCCGGCCAATGTCTACCGCTTCTTCGCCTCCAAAAGCGCGATCAACGAGGCGATCGCCGCGCGCCTGCTCAGCGGCGTGACGGAGGAACTGGAAGCCATCGCCGATGGCCCGGGCGAGCCGGCCGACCGGCTGCGCCGGATGATGCGGCTGCTGCATCAGCGCCACCTCGCCCTCTTCACGCATCAGAAGCGCATGCACGACATGGTCGCCGCGGCCATGGCCGAGCATTGGGGCGTCATCGCCGCCTTCATCGCGCGCATCGAGGCCGCGATCGGCCGCGTCGTCGCCGACGGCACGGCGCGGGGCGTCTTCGGCCCCATCGATCCGGCAATGGCGGCGCGGATGATCAAGCAGTCGCTGATGTGCTGGGTGCATCCCGTGCTGATCACCGAGGGGCTGGCGAAGGGCATCACGGATGAGACGCGGATGGCCAGCGACCTCGACGACCTGCTGGACTTCCTGATCCGGGCATTGAGGCCTGATCCCTGATCACTGACGATTATTGACTTTCATCACTCGAAACGGATAACCTGGGTTCTCCCCAGGAGATCCGCCATGCGAGTCCCCTTCGCGACCGTCGCCGCTCTCGCCCTGCTCGCCGGTTGCCGCGACCAGGGCCCGCAGGCCGCCGAGGCCGAGCCCCCCAAGCCCGTCCAGGCCGCCGAGATCCGCTTCACCCCCGCCGAGCAGCCCCGCGCCTTCGCCGGCGTGATCCGCGCGCGGCGGGAGGCGGACATCGCCTTCCGCGCCGGCGGGCGCATCCAGGCGCGGCTCGTCGATGTCGGCTCGCGCGTCACGGCGGGGCAGGAGATCGCGCGCATCGACCCGGCCGACCTGATGCTGTCCGTCCGCGCCGCCGAGGCCGACCTCGCCGCGGCGGAGGCCGAGTACCGCCGTGCCTCGGCCGATGCGCAGCGCTCCCGCACGTTGCTCGCCGCCGGCCATGTCGCCGCGGCCTTCGACGAGCAGCGCCAGACCGCCGCGCGCAGTGCCGAGGAACGCTGCGCCTCCGCCCGCGCCGCGCTGGAACTGGCGCGCAACCGGCTGGGCTACACCGTGCTGCGCGCGCCTTCGGATGGCGTCGTCACCGGCCTGCTGGCGGAAGCCGGGCAGGTCGTCGCCGAGGGCCAGCCCGTGATGCGCATGGCCGATCCGACGGAGCGCGAATTGCTGGTGCAGGTGCCCGAGGGCGCGCTGCCCGACCTCGCCCGCGCCCGTGCCCAGGCGGTGCTCTGGGCCCGGCCGGATGAACCCGTCGCCGCCACGCTGCGCGAGGTCGCCCCCCAGGCCGATGCCACGCTGCGCACCTATGCCGCCCGCTTCAGCCTGCCGGAGGCACCGGACTGGGCCGCGCTCGGCATGACGGGCACGATCCGGCTGCGCGCGGAATCCGCGCCGGTCGCGATGCTGCCGGCCTCCGCCCTGCATGATCGCGGCGACGGGCCGATGGTCTGGAAGATCGAGGGCAGTCGCGTCGTCGCCGTGCCGGTCGAGGTGGCACGGCTCGGCGAGACCCAGGTCGCGCTGCGCGGCGCGCTGGCGGAAGGCGACAAGGTGGTGGCGCTGGGGCCGCAATTGCTCGATCCCGGCAGCACGGTGCGCGTGGTGCAGAACCGCGCCCTCGCCACGCTGCGCTGAGGCGATGCGGCCATGGGCTTCAACCTCTCCGACTGGGGCGTGCGCAACGGGGCCCTGACCTTCTTCCTCATCATCATGCTCGCCGCCGCGGGGGCCTTCGCCTATCTGCGGCTGGGCCGCGCGGAGGATCCGGGCTTCACGCTCAAGGTCATGGTGGTCAGCGCCGCCTGGCCGGGGGCCACGGCCGAGGAGATGCAGAGCCAGGTCGCCGACCCGATCGAAAGCCGCCTGCAGGACCTGCAATATCTCGACCGCGTCGAGACCTTCACCCGCCCCGGCCAGGCGATCATGACCGTGGTGCTGCGCGATACCACGCCGCCGAACCAGGTCCAGAACCTGTGGTACCAGGTGCGCAAGAAGGTGGGCGACATCCGCCACAACCTGCCCGCCGGCGTGCAGGGTCCCTTCTTCGACGACGAATATTCCGACGTCTGGTCCGCCATCTACGCCCTGACGGGCGCCGACAATGCCGAACTCGTCCGCCAGGCCGAACGCCTGCGCGCCCGGCTGCTGCGCGTGCCCGGCGTGGACAAGGTGAAGATCTTCGGCGAGCAGCCGCAGCGCATCCATGTCGAGGTCGCGCATGCGCGCCTCGCCTCGCTCGGCGTGCCGCCGCAGGCGATCCTCGATGCGCTGTCGCGCCACAATGCGGTGACGCCGGCCGGCGTGGTGGAAGGGGCGGCGACGCGGCTGCATCTGCGCGTCGATGGCGGGCTCGATGGCCTCGCCGCCATCCGCGACATCCCCGTCGCGGCGAATGGCCGCTCCCTCCGCCTGGGCGACATCGCGGAGGTGACGCGCGGTTTCGCCGACCCGCCCTCCACCGGCATCCGCCAGGGCAGCGAGAGCGCCGTGCTGCTCGCCATCGCGAAGCAGCCCGGCGTCAACGTGCTCACCCTCGGTCGCGACCTGTCCGCCGCGATGGCCGCGCAGCGTGCCGTCATCCCGACGGGCGTCGCGGTCACGCAGATCGTCGACCAGGCGCATGTCGTGCAGGAAAGCGTCGCCGAGTTCCTGCTGAAATTCGTCGCCGCGCTCGGCGTGGTGATGGTGGTGTCCTTCCTGTCGCTCGGCTTCCGCGCGGGCATCATCGTGGCGCTGGCCGTGCCGCTCACGCTCGCCATCGTCTTCCTGCTGATGCTGGCGACGGGGATGGAGCTGGAACGCGTCACCCTTGGCGCGCTGATCCTCTCCCTCGGCCTGCTGGTCGACGACGCGATCATCGCCATCGAGGCCATGGTGGTGAAGCTGGAGGAAGGCTGGACCCGCGCCAGGGCCGCGACCTTCGCCTGGACCTCGACGGCGGGGCCGATGCTCTCGGGGACGCTCGTCACCGTCGCGGGCTTCCTGCCGGTCGGCTTCGCGCGATCCTCGGCCGGGGAATATGCGGGCGGCATCTTCTGGGTGGTCGGCTTCGCGCTGATCGCCTCCTGGCTCGTCGCGGTACTGTTCACGCCCTGGCTCGGCGTGAAGCTGCTGCCGGACCCCAAGCCGGGCCATCACCACGAAAGCTATGACGGCCGCTTCTACCGCACCCTGCGCGCGGCGGTCGGCTGGTCGGTGAACAACCGCGTCATCGTCATCGGCCTGATGCTCGCCGTCCTCGTCACCGGCTTCGCCGCCATGGGCGCGGTGCGCAAGCAGTTCTTCCCCACCTCCGCGCGGCTTGAGCTGCTGGTGGACATCTCGCTGCGCCAGGGTGCGGGCCACGCCGCGACCCTCGCCGCCGCGCAGCGCGTCGAAGCGGTCATCGAGGGCGATCCCGACGCCCGCCTCGTCACCACCTATCTCGGCCAGGGTGCGCCGCGCTTCTTCCTCGCCCTCAATCCGGACCTGCCCAACGAGGCCTTCGCCAAGCTCGTCATCCAGACCCGTGACGTCGCGGCCCGCGAACGCCTGCGTGATCGGTTGAACGCGCTGATCGCGGACGGGCTGGTGCCGGAAGCGCGCGTGCGCGTCTCCCGCCTCGATTTCGGCCCGCCCGTCGGCTACCCGGTGCAGTTCCGCCTCCATGGCGACGATCCCGCGGCGTTGCGCCATGCGGCCGAAGCGGTGCTCGAAACGGTCCGCGCCACGCCGGGCACCCGCGACGCCTCGCTCTCCTGGGGCGAGCGCGCGCCCAGCCTGCGCCTCGAACTCGACCGTGCCCGCGTCGCCGAGCTCGGCCTCTCCCCCGCCCAGGTGGCGTCGTCCCTGCAACTGATGCTGGGCGGGGCGACCGCCACCCAGCTTCGCGAGGGCAACCGCCTCGTCGACATCATCCTCCGCGCGCCCGCCGCCGAGCGCCTGACGACCGAGACCCTCGCGGACCTCTCCCTATCCACGCCATCCGGCGCGGTCCCGCTCTCCCAGGTTGCGCGCCTGGTGCCCGCGGCCGAGGAACCCATCCTGTTCCGCCGCAACCGCGAGGCCTACATCACCATCCGCGCCGATGTCGGTCCCGGCCTGCAGGGTCCCGACGTGCAGGCTGCCGTCGCGCGGCGCCTTGGTCCCGTCATCGCCGCCCTGCCGGTCGGCCTGCGCATCGAACAGGGCGGCGCCACCGAGGAATCCGGCAAGGCCAATGCCGCCCTTTTCGCCATCTTCCCCATCATGATCGCGGCGATGCTCGTGCTGCTGATGGTGCAGCTCCGGCATTTCGGCCGCACGGCGCTGGTCTTCGCCACTGCCCCGCTCGGCATCCCGGGGGCAGCCTTCGCCCTGCTCGCCTTCGGCGCGCCCTTCGGCTTCGTCGCCATGCTCGGCGTCATCGCGCTCGCCGGCATGGTCATGCGCAACACCCAGATCCTGGTGGACCAGGTGCGGCAGGACCTCGAAGCCGGCTGCGACCTGCGCACCGCCATCGTCGAAAGCACCGTCCGCCGCACCAGGCCCGTGCTGCTGACGGCGCTGGCGGCGGTGCTCGCCTTCATCCCGCTGACGCTGTCGGTGTTCTGGGGGCCGATGGCGATCGCGATGATCGGGGGGCTGACGCTCGCCACCGTCGCGACGCTGTTCGTGGTGCCGGCGCTTTATGCGCTCGCGCTGCCGTGGCGGCGGCCGGCCAGCCTGCCGCGCGGGGCCGCGCTGGCGCCGGCGGAATGATGCAGGGGAGCCGCCCCTGCACCCCGGCAGGAAACTGAAGTTTCCTGCACCTTCGTCTGTCTGGCTGTCACGCCGGCGCGGCGCGACCGCCCATCATCGCGGCGGGGCTTCCAGGTTGTTGGGGTTCAGGCCCAGGGCCTGGGCGGTGACGGGGTTGATCTGGCCGGTCGGTTCGATGCCACGGCCCCGCTGGAAGCGCTCGATCGCCTCCTGCGTGCCGGCACCCCACAACCCGTCCGTCCCGCCGCGATAAAAGCCCAGCGCCCGCAGCCGCTGCTGCACGTTGCGTACCGCCTGCGCGCTGAGCGGGGCTGCCACCGGCGCCACGGCGGCCGGTTCCGCCGGCGGTAGCAGCCGCGGCACCCCGATCCCGAGCGCCTGGGCCGTCGCCAGGTTCAACGCCCCGGTCACCGCCAGGCCCCGCGCCTGCTGGAACCGGTCGAGGGCCTGTTGGCTCTCCGGCCCCCACACCCCATCCGCCGCGCCGCTGTACACGCCCGCGGCCTGCAACCGTTCCTGCACCGCCGTGGCGGCCGAGGCCGACAGCGGCTGCACGAAGGACAGCGGCGGCGGCGCCTGCCCGAAGGCCGCGCTCCCGCCGATCGCCACCACCACCACGACCCCCGCCACGACGCGCGAGATGGACCGCATGACCGAAACTCCTCCTCTATCCGGTCAAGCAACGGCAGGGCCCCACCCGCGGTTGCACCCCACGGGCCCTCACCCTTCCTTCACCACCCTGGCCGCACCCTCCCGGACCCCCGCGGCCGCCGCGCCGCACCCGGCGGAGACACCCCCATGCTGCCCCAGCACCGCGCCACCTGCCCCTACTGCGCCCCCTCCCCGACCCGCCGAGGCCTCCTCGCCGCCGCCCTCGGCACCATCGCGACCGCCACCGCCGCCCGCGCCGCGGACGGTCGCGACTACGATTCGATGCTGTTCACCTGCATCGACCCCCGCCTGATCCGCCCCACCCGGATCTGGATGGAACAGCGCGGCCTGACCGACAGCTTCAGCCACTTCGCCTTCGCCGGCGCGGCCGTCGGCGTCGTCGCCCCGGCCTTCGCCACCTGGCGCCCCGCCTTCTGGGACAACCTCGCCGCCTCCACCCAACTGCATCGGATCGACCGCGTCATCGTCGTGAACCATCGCGACTGCGGCGCGGCCGGCATCGCCTATGGCGCCGAGTCCATCGCCACCCCGGCCGCCGAATCCGCCCTGCACCGCCGCGTGTTCGAGGAATTCCGCGCGCAACTGGCCCAGCGCCAGCCCGGCATGGGCGTCGAAGGCGGGCTGATGGCGCTGGACGGGTCGATCGAGATGTTCGGCTGACCCGCCGCCACACCCATGCGCCCCTGGCCGATTCTGGCCATTCATTTCGCTGGACGACGCAACGCCCTCCCATAATCGTGCGGGCCCTCGCGCCGGGCGAGGACCGGCGCGCGCCGTCGCGCGCCGCGAACCCGACTGCCCCTCCTGCAGGAGACTCCCGCGTGACCCTTTCCCGCCGCAGCGCCGTGACCGCAGGCCTCGCCCTGCTGGGCACCGCTTCCGCCGCCCAGGCCCAGTTCGACGGCCCCGTCGCCCATCTCCTCGACGGCGCCGCAGACTTCGCTACCGCCATCGAGGCCTATACCTACGGCTACTCCCTCGTGACGATGGAAATGACCCGCCGCGTCATGACCAACGTCGCGACGCCCGAAGCCATGCGGGCGCCCATGGGCAACTTCATCAAGGCGCGGAACTACCCCACCTCCGCCTTCCGCGACGTGACCGCGCCCAACGCCGACACGCTCTACACCACCGCCTGGATCGACGTGGGCGCCGAGCCCTGGATCCTCAGCCTGCCCGACTTCGCCGGCCGCTACTTCCTGTTCCCGATGCTCGACGCCTGGACCAACGTCTTCCAGGTGCCCGGCAGCCGCACCACCGGCACCGGCGCCCAGACCTATGCCATCACCGGCCCGGGCTGGCGGGGCACCCTTCCCGCCGGCGTCGTCGAGTACAAGTCGCCGACCAACATGGTCTGGCTCCTCGGCCGCATCTATTGCACCGGCACGCCCGAGGACTACGCCGCCGTCCACGCCCTGCAGGACGCCTGCAAGCTCACCCCGCTCAGTGCCTATGGCCGCGCCTTCACCCCGCCCCCCGGCCGCGTCGACCCCGCGATCGACATGCGCGTGGCCGTGCGCGACCAGGTCAACGCCCTGTCCCTGCCCGACTACTTCGCCCTGATGGCGGAGCTGATGAAGGCCAACCCCCCCGCCCCGGCCGACGCCCCGATGGTCGCGAAGATGGCCGCCCTCGGCCTCGTGCCCGGGCAGAGCTTCGACCGCTCCAAGCTGAACGTCGACTTCGCCTCCCGCGTGCCGCGCCTGGCCTTCGACCGCATCATGCTGCACTTCCGCTTCAGCGGCGGCGACATCCAGCACGTCAACGGCTGGGCCTTCACCACCAAGACCGGCAACTACGGCACCAACTACCTTCAGCGCGCGCTGATCACCGCCATCGGGCTCGGCGCCAACCGCCCGCAGGACGCGGTCTACCCGACCTCGACCGCCGACGCGGCCGGCGGGAGCTATTCCGGCGCCAACCGCTACACCATCCGCTTCCCGGCCGGCCACCTGCCGCCCACCCGCGGCTTCTGGTCCGTCACCATGTATGACGAGAACTACTTCTTCGTCGCCAACCCGCTGAACCGGTATTCCATCAGCCCGCGGCAGGCGCTGAAGCAGAACGCGGACGGATCGGTGGACCTGATCATCCAGAAGGACTCCCCCGGCGCCGAGCACGAAAGCAACTGGCTGCCCGCCCCGGCCGGGAAGTTCGTGCTGATGCTGCGCATGTACTGGCCGGACGAAAGCGACCCGTCGATCCTCAACGGGTCCTGGACCATGCCGGGGGTGACGAAGGTCGGCTGAGGGCCATTGCTTCCTGCCGGGGAGACGCCGCAGGGGCTCTGCCCCTGCACCCCGGCAGGAAACTCAGTTTCCTGCACCTTCGATCGGTCTGTCTGTCGCGCAGGTGGGATGGCGGTGCCCATCCTGCGTGGGGGGCGCCGGATGCCGGCGACAGGCAGCGGTCCATATTATGGCCCTTGCGAAGCAGGGGGCGTTCGACGTTCCCTCCGGACAAACACCGGGAACGCCCAACGCCATGCTCGCCACGCAACTTGCCGCTCGCCTCAGCCGCCTCGGCATCCACTACGGCTGGGTGATGGTCGGGCTCACCTTCCTGGTCTCCGTCTGCACCTCGGCCGCCGTCAGCCTGCCCGGCGTCCTCCTCGTCCCGATGACCGAGGAATTCGGCTGGGGCCGCGGCGCCGTCTCCGGCGCCATGGGCGTCATGTTCTGCCTCTTCGCCCTCATGGCCCCCTTCGCCGGCGCGCTGATGATCCGCTACGGCCTGCGCCGCGTCGTCTCCACCGCCACCGTCCTCGCCGTCGCCGCCGTGATCGGCCTGACGCAGGTGACGACGCCCTGGCAGGTCTGGACCTGCCTCGCCGCCCTCGGTGGCGCCGCCGGCATGGTCGCCCTCGTCCTGTCCGCCACCGTCGCCAACCGCTGGTTCGCCGAGCGCCGCGGCCTGGTGATGGGCATGCTCACCGCCGCCTTCGCCGCCGGGCAGCTCACCTTCCTCCCCGCCGCCGCGGCGCTCGCCGACAGCTACGGATGGCGCATGGCCATCCTGCCCGCCATCATCGGCCTGGCCATCTGCGCCGCGCTCTACCTGCTGCTCGCCCGCGACTGGCCCGCCCAGGTCAACCTGCCCCCCTACGGCGCCAGGACGATCGCGCCCCCCGCCGCGCCGGCCGCCGCCAACGTCGTCACCCTCAGCCTCTCCGTCCTCGGCGAATCCCTGGGCAACCGGGTCTTCTGGATCCTCGCCGGCACCTTCTTCATCTGCGGCCTGTCCTCCACCGGCATCGTCAACCAGCACTTCATCCCCTTCTGCGGCGACATGGGCGTATCCGCCGTCACCGCCGCCTCCTTCCTCGCCATGATGGGGATCTTCAACTTCATGGGCACGGTCGCCTCCGGCTGGCTGTCGGACCGCTTCGACAACCGCGCCCTGCTCGCCTGGTACTACGGCCTGCGCGGCCTCTCCCTGATCTGGCTGCCCTTCAGCAGCTTCGACGTGTTTTCCCTGACGCTGTTCGCGGTGTTCTTCGGCCTGGACTACGTCGCGACCGTCCCACCCACGGTGAAACTTGCGGCGCTGCACTTCGGCCCGGAGAAAGCCGCCATCGTCTTCGGCTGGGCCTTCGCGGCACATCAGCTCGGTAGCGCCGTGTCGGCCGCGATGGGCGGGGTGTGGCGAGACGTCGCCGGCAGCTACGGCCCGGCCTTCATCACCGTGGGGGTGATCAGCGTGAGCGCGGCGCTCGCGGTGCTGACGCTGAATGATGCGCGGGGGCGGGTGGTGAAGGCGGCGTAGGGCGCGTTACGCAGGGGCGCCGCCCCTGCACCCCGGCAGGAAACTCAAGTTTCCTGCACCTTCGATCGGTCTGTCTGTCGCGCGGGTGGATAGGGCGCGACCATCCGGCGACGCGATCGGCAGCCGATCCCGGTACGGGCAGTCCGGGCGCGTGATTTCACACGGCGTCATTCGATGCCACCATGCCGCCGGAACCATGACAGCGCCGCCGACGACCCGACACCGGTCAGGCAGCGGCCATCGTCGGACGACGGAAAGGACACCCCATGGACAGCCTGACGCCCACCGCGCCTGACCTGCTGGAAGCCCAGCGCCGCCAGGCCCGCATCGACCTGGCGGCCGCCCACCGCCTCGCCGTCCTCGACGACTACCACGAGGCCATCGACAACCACTTCACCCTGCTCGTCCCCGGCCGCCCGGGCCGCTTCTACCTCAACGAATTCGGCCTGCACTGGAACGAGGTCACCGCCAGCAACCTCATCGAGGTCGCCTTCGACGGCACCGTCGTCGAAGGCACCGGCCCCGCCGACCGCAGCGCCATCTGCATCCACGCGCCCATCCATGAAGCCACAGGCGCCGCCTGCGTGCTCCACACCCACATGCCCTACGCCACGGCGCTGTCGCAGCTCGAGGACATGACGCTGGAGATGACCGGTCAGGGCGCCCTGCAGTTCGAAGGCCGCATCGCCTACGACTACGACTACAACGGCTTCGCCCACGAACACGCCGAAGGCGAACGCATGGCCGCCCTCATGGGCGACAAGGTCGTGCTGATGATGGCCAACCACGGCGTCGTCGTGATCGGCGACACCGTGGCGCAGGCCTACCGCCGCCTGTACTTCCTCGAACGCTCCTGCCGCACGCAGCTCTTCGGCATGTGGACCGGCCAGCGCCGCCGCTTCGTCGCCCCCGAAGTGCTGGCAAAGATGCGCGCCGAAGCCGCCACCTGGAAAGACCCGACCATGGCGATGAGCGGGTCCGACTACTACTTCGCGGCGATGAAGCGGATGCTGGACCGGACCCAGCCGGACTACGCGGAGTAGGGTGGTATCGGACGGCGCTCGGCAGGGGCGCTTTCTCGCCGGGCGGCTTCGCAGGGGCTCTGCCCCTGCACCCCGGCAGGAAACTCAGTTTCCTGCACCTTCGACTCTATTGCTGCCGTACGATGATTAGATGATTAAATATCTTTCGATCACAGTGCCGGCCATTGTTGCAATATCGCTATATTTCTTTTTGGATAGGGAGAAAAGTAATCCATCTAGAGTCCAGCGCATTGAATCACAGTACGGATTTTCGTCGCCGGTTTCTCCCCCCTCTTCCTCTCTACATCGGGAACTGCGTGGGAATGCGCAGGTTGTCGATGCAGATACCGTGGAGATACGTGGGCAACGGGTGAGACTGTTCGGAGTCGACGCTCCGGAGCGAAGTCAAACGTGCGAGCGACTCGGGGAACGTTGGCCTTGCGGGCTTGAAGCGGCTGCTGCCCTTACTCGGCTTGTCGCTGGTCATGAACTTCGCTGCGACATCCGGGACCGCGATCGCAATCAACGTCTGATCGCTGTATGCTGGCTAAGGGAACTTGACTTAGGCCGCTGGCTAGTCGGAGAGGGTTGGGCAGTCGCCTACCGACGGTTCTCGCGAGAGTATGTTGAGGTCGAGGAAACGGCGCGGCGCGCACGGCGGGGCATCTGGACTGGGCCATTTATGCTGCCAGAGGACTATCGCCAGGGGAGGCGATAGATTTCTAAGATCGACGGTTGCCTTTTGCGCTTGCATTGCAGGAATGTCTGCTTTTCTCTTCGCTATAAGCTGGAGATTGGTGATCCATGTCAGACAGACGCGAAGTAGCTCCCCAAAATGCCGGGGTGCCGATCACCATTTCCGTATCGCCAACTGCGATGCTTGACCTCTCATATCTGTCTGAAGCGGAACGTAAGGCACTCCTGCTCGACTACACTCGGGGTATGCTCGATGTAGGACGCAAAGCGAACGAATTGAATGTTGACGTAAGCACGCTCCGCAACACATTGCAAACGTTTTCCGAAACGGCGAGGCGAGCCCAGGAAGAAGGCACATCCGTCACAATAACGCACACACAAACTACCGCCATTGGGCGCACCGAGATTAGCATGGGCAATACTGATGCAGCAAAATCGGGGCGCCTAACGCGATCTCAGTCGGGCGAGCGTGATTGGACTCCGATATATATCGTCGCTGGAATTGTTGCGGTTGTTGTCATTGCGCTTGCATTCGCCCGATAGCCATGCGGAGAGTTCTACGCGCTACAGCGGCCTCAAATGCCGAAGCTCTTGTAGATCAAGCGATAAAAGCATTACCATCTGACACACTAGATGGCGTTCAGCTCGAAATGCTTACTAAGCAAACAACCACAGCGCTTCGCGCCTTTATCGAGCAGGGAAGGCAACTTGCCGCGAATGGAAGTCAAATGCGCGCCGAGCGAACGATTCAAGTTGGCTCGGTCGAGTTCCTAATTGACTTCACTGCCGGGGCTCGCCCATCCATTTGGCAACGCTTGCGCGCCGCAGTGCGTAGCGCGTGATTTGAGGTGGGCCATCGGCGTCGACCATATGGTGGATATAGACGCTCCAGGGAGCGTAACTATGCTCTTGAGCACATAGAGGCCGCGCGCCGATTCTCTGCCGAAATCGGCGGCCTCGACAACGACGTCAAAGATTACTTCTTCTCACTTTCAGGCCACGAGCTCCATAAGATCCTTGATGAATATGGAGCTAAGTATGGGGAGAAGGCTCGATCCTATGCAACACAAACCATTCCAAAGTGGCGCAGTGGCGCCGTAACGATGAGTGGAATGAATGCTGAACGGCTTTTTGCGCTGCTGCCTAGCCGAATGCCTCTTCAGAAGAAATACCAACTAACTGAAGGTATGTGGAAGCACTTCGGCCCATCTTCGAAAAAGACGCTTCGCGTCGGTGCCGATGCGTCGCTGGACGATATCGTTGCCCGGGTTAGGGAACACATTACAGAAGTTGTTTCATCATTTAAGATACCTAGTGATATGGAGCGGCGATTTTCTTGGATCTCGCAAGGCGATGTGCAAATTAAACAACAGATTTTGAACCATCTGAGAGAGCAAGAAAAGCTACTTGTTATTGTCGGTGTCAGACAGCAAGCAAGCGTGTTGCTTGAAAAATTACGAGGAGACCGTGATCGTCAAATTTTTCGAATGAATCATGTTTTTCAAATTGGAAAACATGAACTGCATGTTGTTTTTGGACATGACCAGAAGGGCGTATCGCTGGAGGATTATCACCCCATCGCACCAAGCGGCACGAAATCGGACGGAATTGGCTGGATTATTGGAATTGTTGTTATAGTTATTCTATTTTTATTACTTCGAAGATGAGGGAAAATATCCTCAAGCACTCGCGCGAAGCGGATGGTCGTATGAGGAAATAGGAATATCTTGACAGAACTGATGGCGCGTGCTTTCTACGTCGAATGCGCCCCCACCCACTCACCCCCCTCCAATTCCACGCCCTCCTCCCCTTCATCCTCCCCCGCTCCCCCGCCGGCCGTCAGATCGGCGACCTCCGCGCCCGCATGAACGCCATATTCCACCTCGCCTGCACCACCGACCCCTGGCGCGCTCTCCCGCCGGAGCACGGCAAGCCCGACACCGTCTCCCGCTACTTCCGTCGCCTGACTCACGCCGGCCTCTGGGAACGCCTCCTCGAAGCCATCAAGGACAACTCTCCCAACCACCCCCTGAACGAGATCGCACCCCTCGTATTCCGCGCCTGCCGCCGCGCCATCCGCCTCCGAGGCCTTCGCTTCATCGTCCTCATCCGCCGCCTCGGCTTCCTCACCGCCCTCAACGGCCCACCTAGCAAGCTCCCCAACCCCGATTTGTCCGAGAAGCTGAAGGCCATGCGCCTCCCCGCTTTGCCGAGGACCCGCAAGCAATTCACCGCCTACCTCGCCTACCTGAAGGTCCTCAAACACCTCCACCGCATGGCCGGCGGCATCAAACACATCTCTCGAAAACAGCGCCTCGGCTGGTCATGACCAGCCCCGCGCAAACCCCCACTGGACAGCGGCACGCGCGCTACCCACAACGCGCCCATGACCCCCGCCGCCGCGCCCATCTCGCTCGACCCCGCCCGTGCCGCCCAGCTCGCCGCCGAATTCGGCCTGAAGCCGGACGAATACGACCGCTGCCTCGCCATCCTCGGCCGCACCCCCTCGCTCACCGAGCTCGGCGTGTTCTCCGTGATGTGGTCGGAACACTGCTCCTACAAATCCAGCCGCGTCTGGCTGAAGGAACTCCCCACCAAGGCCCCCTGGGTCATCCAGGGCCCGGGCGAGAATGCCGGCGTCATCGCCATCGGGGATGGCCTGGCCGCCGTCTTCAAGATGGAATCCCACAACCACCCCTCCTGGATCGAGCCCTACAACGGCGCCGCCACCGGGGTCGGCGGCATCCTGCGGGATGTCTTCACCATGGGCGCCCGCCCCATCGCCAACCTCAACGCGCTCCGCTTCGGCGCCCCGGACGCGCCGCGGATGAAGCAGGTGATCGACGGCGTGGTCCGCGGCATCGGCGGCTATGGCAACTGCGTCGGCGTCCCGACCGTGGGTGGCGAGGTCAACTTCCACCCCGCCTACAACGGCAACCCGCTGGTCAACGCGATGACGGTCGGCATCGCCAAGGCCGACCGCATCTTCACCGCCGCTGCGACGGGCATCGGCAACCCCGTGGTCTATGTGGGTTCCAAGACCGGCCGCGACGGCATCCACGGCGCCACCATGTCCTCCGCCGAATTCTCCGCGGACTCGGAAGAAAAGCGCCCCACCGTCCAGATCGGCGACCCCTTCGCGGAAAAGCTCCTCATCGAGGCCTGCCTGGAGCTCATGGCCACCGACGCCATCGTCGCCATCCAGGACATGGGTGCGGCCGGCCTGACCAGCTCGGGTGTCGAGATGGCCGGCAAGGGCGGCATGGGTGTCGACCTCACCCTCGACAACGTCCCCCAGCGCGAAGAAGGCATGACCGCCTACGAGATGATGCTCTCCGAGAGCCAGGAGCGCATGCTCATGGTCCTCAAGCCCGGGCGGGAAGCCCTGGCCGAGGCCATCTTCACCAAGTGGGAACTGGACTTCGCGGTGATCGGCCACCTCACCGACACCGGCCGCATCGTCATCCGCCACAAGGGCCAGGTGGAAGCCGATATCCCCCTCGCCCCCCTGGAATCGGAAGCCCCCCTCTACCGCCGCCCCACCGAGGACACGCCGAAGCAGCCGCTGCTGGACCCGGCCACGATCGCGAACCCGACCAGCATCGAACAGGCCCTGCTGACCCTGGTGGCCACGCCCGACCTCTGCTCCCGCCGCTGGATCTGGGACCAGTACGACAGCCTGGTGAACGGCCAGACCGTCCACCGCCCCGGCGGCGCCGACGCGGCCATCGTGAAGATCGAGGACCACGCCCGCGCCCTGGCCATGACCACCGACTGCACCCCCCGCTACGTGGTCGCGGACCCCGAGGAAGGCGGCAAGCAGGCCGTCGCCGAGGCCTGGCGCAACATCACCGCCACCGGCGCCCTGCCCCTCGCCATCACCGACAACATGAACTTCGGCAACCCCGAGAAGCCGCGGATCATGGGCCAGTTCGCCTCTGCGGTGCGCGGCATGGCCGCCGCCTGCAAGGCCCTCGACTTCCCGGTCGTGAGCGGCAACGTCTCCCTCTACAACGAGACCGAGGGCCGGGCGATCCTCCCCACCCCCGCCATCGGCGGCGTGGGTGTGATCGACGATGCGGCGGACGCGATCGGCCTCGGCATGCCCGCCAACGCCGACCTGATCCTGATCGGCGACACGGCGGGCCATCTCGGCCAATCCCTCTGGCTGCGGGAGATCGCCGGCCGCGAGGAAGGCGCCCCGCCCCCCGTGGACCTCACGGCCGAGCGCCGCAACGGCGACTTCGTCCGCGCGCACATCCTGTCCGGCGACATCCTCGCCTGCCACGACTGCGCCGATGGCGGCCTGCTCGTCGCCCTGGCCGAGATGGCCATGGCGACCAACACCGGTGCGGCCCTCGCCCCCGCCTGGGACGCCCTGCCCCCGCACGCCTTCTGGTTCGGCGAGGATCAGGGGCGCTACGTCCTTGCAGTCTCCGACGCCGCTGCCATCCTGGCGGAGGCCAAGGCGGCGGGCGTCCCCGCTTACCGTTTGGGCCGTTCCGGTGGGCCTGCCCTGGATTTGGGCGGCGGCCGGTCCATATCGGTGTCGACCCTGCGGGAGGCGAACGAGGCGACCCTCCCCGCCCTGATGGAAGGACGTGCCTGATGGCGATGCAACCGGCGGAGATCGAGGCGCTGATCAAATCGGCCCTCCCCGATGCCGAAGTCACCATCGAGGACCTGGCCGGCGACGGTGACCACTACGCCGCCAAGGTCGTCTCGGAATCCTTCCGCGGCATTTCCCGCGTGAAGCAGCACCAGATCGTCTACGCTGCGCTGCAGGGCCGCATGGGCGGCGTGCTGCATGCGCTCGCCCTCCAGACCTCCGCCCCGGAATAGGACCCAGACCCGATGTCGAACCCGACCTTCGACCGTATCCAGGCCACCATCGACGAGACGCCCGTGGTGCTCTTCATGAAGGGCACGCCGGCGTTCCCGCAGTGCGGCTTCTCCGCCCGCGTGGTGCAGATCCTCTCCCACATGGGCGTGCCCTTCGCCGGCGTGAACGTGCTGGAGGACATGGAGATCCGTGAGGGCATCAAGGCCTTCACCAACTGGCCGACCATCCCCCAGCTTTATGTGAAGGGTGAGTTCGTCGGCGGCTGCGACATCGTCATGGAGATGTTCCAGTCCGGCGAGCTCGGCACCCTGCTCGCCGAGAAGGAAATCCCCCACAAGGCCGAGGCCTGAGGGCGATCCGAAAGGGAGGCCGCGGCCTCCCTTTCATTTTGCCCAAATTAGTACCTTGATACAGGTATTAAGATACATAATTATCCAACCATCATGAGCACCGATGAGGCCGCCGCCTTCGTCCACGCCCTGCGCCGCGTCACGCTGCGTTGGCGTCGGCTGTTCGACGCCCGGCTGAAGGCCACGCCTGCCCAGACCTATGTCCGCGCCCAGACGCTCCGCCTCCTCGCCACACGCCCCGAGGGCATGACCCAGCGCGAGCTGACCGAGGAGCAGATGACCGA
The DNA here is from genome assembly GCA_041914265.1 of Roseomonas sp. Lineage (GTDB taxonomy): Bacteria > Pseudomonadota > Alphaproteobacteria > Acetobacterales > Acetobacteraceae > Neoroseomonas. The sequence continues at coordinate 31,866 of JAYSDS010000055.1, forward strand.
GCACCCGACCATGGTGCGCATCCTCGACGCGCTGGAGACCCAGGGCCTGATCCGCCGCGAACCCATCGAGGGCAATCGCCGCGCCAATCTCATCCGTCTCACCGATACGGCCGCCCCCGTCGTCGCCGAGCTCGAGGCGATGTTCGGCGACGAGCGCCAGCGCATCCTCGCCGACATCGCACCCGCCGACCTTGCCCTCGTCACCCGGGTATTGGGCCGCATCGCGGACAAGCTCGAATGAGCGGCACGGATCGTATCCCGCCGCACCGCATCGGCCTGCATGTCGTCGCGGCGCTGACGCTCGGCGTCACGCAGGGCCTCGGCAACCAGTTCGTGGCCGCCAATGCGGTCGCGGTGCAGGGCCATTTCCTCGTCACCGCCAATGAGGCCGCCTGGCTGCCCGCCGCCTATACCGCGACCTCCATCACCGCGACGCTGCTGCTCTACAAGGTGCGCAACCAGTATGGGCTGAAGGTCTTCGCCGAGGCCGGCCTCGGCCTCTTCGCCGGCCTCGCCCTGCTGCACCTCGTCATCCACGACTACCGGCTGATGGTGGCGCTGCGCGCCGCGGCGGGCTTCGCGGCCGCACCGCTCTCCACCCTCGCCTTCCTCTACATGGTGCAGGTGATGCCGCAGCGGCTGAAGCTGTCGGTCGGGCTCAGCCTCGGCGTGCTGGGCTCGCAGCTCGCCACCCCGCTCGCCCGACTGATCGCCCCGCCCCTGCTCGACCAGGCGGGTTGGCAGGGGCTGGTGGCGATGGAGGCCGGCCTCGCCCTGGTGAGCCTCGCCATCGTGCTGCACCTGCCGCTCACGCCCAACCCGCGCGCCAAGGTGTTCGATCCGATCGACGCGGTGAGCTTCCCCATGCTGATGCTCGGCGTCGGGCTGCTCAGCCTCGTGCTCAGCCTCGGGCGCCTCTACTGGTGGTTCGAGGCGTCGTGGATCGGCCTGTGCCTCGCCGCCGCGGTGCTGCTGCTGGGCGGCGTCGTGGCGCTGGAACTCAACCGCCGCCGCGCCATGGTGGACATTCGCTGGATGCTCCAGCCGCAGATCATCCTCTTCGCCGGGGTCATGCTCTGCGCCCGCGCGGTGATGGCGGAGCCCACCGCCATCACCGTCAGTTTCTTCCAGACGCTCGGCCTGCAGAACGCGGATCTCGCCGGGCTCGAGATCCGCATCCTCCTCGCCATCCTCGCCGGCACGGCGGTGAGCTGCGTCGTCAGCGCGCCGCCCCGCGCGCCAGCGATCCACGCGGTTTCCTTCACGCTGATCGCGCTTGGCGCCTGGATAGGAATCCTTCGCGACGAGCCAGTCGCGCCCGCCCGATTTCTATCTGCCGCAGATGATGATCGCCTTCGGCTCGGCGCTCTTCGTGCCCTCGGCCATGGCCTGGGGCCTCGCCTGGGTGTTCCGCACCGGCCCGCAGCACCTGATGAGCTTCCTCGCCGTCTTCCTCGGCGCCAACGTGCTCGGCGGGCAGATCGGCAGCGCCTTCCTCGGTACGCTGCTGGTGCTGCGGGAAAAGGCGCATTCGACCCACATCGTCGAACCGCTGGTGCTCGCCAACCCGCTGCTCGCCCAGCGCGTGCAGCAATACGGCGCCGCCTTCCGGGCCGTGATCCCGGACCCCTCCCTGCGCCAGTTGCAGGGGCTCAAACAGCTCGGCCAGCTTGCGACGCGGGAAGCCTATGCCCGCGCCTATGGCGACCTTTTCCTCACCGTGGCCATCCTCGCCAGCGCGATGCTCCTGATCCTCGGCCTGCATGCCGGCATCCGCGCGCTGCGTGACCGCATGGCCGCCCTTCCCGCGTGAGCCCGATGAAACGCCACCTCACCATCACCCTGCCCGTCCTCGCCTGCGGCATCGCGGGCGCGCTGCTCATCCTCTTCGCCTGGGGGCTGCCGCCCTTCGCCACCAGCGCGCAGACCACCGACAACGCCTATGTGCGCGGCGCCGTCACCGTCATCTCGCCCCAGGTGCCCGGCATCATCGCCGAGGTCGCCGTGCAGGATTTCGCCGAGGTGCATGAGGGCGACGTGATCGCGCGCATCGACGATCGCGCCTACCGCGCGCGGCTCGACCAGACCATGGCGAACCTCGCCGCCGCGCGCGCGGCGCTCGGCACGAACGAATTGCAGCAGGGCTCGCGCGAGGCGAACCTCGCCGTGGCCGAGGCGCAGCGCCAGAACGCGGAAGCCGTGCGCGACAAGGCCCACCTCGACTTCGACCGCATCGCGCCGCTGCTCCAAGCCAACATCCAGTCGCGCTCGCGCGGCGACGACCTGCGCGCCGCGTTGCGCCAGGCGGAGATCGGCGTGGAACAGGCGACCGCCGCGCATCTCGTCGCCGAACGCGCCCTCGCCGAGGCCAAGGGCCAGCGCGCCGGCCTCGACGCCGCGGTGCAGGCGGCGGAAGCGGCCGTGCAGCTCGCGCGCATCGACCTCGACAACACGCGCATCCTCGCCCCCCGCGCGGGGCGGCTGTCGGAGGTCGGCGCACGGGTCGGGCAATACGTCTCGGCCGGCAGCCAGATCACCGCCCTGGTGCCGGAACAGCTCTGGGTCATCGCTAATTTCAAGGAGACGCAGGTCGCCGGGCTGCGCGCCGGTCAGCACGCCGAGGTGACGGTGGACGCGCTGGACGGCGTCACACTGCGGGGGCGCATCGAGGGCTTCTCGCCCGCGACCGGATCGGAATTCGCGGTGATCCGCGCCGACAACGCGACGGGCAATTTCACCCGCGTGGCGCAGCGCGTGCCGGTGCGCATCCGGCTCGACGCCGGTCAGCCGGCGACGCGGCTGCTCGCGCCGGGCATGTCGGCCATCGTGCGCGTGGACGCGACGCGGACACCGCATGAGGCAGCGGTGGCGGCAGCGGAAAGCGGCGGGCGGCAGGGGTCGTGAGGGGCGGCGATGGATCGGGGATGGGCGTTGCCCCTCCCCGAACCCCACCCCACCAAAGGCCACAGGGCCTTTGGAAACCAATACCTGGCGCCGTGCGCCTCGGCCGGAATGATGCCCAAACTCCCTCTTGCGCACGAAAGGCGTTTGGACGGATCGGCAAGGCCGTCGCGCCCGGCACCAGAAGATTGCGTTCCAAGTGCTCCAAGCACTTGGCGGGGTGGTTTGGAGCGACTGTCT
>JAYSDS010000056.1:0-5221 GCA_041914265.1 Roseomonas sp.
CCGGGCAACAGGCACCGCTCGCGAGACTTACAAGGGGCAGCGCCCCTCCAACTCCGACCGCGCAAGCAAGCCAGTAATCAGAAAGCGCTTTGGCGTTCTGCCCGCGTCGTTCGTTGGATCTTCAGCGAGCGACGCGGATCAGTAAGGCACAAAATTTGCGACTGCGTGTCATTAGCGCTAATGTGCCGGGCCCATCGCCCGGCATTCAGGAGTTCTCGTCTTGACCACCCGTCGTGTCCTGCTGGCGACCGCCCTGGTCAGCGTGGCGACCCCGGCCTTTGCTCAGGCCCAGCCGGCGAAGCGCGCCATCCTCACCACCTATGCCGACATCGCGGCCGCCGCCTATGCCGATGCTCTCGCCGGCGCGAAGGCGTTGCAGCAGGCCGTGGCGCGGCTGGTCGAGGCGCCGTCCGAAGAGACCATGGCCGCCGCCCGGCGCGCCTGGATCGCCTCCCGCCCCGCCTATATGCAGACCGAGGTCTTCCGCTTCGGGAACCCGATCGTCGATGAATGGGAAGGCCATGTGAATGGCTGGCCGCTCGACGAAGGGCTGATCGACTATGTCGATACCGAGCGTTACGGCGACACCAGCGACGAGAACCCACTCTTCACCGCGAATATCATCGCCTCGCGCGAGATCACCCATGCGGGCGAGACCATCGACGTCACCACCATCACGCCCGAGGTGCTGACGCGCCTGCATGAGGTCGGCGGCGTCGAGGCGAATGTCACCATCGGCTACCACGCGATCGAATTCCTGCTTTGGGGCCAGGACCTCAGCGGCACCGGGCCGGGCGCGGGCAACCGGCCCTACACCGACTATGTGCGGGGTGAGGGCGGGACGGGCGGCAACCAGGATCGCCGCGCGGCCTACCTGACCACCGTCACCGCCATGCTCGTGAATGAGCTCGAGACCATGGTCGCCAACTGGGCGCCGAACGGCGCGGCGCGGCGCGCGCTCCTCGCGCGCGGCCCGGATGCCGGGCTGACCGCGATCTTCACCGGCATGGGCAGCCTCTCCTATGGCGAGCTTGCCGGGGAGCGCATGAAGCTCGGCCTGATGCTGCACGATCCGGAGGAGGAGCATGACTGCTTCTCCGACAACACGCACAACAGCCACTTCTACGACGTGGTCGGCATCCGCAACGTCTATGTCGGCGAATATCGCCGCAGCGATGGCAGCATCGTGCGCGGTCCGTCGCTGTCCGACTTCGTGCGCCATGCCGTGCCCGCGCTGGACCGCGAGATGCGCCAGCGGCTCGACGCCACCGTCGCGGCCTTCCAGGCCATCAAGACGCGCGCCGAGACGGTCGAGGCCTATGACCAGATGATCGGCGAGGGCAATGCCGAGGGCAACGCGCTGGTCCAGGCGGCGATCGACAAGCTGCTGGAACAGACGCGCACGATCGAGCGCATCATGGCCGCGCTGCGCCTGCGCGCGACCTTCGAGGGCTCGGAGAGCCTCGACAACCCCGCGGCGGTGCAGCGGCGCTGACGCCATGCGACGGGTGATGCTGCTGTCGGGCGTCGCGCTTTGCGCCGGCGCCCTGGCGGCGCAGGACGGGCCCGACCCGTCCGAACTGACGCCGGCCGGCGCGGCGACGGTGCATGTGTCGCGTGATGCGCGGGCTTTCTCTCAACCCTCGGCGACCCTGCCCTTCGACCGCCATCTCGACTTCCGCGTGGGCGACGGCGTGTTCCGCAAGCTGTGGGTGTCCTCGCCCTCCTCGACGACGAGTTCGGACGGCCTCGGGCCGCTGTACAATGCGCGGGGTTGCCAGTCCTGCCATCTGCGCGACGGGCGCGGCCGGCCGCCGGAAGCGGGCGAGGCCGCGTCATCCCTGCTGGTGCGCATCGGCGCCGCGGATGGGTCGCCGGACCCGGTCTATGGCGGTCAGTTGCAGACCTTCGGCATCCAGGGCCATCCGGCGGAAGGCCGCGTGCACCCCGACTGGACGGAGGAGGAAGTGCAGCTCGCCGGCGGGGAGGTCGCGCATCTGCGCCGCCCGCATTGGCGCATCGATTCCTGGGGCTATGGCGACCCCATGCCGGGGCTGCGCCTGTCCGCGCGCATCGCGCCGCCGATGATCGGGCTCGGCCTGCTGGAAGCGATCCCCGAGGCGGAGATCGTCGCCGGCGCCGATCCCGATGACCGCAATGGCGATGGCATCCGTGGTCGCCCCGCCTTCGTGCCGAGCAACTTCCATGGCGGGCGCACCATGCTCGGCCGCTTCGGCTGGAAGGCGCTGGCGCCGACCATGGAAGACCAGATCGCTGACGCCTTCCGCGCCGATATGGGCCTGTCCACCACGCTGCATCCGGAAGGCTGGGGCGAGTGCACCGAAGGCCAGGCGGTGTGCCGCGAGGCCCCCGATGGCGGCGATCCGGAAGTCGAACCGCGCCTGTTCGACCTGACGGCCTTCTACGCGCGCAACCTCGGCGTGCCGGCGCGCGCGACCCCGACGCCGGAGGTACTGCGCGGCCGCGCCATCTTCCGCGAGATCGGCTGTTCTTCCTGCCACCGCCCCTCCTTCACCACCGGCCACCTGCCTGACCGGCCGGAACATTCGGGCCAGCGCATCTGGCCCTATACCGACCTGCTGCTGCACGACATGGGTGATGGTCTCGCCGACGACCGCGCCGAAGGGGCGGCGAATGGCCGCGAATGGCGCACGCCGCCGCTCTGGGGCCTGGGCTTCACGCGCATCGTCAGCGGTCATACGCAGATGCTGCATGACGGGCGCGCGCGGAATGCGCTCGAAGCCATCCTGTGGCATGGTGGCGAGGCACAGGCGGCGCGCGACCGCGTGGTCGCCCTGTCGCCCGCCGACCGCGCCGCGCTGCTCGCTTTCCTGGACAGCCTGTGATGACGACACGCCGAGCCCTTTGCGCCCTCCTGCTCGCCGCCCCGGCGGTGGCCCGCGCGCAGCCTTCCGACGCGACGCTGCGGGAGGCGATCCGCCGCGTCACGGCGCAGCACATCATCCCCGGCTTCGATGCCTTCGCCGCCGCCGCGCAGGGCTTCGCCAGCGCGACGGCGAATCCCATCCCGCCCGAGCCCGCGCGCGCCGCCTGGGTGGCGGCGGCGCTCGCCTTCCAGCGCATCCGGCATCTGCGCTTCGGGCCGCTCGACGATTTCGATCGCGGGCTGCGCATCTTCTTCTTTCCCGACACGCGCAACAGCATCGGCCGCGAGATGGGCGAACTGCTGCGCGCCGCGAATCCCGAGCAGATCACGCCCGAGGCCTTCCAGCGCGGCCGCGTCGCCGCGCAGGGGCTGCCGGCCGCTGAACGCCTGCTGTTCGGGGAGGAAGCCCCGCGCCTCGCCGCGCCGGACCAGCCCTTCCGCCGCGTGCTGCTCGCGGCGATCGGGGTCAACCTCGCCACCATGGGCAGCGCCATGCGGACCGAGTGGCAGAGCTACGGCCCCATCCTGGAAGGCACGCCGACCGGCGGTTACCGCATCCCGCAGGACGGCATGCTGGTGCTGTTCAAGAACCTGGTGGGCGGCCTGGAATTCCTCGCGGAGCGCGAGGTCGCCCGCGCGCTCGGCCCCTCGGCGCGGGAGTCCTTCCCCCGCCGGGCCGAGGCCTGGCGCAGCGGCGAATCCCTGGCCCTGGTGCGGGCTTCCCTCGCCGCGCAGCGGAACTATTGGGAGGTCGGTTTCGCCCCCATGCTGACCGGCGCCCATGCCGCCCTGGCGCGCGAAGTCACGAACGGCTTTGCCGAGGCGGAGGCTGCCGCTTCCCGCATCACGCCCTCGCTGGAAGTCGCGGTGACCCAGAATCGTGCGCCGGTCGAGGAACTGCTGCGACTGCTTGGCCCGTTGCGGCGGCTCATTGCCGATCGCGTGGCGGCGGCGCTCGACCTTCCGGTGGGTTTCAACTCGATGGATGGCGATTGATGGCACGCTTCGGACGCCGGGCCGTCTTCGGCCTGATCGGTTTCGCCGCCGCCGTGCCGGCGGTGGCTGCAACGCCAGCCTATCTCTCGGCGGCGGCGGACGCCGAAGGGCGCTGGCGTGCCGTGGCCTTCGGGCTCGATGGCTCGCCGCGCTTCGACGTGGCGTTGCCGGCGCGCGGGCATGGCGCGGCGGTTTCGCCCGATGGCGGCGTTGCGGTGCTGTTCGCCCGCCGCCCCGGCAGCTTCGCGCAATTGCTGCACCCCGCGACCGGGCGAGTGGGCGACACGCTGCCGCGCGCCACGGGGCGCTGGTTCTGCGGGCATGGCTGCTTCTCCGCCGATGGCGACCTGCTCTATGCGACTGAGCTCGACGATGCTGGCGATGGCGTCGTCGGCGTTTATGCGGCGACGCGCGGCTTCGCGCGCATCGGCGAATTCCCGACCGGCGGCGCCGACCCCCACGACATCCGCCTGACACCCGATGGGCGCGCGCTGTGGGTCGCGAATGGCGGCATCCGCACCGATCCGTCCCTGCCGCGCGCGCGGCTCGACCTCGAGAGCTTCGACAGCGATGTGACGCTGCTCGATGCCGCGAGCGGGGCGCGGCTGTCGCGGCGCGCACTGGACGGCGAGGAGAATGCGCTGTCGCTGCGCCACCTGGCCCTGGACGCGACCGGCGCGCTGTTCGTCGCCATGCAGCATGAGGGGCCGCGCTTCGAACGGCCCGCCCTGATCGCGGCGACGACGAGCGAGGGGATCATGTCGTTGGACGCACCCGATGCGCTGTGGCGGGGTCTCGACCATTACACCGGCAGCGCGACCGCCGGACAGGGCGGCGAGGTCATTGCCGTGACCAGCCCGCGCGGCGGCAAGGGCGTGCTGATCGACGCCCGCAGCCGCCATGTCATGGCCGAATTCGCCATGCCCGATGGCTGCGGGATCGCGGCGACGCCGGAAGGGTTCGTCGTGACGTCCGGGCTCGGGCGGGTGGCGCTGGTGGGGACTTCCGCGGCGCCGGCGGATCTCGGGGCGGCTTGGTTGGGGCGGCTGCGGTGGGACAACCACCTGGTCCGGCTGTAGCCGGCGACCCGCCGCTCCGTCGGGGCGAAGATCGTGGCGATGGCGGATCGGGGAAGGGTTCTGCCCTCGCCCGAACCCAGACCTGCCAAAGGCCGACTTGATTACCCCGATACTTCCGCTGGAAAGGAACCGGAGGGGGGGGGGCCCGGCCGGCCACACCGGCAACATGATTGATCGGCTGGGGAGGCCTGTTGTGGGGGGCCGCGCAAAAGGCTGCCGGGGCCCGCCCGGGGGGCGG
>JAYSDS010000056.1:5231-34191 GCA_041914265.1 Roseomonas sp.
CACCCCGCCAAGTGCTTGGAGCACTTGGAACGCAATCTCTTGGTACCCAGCGCAACAGCCTCGCGGCTCCCGCCAGGCGTCCTCCGTGCGCAAGAGCGGGTCTCGGCGCCATTCTGTCCGAGGCGCATGGCGCCAAGTCGAGGTTTCCAAAGGCCCTTCGGCCTTTGGCGGGGTGGCTTGGAGGGGCGGCGCCCCTCCAACGGCGACAGCGCAAGCATCGGGATCATCAGGAAGGCCCAAGGCCTCTGGCGAGGAGGGGCAAGGCCCTCCCTCCGCGTCACACCGCCAGGGCGCGCCCCGGCACCGGCACCAGCGCCGCGCGGAACTGTGCTGCGCAGGCTTCCCAGGACCAGCCTTCCGCATGCGTGCGGCAGGCGGCGCGGTTGGCGTCCAGCGCCTTCAGGCAGGCAGCGCGCAGGTCTTCGTCCAACGCGCCGATGCGCGGATCGGTGATCACGTCCCGCGGGCCCGTCACCGGGAAGGCGGCGACGGGCGTGCCGGAGGCCAATGCTTCCAGCAGCACCAGCCCGAAGGTGTCAGTGCGTGATGGGAAGACGAAGACATCCGCGCCGGCATAGGACCGCGCCAGCACGCCGTTGTCGCGATAGCCGGTGAAATGCGCGCCGGGGAAGCGGCGCATCAGCCCCTCGCGCGCCGGGCCTTCGCCGACGACGACCTTGGTGCCGGGAAGGTCGAGGGCCAGGAAGGCCTCGATGTTCTTCTCCACCGCGACACGGCCGGCATAGAGGAAGATCGGGCGTTTCAGACCGTCCCACGGTTCGCGTGGTTCGGGGCGGAAGCGCGCCAGGTCCACCCCGCGCGTCCAGGCGCGGATCTTGGTGAAGCCGCGGCGGGCGAGTTCCTCGCGCAGCGACGCCGTCGCCGCGAAGGTGCCCGCGCCGGCTTCGTGAAAGCGCCGCATCATCGCCCAGGACCAGGCCAGCGGGATGCGCGTGCGCGCATGCAGGTATTCCGGGAAGCGCGTGTGGAAAGCGGTGGTGAAGGGCCAGCCGCGCTTGCGGCAGATCGCGCGCATCGCCCAGCCGAGCGGGCCTTCGGTCGCGATATGCACCGCATCCGGCGCGAAGGCATCGGCGAGCTGCGCGAGCCTCCGCCGCGGTGCGATCGCCAGCCGGATTTCCGCGTAGCCCGGCATGGGAATGTTGGCGAACTGGTCCGGGCCGATCACGTGCACCGTGTCGCCGGCGTTGCGCAGATGCTCCACCACGATGGAGAGCGTGCGTACCACGCCGTTCACCTGCGGGAACCAGGCATCGGAGATCACCAGGATACGCAGCGGCGCGGCATGCGCGCCGAGGCTGTCCGCGGCCTGCGCCGCGTTGGCACCGTCCATGGATCAGCCTGCCGGAACGGCGGCGCGGCGCGGCGGGCGGGCGAAGGAGAGGCGGTTCTCCTGAACCCAGTCCACCAGCTCGAACCGGCCATCGGCGTGTTCGACGAGGGCGGTGCAGGATTCCACCCAATCGCCGTCGTTCATGTAGAGCACCCCCTGCACCATGCGCATCTCGGCATGGTGGATGTGGCCGCAGATCACGCCGTCCAGACCGCGGCGCTTGGCCTCGGTGGCGAGCGCGCTTTCGAAGCGGTCGATCGCCTTGACCGCTTCCTTCACCTGGCGCTTCAGCCATTGCGACAGCGACCAGTACGGGTAGCCGAGCCGCCGCCGTGCCGCGTTGAACCAGCGGTTCAGCGTCAGCGCCCAGTCATAGGCCCAGTCGCCGAGATGGGCGAGCAGCTTGGCATAGCGGATCACGCCGTCGAATTCGTCGCCATGGATGACGAGGAAGCGGCGACCGTCGGCGGCGGTGTGTTCGGCTTCGCGCACCAGCTTCACCCCCGCGATCTCGAGGCCGAGCCAGTCGCGGAACATCTCGTCATGGTTGCCGGGGATGTAGATGACCTCGGTGCCGTGGCGCGCCATGCGGAGGATCAGGCGGATCACCTCATCGTGGTCGGCGTCCCAGTACCAGGATTTCCGCAGCCGCCAGCCATCGACGATGTCGCCGACGAGATAAAGGCGCTCGCATTCCACCTTGCTGAGGAAGTCCTTGAGGAAGTCGCTGCGACAGCCGCGCGTGCCCATGTGCACGTCCGACAGGAAGATGCTGCGGTAGCGGCGTCGCGGGTTGGCGTCATGCATCCGTCACGATCTCCGAGACGTCGCCGATTCGGGTCGTGCAGGCTTCCGGCGACAGGCTGCAGTTGCGCGGGCGGATACCGTGCCGGTGTGGCGTCAAGCGTGAATCTTGGATGAAGCATGCATCCTGCGCACACCATGTCATGCTGCATTCATCGAATCGACGCCGTATCGTCATCGCCGCGCTGCCAGAAGCCCTGCCCCATGCCGACGCGCATGCTGATCGTCTTCAATCCTGCTGCCGGGGCGCGCCGCCGCCGGCGCCTCCTCGCCGCGCTCGACCTGATCCGTGGCGTCGGCCAGCGGCCGGAGGTGGCCGAGACGACGCATCGGGGCCATGCCACGGAGCTCGCGCGGCGCGCGGCCGAGGACGGCGTGCGCATCGTGGTCGCGGCGGGGGGCGACGGCACCATTGCCGAGGTCGCGGCCGGGCTGGCCGGGTCGGCCTCGGCGCTCGGCGTGCTGCCGCTCGGCACGGCGAATGTGCTGGCGCTGGAGCTCGGCATTCCGCGCGCGCCCGTGCAGGCCGCGGCGGTGCTGGCCATGGGGCGGACGGCGGTGCTGCATCCCGGCCTGGCGCGCTACCCGGATGGGCGGGAGCTGCTGTTCGTGCAGATGCTGGGCGCCGGCTTCGACGCCGCTGTGGTGCACAACCTGTCCGGCCGGCTGAAGCGGGCGATCGGCAAGGGCGCCTATGTCTGGCAGACGATGCGGGAGATGCCGCGCTATCCCTTCGGGCCCATCCGCGTGTCGATCGGGGATCGCGTCGAGGAAGCGGCGAGCGTCATCGTCACCAAGGGGCGGCTCTATGCCGGGCGGTTCCTTCTTGCCCCCGGGGCCGATCCGCGCGCGGAGGGCTTCCATGTGGCACTGTTCCGCGACGCCGGCGTGCTCGCGGCCATGCGCTATGGCGCGGCCCTGCCGCTCGGCCTGCTGCCGCGCATGCGGGGCGTGGAGATCCTGCGCGCCGGGGAGATCGCCCTGCAGGGCGCGGATATCCCGGCCCAGGCGGATGGGGATGCCGCGGGCTTCCTGCCGAGCTTTGTCGCGCCGGCACCCCAGCCCATGCGGATCGTGCTGCCCTGACACCTGCCGCCGCGCCCTTGCGCAATCGCGCGCGGAGGCCAGCTTGGGCGATGCGGCATGGAGAGACGGGTGAGCCAGCAGACCGAACTGGACAAGGTGAAGGTGCGCATTCGCGCGCTCGCGGCGCGCACGGTGGATCGCGGCTGCTCGGAAGCCGAGGCGCTCGCCGCCGCGCAGAAGGTGGGCGAGCTGCTGGAAGTCTACGGGCTGACCATGTCCGAGGTGGAGCTGCGCCAGGAGGTCTGCATCCAGCGCGAGGTGATCTTCGTCGGCCCACGGCTGCAGGCGCTCTCGGCGATCTTCCTGTCGGTGATCGAGCTGACCGAGACCAGGGGCTGGATGGTCGGGCGCCGGAACTTCGTCTTCTACGGGCTGGAACCGGATGTGTTGATGGCGGAGTACCTGCTGCACCTGGTGGCGAGCGCGGTGGATCACGAGGAAGCCGTCTATCGCGCCAGCGCCGCCTATCTGCGTAGCCGGGCTGCGCCGCAGAACCGGCTGCGCAGCTTCCGCTATGGCTTCGCGGAGCGCGTGTCGGCGCGCATCGAGGAACTCGCCGCGCATCGCCGCGCCGCGGAGGAGGCCGCCCGCGCACCGGCCTCGACCGGCACGGCGCTGGTGCTGGTGAAGGAGCGCCTCATCACCGAGGGCTTCCGTGAGCTCGGCATCCGCCTGCGGACCAGCTACACCACCCGTACCGTGCGCGACGGCGCCGCCTATCGGCAGGGCATGGAGGCCGGGGGGCGCGTGAACCTGCAGCGGCCCGTGCGCGGGGGGACGGGCAAGCCGTCCCTGCCTGGCCGGTCGCGATGACCAGCGCGCGCGACGAGCGCGTCTATGCCTGGGAGAACCGGGTTGTCGCGCCGCTCGATCGCTCGGTCGTGCCCTTCGGGCAGATGCAGGCCCTCGTCGATCATGTCTGGGCGCAGGAAGGCCTGGCCTGGCCGCCGCGCATGCGGCCACGCAAGGCGACGCGCGCGACGCTCGCCACCGGCAGCCGCCTGGCCATCGAGGCACCGGAGACGCTGCCGAGCTGGGTCCTGCTGCATGAGGTCGCCCATGCCATGACGAGCACGGCGGATGGCGCCGGCGCCGGGCACGGGCCGGATTTCGTGGGCGTCTATGTGCGGCTGCTGGTCCGCTACAGCCGGCTCGATGAGAACATGCTGAGCCGCACGCTGGCCGAGGCCGGCATTGCCTGGAATCCGGACGCGAGGCCCGCCTTTCTCGACGCCGGCTGACGCGCGGGCTGGTCGGCGTGGCGATGGTCGATAGACTGGCGGGCTGCAGCTTCCCTGGATGGTCCGATGCCGAACGCCCCCTACGACCTCACCGCCGAGGATCTCGACGCCCTGGCCATCGGGGCCTGGATCCTCGGCACGGGCGGCGGCGGCGATCCCTATTTCGCGCTGCTCGAGGCACGGCAGCATCTCGCGGATGGACGGCGCGCCCGCATCGTCGATCCGCTGTCCCTCCCCGATGACGCGCATGTCGCGGTGGTCGGGCAGATGGGCGCGCCGCTGGTCAAGCAGGAACGGCTGATCGACGGGCCGGTGCTCGCCAGCACCGTGACGATGATGGAAGAACATGTCGGCCGCCGCTTCGACGCGATCATGCTGTGGGAGATCGGCGGCAACAACGGCTTCCAGGCGATCCTCGCCGGCATGCTGCTCGACCTGCCCATCGTCGATTGCGATGCGATGGGGCGTGCCTTCCCGCAGGCTGACATGACCACTTTCGCGATCTGCGACCTGCGCCCCTATCCGTGGACGATGGTCGATATCCGCCGCAACCGCATCTTCTTCGCCGAAGCCGAGGATTGGAGCTGGATGGAACGCATGACGCGGCGGATGTGCGCCGTGCTCGGCTCCACCGCCGCCACCTGCAAGGCGCCGCGGACCGGTGCCGAAGCGAAGACGGCGAGCTGCCTGCACACCGTCACCCAGGCGTTGCGCATCGGCCGCACCGTGCTCGCCGCGCGCGCCGCGCATGCCGACCCGGTCGCCGCGGTGGTGGAGGCCGAACGCGGCCTGGTGCTGTTCCGCGGCAAGATCACCGATGTGCTGCGACGAACCACCGAGGGCTGGCTGCGCGGCACGATCGAGATGGAGGGCCTCGACGAGGATGCCGGCAGGCGCATGCGCATCGCCTTCCAGAACGAATTCGTCGTCGCCTGGCAGGATGACGCGGTGCGCGCGACGGTGCCCGACCTGATCTGCCTGCTCGACACCGCCTCGGGCGAGGCGCTGGGGACGGAGACGGTGCGATACGGCCAGCGCGTGACGGTCATCGCGCTGCCGGCGCCGGCGATCCTGACCAGCGAGAAGGGCCTGCGCCATGTCGGCCCGCGTGCCTTCGGCTATGAGCTGGACTTCCACAGCCTCTTCGCGGAGGCCGTGGCATGATGCGCATCGGCATCGATGTCGGCGGCACCAACACGGATGCGGTGCTGATCGAGGCCGGCCAGGTCCGGCATGCGGTGAAGCGCCCGACCACGGGCGATGTCACCTCCGGCATCCTCGCCTCGCTGCGGGCGCTGCTGGCTGAAGCGGCGGTCCCGCGCGAGGCGATCGGCGCCGTGATGATCGGTACGACGCATTTCACCAACGCCGTGGTGCAGCGGCGCGACATGGACCGCGTCGCGGCGCTGCGCATCGGCCTGCCCGCCGCGGCGACGCTGCCGCCCTTCGTCGACTGGCCCCCCGACCTGCGCGCGCTGGCGCAGGGGCCGGTGCATCAGATCCGTGGCGGCTATGAGGTCGATGGCCGCCCGCTGGTTCCCTTCGACCGCGCGGGGATGCGCGCGGCCGCGCGGCAGATCGCGGAATCCGGCGTGCCGGCGGTCGGCGTCTCGGCCGTGTTCTCGCCGCTGAACGCCGACCAGGAAGCCGAAGCGCGCGACATCCTGCTGGAGGAAGCGCCGCATCTCGCTGTCACGCTGTCGAGCGAACTCGGCCGCATCGGGCTGCTGGCGCGGGAGAATGTCACGCTGCTCAACGCCTCCCTGATCGGCATGGCGCGGCGCACCGTCGCCGCCTTCCTCGAGGCGCTGGCGCAGGCCGGCATCGCCGCGCCGCTCTTCATCACGCAGAATGACGGCACGGTGGTCTCGGCCGAGGAAGCCGCCGCCTTCCCGGTGCGGTCCTTCGCCTCGGGTCCCACCAACTCGCTGCGCGGCGCGGCCTTCCTCTCGGGGCTGGAGGATGCGCTGGTGGTCGATGTCGGCGGCACCACCGCCGATGTCGGCAGCCTGGTGCGCGGCTTCCCGCGCGAGGCGAACAACGCCGTCGAGGTTGGCGGCGTGCGCACCCTGTTCCGCATGCCCGACCTGCTCTCGATCGGCCTGGGCGGTGGCACGCTGGTCGATCCGTCCGATCCCGCGCGGATCGGCCCGCGCAGCCTTGGCTTCCGGCTGACCGAGGAAGCGCGCGTCTTCGGCGGCGCCTCGCTCACCTGCACCGATATCGCCGTCGCGGCGGGGCTGATCGACCTTGGCGACCGCGGCCGCGTGGCCGCGCTGGACCGTGGCTTCGTCGAGGCGTCGCTGGCGCGCATGCGGGCGATGCTCGCCGATGCGGTGGACCGCATGAAGAGCGATGCGCGCGCCGTGCCGCTCATCGCCGTGGGCGGCGGCGCCTTCCTTGTGCCGGATGAACTGCCCGGCATCTCGGAGGTGATCCGCGTGCCGCATGCGGGCGTCGCCAACGCGCTGGGTGCGGCCATCGCGCAGGTCAGCGGGGAGATCGACCAGATCTTCTCCGGCATGACGCGCGACCGGGCGCTCGCCGCGGCGCGAGAGCGGGCGGAGGCCGCCGCGTTGCGCGCCGGGGCACGCGCCGGCAGCCTGAAGCTGGTCGAGATGGAGGACATCCCGCTCGCCTATTTGCCGGGGGATTCGCTGCGCGTGCGCAGCCGCGTGGTCGGCGAGGTGGGGGCGTGACCGCCCCCTGCCTCAGCGCAGCGCGTCGAGTGCCAGGTTGAGCGTCAGCACATTCACCCTCGGCTCGCCGAGCAGGCCGAGCTCGGGCCGTTCGATGTGCTGGTCCAGCAGCGTCGCCACGCGCGCTTCGGAGAGGCCGCGTGCCTGGGCCACGCGGGGGATCTGACGCCTCGCGTTCTCGACGCTGATATGCGGGTCGAGGCCGGAGGCGGAGGCCGTCGCGGCATCTGCCGGCACCGATCCGCCGCCGAGCGCCGCAACGCGTTCCTTCACGGCATCGAGCAGCGTGACCGATGTCGGCCCGAGCTGCGACGCGGCCGAGCTGGCCGCGTTGTAGGGCGCGGCGCGCGTGCTGCCGGCGTTTTCCGGATCCGCCTCGCTGGTCGCGGAAGGCCGCGGATGGAAATGGCGCGCTTCGGTGAAGTTCTGGCCGATCAGCGCGGAGCCGACCACCCGCCCATCGCGTTCGACGAGACTGCCGCCCGCCTGGCGCGGGAAGACCGCCCCGGCAATGCCGGTCATGGCGAGCGGCGCGGCCAGGCCGAGCAGCAGGGTGAAGACGCCCACGGTCGCGACCGCGGGGCGAAGGATGGCGTTCATGGTCAGGCGATCCCCATCAGGACGAGGAGCATATCGATCAGCTTGATCCCGGCGAAGGGCGCGAGGATGCCGCCCAGGCCGTAGATCAGCAGGTTCCGCCGCAGCAGCGCCGCGGCGCCGATCGGCACGTAGCGCACGCCGCGCAGCGCGAGCGGCACCAGGGCCACGATGATCAGCGCGTTGAAGATCACCGCGGAGAGGATGGCGCTTTCCGGGCTCGCCAGATGCATGACGTTGAGCGCCTGCAGTTCCGGGTAGCTCGCCACGAAGATCGCCGGCAGGATCGCGAAGTACTTCGCGACGTCATTGGCGATCGAGAAGGTGGTCAGCGCGCCGCGCGTGATCAGCAACTGCTTGCCGATCTCCACCACCTCGATCAGCTTGGTCGGATCGCTGTCGAGATCGACCATGTTGCCGGCCTCGCGCGCGGCCTGCGTGCCGGTCTGCATGGCGAGCCCGACATCGGCCTGGGCGAGGGCCGGCGCATCGTTGGTGCCGTCGCCGGCCATCGCTACCAGGCGGCCCTCGGCCTGGGCCTTGCGGATGTAGGCGAGCTTGTCCTCCGGCGTCGCCTCGGCGATGAAGTCGTCCACGCCGGCCTCCACCGCGATCGCCGCGGCGGTCAGGCGATTGTCGCCGGTCACCATCACCGTGCGGATGCCCATCTTCCGCAACTCGTCGAAGCGGGCGCGCATGCCGGTCTTGACGATGTCCTTGAGCTCGATGGCGCCGAGCAGCCGGCCATCCTGCGAGACCGCGAGCGGCGTGCCGCCGGCGCGCGCGATGCGGTCCACGGCGTCACGGAAGGCCGCTGGGGCGTCGCCGCCGAGATTCTTCAGCATCGCGTCCACCGCGCCCTTGCGGAAGCGGCCCTGCGGCAGGTCGAGGCCCGAGATGCGCGTCTGTGCCGTGAAGGGGATCACCGTCGCCCCGTCCGGCAGCGCCGGCGCCGCGATGCCGTAGCGATCGCGGGCGAAGGCGAGCACCGACCGGCCCTCCGGCGTCTCGTCGGCCAGCGAGGCCAGCACGGCGGCCTCGGCCAGGTCGCGTTCCATCACGCCCGGCGCGGGCAGGAAGGCCGCCGCCTGGCGGTTGCCCAGCGTGATGGTGCCGGTCTTGTCGAGCAGCAGCACGTCCACGTCGCCCGCCGCTTCCACCGCGCGGCCCGAGGTGGCGAGCACGTTGAAGCGCACCAGCCGATCCATGCCCGCGATGCCGATGGCCGAAAGAAGCCCACCGATCGTCGTCGGGATCAGCGTGACGAGCAGCGCGGCGAGCACCGCGACCGATGGCGGCTGGCCGCTCCAGGAGGTGAGCCCCACCAGCGTCGCCACCGCGATCAGGAAGACGATCGTCATGCCGGCGAGGAGGATGTCGAGCGCGATCTCGTTCGGCGTCTTCTGCCGCGAGGCGCCTTCGACCAGCGCGATCATGCGGTCGAGGAAGGTGGAGCCCGGCGCGGCGGAGATGCGCACCACGATCCAGTCGGAAACGACCAGCGTGCCGCCGGTCACCGCGCTGCGGTCACCGCCGCTCTCGCGGATGACCGGGGCGGATTCGCCGGTGACCGCGGCCTCGTTCACGCTGGCGATGCCCTGGATCACCTCGCCATCCGAGGGGATCAGGTCGCCCGCCTCGACGAGGACGATGTCGTCGACCCGCAGCTCCGTGGCCGCGCGCGGCTGCCACAGGGTGAGGTCGTCCGGGCGGACCAGCAGCTTGGCGCGCGCCTCGGTGCGCGCGCGGCGGAGGCTGTCGGCCTGGGCGCGGCCGCGGCCTTCGGCGACGGCCTCGGCGAAGGTCGCGAACAGCACCGTCGCCCAGAGCCAGCCGGCGATGCCGGCCTGGAAGGCGAAGGGTTGCCCTTGCCCGCCGGCGCTGAGCGCCAGGAGGGTGACCAGGAAGGCCACCACCTCGGTGACGAAGATGACCGGGTTGCGGAGCAGGTGGCGCGGATCGAGCTTGCGGAAGGCATCGAGCGTCGCGCGGGAGAGCAACGCCCGGTCGAGAAGGGCCGCGGCGCGGCTGTCGCGCCGCGCATCGCCCTGGTGGGTGGGGTTGAAGGCGTCCATGGGATGAGGCCTCAGAAGGTCTTGCCGATGGCGAGCACGAAGTGCTCGGCGATCGGGCCGAGGGCGAGGGCGGGCATGAATTGCAGCCCGCCGAGGATCAGGATCACGCCGGCGAGCAACCCGGCGAAGAGCGGACCATGCGTCGGGAAGGTCCCGCTCGATTCAGTGAGCTTCGGCTTGGCCGCGAGGCTGCCGGCGATGGCCATGACCGGCACGACATAGGCGAAGCGGCCGAGCAGCATCGCGATGCCGAGCGTGGTGTTCAGCCACGGCGTATCCGCCGTCAGCCCACCGAAGGCCGAGCCATTGTTCCCCGCCGAGGAGGAGAAGGCATAGAGCATCTCCGTCAGCCCGTGCGGCCCTTGGTCCTGGATCGAGGCCACGGCGGCGGGCAGCACGAGCGAGACCGCGGTGAAGCCGAGGATCGCCGCCGGCAGCACCAGCACGGCGAGCATGGCGAGCTTCACTTCCCGCGCCTGCACCTTCTTGCCGAGGTATTCCGGCGTCCGCCCGACCATCAGCCCGGCGACGAAGACGGCGAGCAGCGCGAAGACCAGCATGCCGTAGAGGCCCGAGCCCACGCCGCCCGGCAGCACCTCGCCGAGCTGGATCAGGAAGAGCGGCACGGCACCGCCCAGCGGGGTGAAGCTGTCGAACATCGCATTCACCGCGCCGCAGGAGGCGCCCGTCGTGGTGGCCGTGAACAGCGCCACCAGCGCCTGGCCGAAGCGGATCTCCTTGCCTTCCATGTTGCCCTGGGCCGCGTCGAGCCCGGCGGCGATGTGCAGCGGATTGCCCGCAGCCTCCGCGCCATAGATCAGCGCCGTGGCAACCAGCACGTAGCCGAGCATGACGGCGAGCAGCGCGCGCCCCTGCCGCACATCCCCGACCATGTGGCCGAAGGTGAGCGCGAGGGCGAAGGGGATCACCTGCTGCGCCCAGATCTGCAGTGCGATAGCGAGCGCCGAGGGACCCTCGAACGGATGCGCCGAATTCACGCCGAAGAAGCCGCCGCCATTGGTGCCGAGATGCTTGATCGCGATCTGGAAGGCGGCGGGGCCGAGCGGAATGGTCTGCGTCGCCCCTTCCAGCGTCGTGGCCTCGACGTAGGGCGCCAGTGTCTGCGGCATGCCCATCGCGACGAAGGCGAGGCCCAGCAGCACGGAAAGCGGCAGCAGCAGGTACAGCGTGATGCGCGTGAGATCCGCCCAGAAATTCCCCAGCGCCTTCAGCCCGCCGGCGGCGAAGGCCCGGCACACGGCCAGCGCCAGCGCGATGCCCGTCGCGGCCGAGAGGAAGTTCTGCACCGTCAGCCCGGCCATCTGGCTGAGGTAGGACATCGCCGCCTCGCCGCCATAAGCCTGCCAGTTGGTGTTGGTGACGAAGCTGACCGCCGTGTTGAAGGCGAGCCAGGGGGTGAGCCCGTCGAACCCCTGCGGGTTCAGCGGCAGCATGCCCTGCAGGCGCAGCAATGCGTAGAGCAGCACGAAGCCCGTCGCATTGGCCGCGAGCATGGCGAGCGTGTAGCCGCGCCAGCCCATGCCCTTCGCCGGATCGATGCCCGCGACGGCGTAGATCGCGCGCTCGATGGGCGCGAGGAAGGTGACGCGCCCCGCCGCGATGGCGGCGATGTAGCGCCCGAGCGGGATCGCAGCAGCGACCACCGCGGCGAGGACGAGCGCGATCTGCGCCCAGCCTGTCCATGTCATGGTGTCAGAGATCCTCGGGGCGCAGCAGCGCCCACAGCAGGTAGAGGAGGAGGCCGGCCGCGACCGCGCCGGCGAGGATGAGCTCGGCCACGGCGGTCACACGCGCTCGCAGCCGATGGCGTAGAGCGCCAGCAGCGCGAAGCCGCCGAGGCCAATGCCAAGGAGCAGGATGTCGATCATGGCGGTTCCTGGATCAGGTCCGCCGGGTCACTAGGCCCCTGTCGCGCAAAGCCGCCATGCGGGATCGCGGGGCGGTGCGTAAAGGACGCGCAAAGGGTCGCGATGCGCGGGGCGTAAAGGACCCTTTACATGTCCTTTACGCACCGCCCCGCGATCCCGCATGGCGCCTTTACGCGCCGATGCGGCATGAGGCGCCGCGCGTCGGCACGGTTTCCCCTGCGCCCCCTGGTCGCCGGCGCAGGAGATGATGTTCACCTTTTGCCGGATCCCCGCCACGCGTGGCTTGTTCGTCGTGGCAACCGCGAAGGCGGCGGCGCGGTGGACCTGCTATCCTTGACGCCATGGCCGAGGAGCCCGCCCGCCCCGATCCGGATGCCCTTCTGGCGCTTGCGCGCCGGGAGGGGCGCGGCCGGCTGAAAGTCTTTCTCGGCGCCGCGCCAGGCGTCGGCAAGACCTTCGAGATGCTGGCCGAGGCCCACCGTCGGCGTGCCGGCGGCGCCGACATCCTGATCGGCATCGTCGAAACGCATGGCCGGGCGGAAACCCAGGCGGCGATCGGGGAACTTGCCGTCCTGCCGCGGGCGCGCCTCGCCTATCGCGGGCAGGACCTCGAGGAATTCGACATCGACGCCGCTCTCGCCCGGCGCCCGGCGATCCTGCTGCTTGATGAGCTTGCCCACACCAATGTTCCGGGCAGCCGCCATCCCAAGCGCTGGCAGGATGTGGAGGAGCTGCGCGACGCCGGCATCGAGGTCTGGACGACGATGAACGTCCAGCACCTCGACAGCCTGTCCGATGCCGTCGCCCGCATCACCGGCGTGCGCGTCGCCGAGACCGTGCCCGACCACGTCATCGCCGAGGCCGATGCGGTCGAGCTGGTCGACATCCCGCCGGCCGAGCTCATCGAGCGCATGCGGCAAGGCCGGATCTACCGGCCGGACCAGGCGAACCGTGCGCTGCGCGGCTTCTTCCGCGAAGGCAACCTCGCGGCGCTGCGCGAGATGGCGCTGCGCCGCACGGCGGAGCGTGTCGATGCCGATGTGACCGGCTACATGCGCGCCAAGGCGATCGAAGGTCCCTGGCCCTCGGGGGACCGCGTGATGGCGCTGATCGGCGCCGATGCGGCGGCCGAGACGGTGGTTCGCGCCGCGCGCCGCATCGCCGATGCGCTGAAGGCGCCGCTGGTCGCTCTTCATGTGGAACAACCGGCGGCGGTGGGAGGCGCCGATCCCGGCCCCGCCCTGCAACTCGCGGAACGGCTGGGCGCCACGGCCGAGACCGTCGCCGCGACCGACCTGCCCGATGCCATCCTGCGGGAGGCGCGGCGGCACAACGCGACGCATCTTGTGATCGGGCGCGGGCGGCAGCCCTTCTGGCGCCGGTTGACGGGCCGGACGCTCTCGGCGGTCCTGCTGCGCCGCGCGACGGACTTCACCCTGCACCTGGTGCCTGCGCCGGTCGGCACGTCGCGGCCGAAGGAACGGGCGCCGCTTTCCCTGCCACGCTGGGCCGGCGGGGTCGCGACCCTGCTGCTGGTTGCCGCCACCACCCTGGTCGGGGCCGCGCTTGATGAGGTGGTGCCGGAAGGCGCGCTCGGCATGATCTACCTGGTGCCGATCGTCGCGGCGGCGGTCGGCTTCGGGCCCACCCAGGCTGCGCTGGCCGCCGCCCTGTCCTTCCTGGCCTGGAACTACCTGTTCCTTCCGCCGCGCTACACCTTCGCCATTGCTGGGCCGCAGGACGTGGTCGGTGTCATCGTCTTCGCGCTCGTCGCGCTGCTGCTCGCGGGAACCACGGGCGGGCTCGGGCGGTCGGTCCGCGCCTCCCGTGCGCGGATCGCCGGGCTGCGGCGGCTGGTCGAGTTCAGCCGGCGGCTCGGCGCGCCCGGGGACAAGGGCGACATCGTCCAGGCCGCGGCCGATGAGGCGGCACGCCTCGTCGGCGGGGCCGTCTGCGTGCTGCTCCCGCTGCCGCCGGCGCCTGGCGAGACGACCCCCGACCCGGTGCTGCGCGCCGCCGTGCCGATCGATGCCGAACCCGATGAGGCATCCCTCGCGGCCGCGCGCTGGGCGCTGGCGAATGGCCGCCCGGCGGGCCGCGGCACGGATACGCTCCCTTCGGCCGGCTGGCAGTTCCGCCCCATGCGCACCGCCCATGGGGTGGCGGGGCTGCTCGGCCTGCGCGCACCGCCAGAAGGTCTGAACCTCGACGGCGAAACGGACCGTGCCCTCGGCGCGCTGCTCGACCAGGCGGCGATCGCGCTCGAACGCGCGGAGCTGATGGAGGAGCGCGCGCGCAGCGAAGCCCGGGCCGAGGCCGAGGTGCTGCGGAGCGCCCTGCTCACCTCGCTCGGCCATGATCTCAAGACGCCGCTGACCTCGGTCCGCGGCGCCATCGCCACGCTGCGCAGCGCGGGGCCGAAGCTCGACGAGGCCGTGCGCGACGATCTGCTCGCGACGGCCGAGGAGGAAGCGGAGCGCCTGTCGCGCTGGATCGCGAACATCCTCGACATCGTGCGCATCGAGAGCCGCCAGTTGCAGCCGCGGCGGGAGGTGGTGGACCTCGCCGAGGCGATCGAGACGGCCGCCGCCCGCGCCGGGCGGGCGCAGGGGCGGGCCATCGCGCTCGACCTCGCCCCGGCGCTCGTCGCGAACCGCCTCGATCCCGTGCTGCTGGACCAGGTCCTCGCGAACCTGCTCGACAACGCCCTGAAGTTCTCGGGGCCCGAGGGGCGCGTCGCGGTACGCGGCCGGCAGGAGGGCGCCGAGCTGGCCATTGCCGTCGAGGATGACGGACCCGGCATCGCGCGCGAGGATCTGCACCGCGTCTTCGATCCCTTCTTCCGCGCGACGCGCACCGATCGCGTCGCCGCCGGCAGTGGCCTGGGGCTGGCGATCTGCCGCGGCCTGACCCAGGCGATGGGTGGGCGCATCGCGGCGGAAAGCCCCATCGCGGCCGCGCGCGGCACGCGCATCACCATCAGGTTTCCCCGCGGATGACCGAGCTTTCGCCGCCCCGCATCCTCGTCATCGACGACGAGCCCCAGATCCATCGCTTCCTTGGCCCCGCGCTGGACGCGGCGGGCTTCGCGCCGATCCGGGCGGAAACCGCGGCCGCCGGCCTGCGCCTGGCCGCCGAGCGATCCCCGGCGCTGATCCTGCTGGATCTCGGCCTGCCGGACATCGACGGGCAGCGCATCATCCCGCGGCTGCGCGCCTTCACCGCGGTGCCGATCGTGATCCTCTCCGCGCGGGAGCAGGAGACGGAGAAGGTCGCGGCGCTGGACGCCGGCGCGGATGATTATGTCGAGAAGCCATTCGCCCTCGCCGAATTGCTGGCACGGCTGCGCGCGCTCCTTCGGCGAACCGGCGGCCCGGGCGCGGAACCGCCCGATGCGGTGCTGCGCGCGGGACCGCTGGAGGTCGATCTCGCCGCCCGGACGGCGCGGCTGTCGGGCGGGGAGCCGCTGAAGCTGACGCCGCGCGAATGGGATCTGCTGGTCGCGCTGATGCGCGGCGGGCACGGGCGTGTCGTGACGCAGCGGCAGTTGCTCGCCGCCGTCTGGGGGCCGGCGCATCTCGAGGATGCGCAGTATCTGCGCGTCTATGTCGGCCATCTGCGCCAGAAACTCGGTGCGGCGGCGTATCTGATCCGGACCGAGCCGGGGGTCGGGTACCGCTTCGGCGAGACCCCCGACCGGGCATAGTTCGACACGGGCGGTGAGGCACGCCATATGCGCGCCGTGACCGAGTCCCTTGCCCTCTACATCCACTGGCCCTTCTGCGCGGCCAAATGCCCGTATTGCGACTTCAACTCGCATGTCCGGGACCGCGTGGACGAAGCCCGCTTCCGCGCCGCGCTGCGGCGGGAACTGGCGCATGAGGCCGCGCGCATCGGTCGCCGGCCGCTCGCCAGCATCTTCTTCGGGGGCGGCACGCCCTCGCTCATGTCTCCCGAAACCGTCGCGGCGCTGATCGAGGATGCGCGGACCCTGTTCGACGCGGCGCCGGAGATCGAGGTCACCCTCGAAGCCAATCCGACCAGCGTCGAGGCGGCGAAGCTGCGCGCCTTCCGCGAGGCGGGGGTGAACCGCGCGAGTCTCGGCGTGCAGTCGCTGGAGGAGGAGGCGCTGCGCTTCCTCGGTCGCCGTCACGACGCCGCCCAGGCCATCGCGGCGCTGGAGGATGCGCGGGCGATCTTTCCGCGCCTGTCCTTCGACCTGATCTATGCCCGGCCCGGCCAGGCGGAAGCGGCCTGGCGGACCGAACTGCGCCGCGCGCTGGCGTTGGCCGCGGATCATCTCTCGCTCTACCAGCTCACCATCGAGCCGGGCACGCAATTCGCCACGCTGCATGCGCGCGGGGCCTTCGCGCTGCCGGAAGGCGATGACGCGGCGCGGCTGTATCTCGCCACCGCTGAGGAAGCCGCGCGCTTCGGTCTCGCCGCCTATGAGGTCAGCAACTATGCGAAGCCCGGCGCGCAGAGCCGGCACAACCTGGCCTATTGGCGCTATGGCGACTACCTCGGGATCGGTGCGGGTGCGCATCAGCGCGTGCTGCGCGAGGGCACGATGATCGCCACGCGCCGCCACCGTGCGCCGGAGGAATGGGCAATCCGCGTCGAGCGCGACGGGCATGCGGCGGTGGAGGAGGAACACCTCGCCCCCGCCGAACGCGCGCGGGAGGCACTGCTGATGGGCTTGCGCCTCGCCGAAGGCGTGGACCCCGCGCGCATCGAGGCACGGTCGGGCGTCCCCTTCGCCGCCGCGGTGGATCCGGCCATGCTCGCCGCGCTGATCGACGAGGACTATCTCGCCTGGACCTCCGAGGGCCGGCTGCGCGCGACCGAGGAAGGCATCCTGCGCCTCGACGCCCTGCTGCCCGTGCTGCTGCGCTGAACGGCGCCGGCAACCAAGCCGCGACCCCCGCGTTTCAATGCCAGACGGCCGCATGGCGCGGCCCGGAACCGGAGGTCGGGACCATGCGTTCGATCATTCTGTACCTGCTGGGTGTGCCCATCGTGGTGATCATCCTGCTGAACGTCTTCCACCTGATCTGATCGGCTGGCCCGCCATTCCCGCATCGCAGAGAGGAGATGCCACGATGAACCGCACGATTCCCGCTGCTTTCGCCCTGCTGGCCGGGCTCGGCCTGGCAGCCTGCGGCACCTCGCCCGGCGACCGCGCCGTCTCGGGCGGCCTGCTCGGCGCCGGCGCCGGCGCGGCGGTCGGGTCCTTCTCGGGCAATGCCGGCACCGGCGCCCTGATCGGTGGCGCGCTCGGCGCGGTGGGTGGGGCCGTGACCTCGCCGAATACCGTGAACATGGGCGATCCGGTCTGGCGCTAAGCGCGGCCGCGGCCCATGGGCACGGACGGAGAGGGGGCGCCGGACACGGCCCGCGCAGCCGATCGGCGCGCCCGGGCCGCGGCCCCTCTCCGGGTCACCTGCTGGCCAGGATCTTCCGGAACAGCGGCACCGCCGCGGCGAGATCCGCGACCGCGACGCATTCATGCGGCGTATGCGCCGTCGCGATCGTCCCCGGTCCCAGCACCATGCAGGGTGCGAGGTCCTGCAACTCGCTCGCATCGGTGCCATAGGGCGCGGTGCGGGCCGCCTGGCCGGTCACTGCGACGCCGAGCGCGATCAGCGGGTGTTCCGCCGGCAATTCCGGCGGACGGCCCTCGCGCTTTTCGGTCAGCGCCACGCCGGCGCGGCGTGCCGCGTCCTGCACCGCGGCCTCGATGCCCGCATAGTCGATGCTGCGGCTGCGGCGGAACTTGATCCGTGCCGTGGCCCTGGCGACGGTGACGTTCACCGCCGTGCCGTGGTTGTCGATGATGAGGTTGAAGTCCGAGAAGGACGGATCATAGGCCGCGTCATGGAAGGCGGGGTCGTGGCGCAGCGTTTCGAAGACCGCCTTCATCTCGGCGAGGAAGGGGATCAACGCCCAGTTCGCGTTGGTGCCGAGCCCGGTCGAGGAATGCGCCTGCACCCCCATCGCGACCGCGGTGTATTCGATGTGGCTGCGATGGCCGCGCACGGGCGCGAGGCCGGTTGGCTCCGCGACGACGATGCCCTTGAGCCCCAGGGACTTCGCATAGGAGGAGGCCGCGACGGCGCGCGCGCCTTGCTTGCTGGTTTCCTCATCGGTGGTCAGCAGCAGGGTGGCGGGCACATCCGTCGGCATGGACCGGGCGGCGACGATGCAGGCCGCGACCGGCCCCTTCATGTCCACCGAACCAAGCCCGTGCAGCACGCCATCCACGACGCGCGGCGTCCAGGGCGGGTCGGTCCAGCCTGTCTCCGGCCCCGTGTCCATGTGGCCGGACAGGGCATAGCCGCCGGGTGGGCCGCGATGCGCGACCAGGGCGCGCTTCGCCACGCCCTGCGCATCCGTGTAGTCCACGCGCTCGATCTCGAAGCCGGTCAGCTCGGCCTCGATGCGCTCGGCGATGGGGATGTTGGAGATCGCGGAACGGCTGTCGATCGCCACCAGATCGGCGGCCAGGCGCAGCACGGCATCGGCATCGTCGCTCATGGGCCCCAGCATCCCTTGCCGGGCGGGCCCGGGCAAGCGAGGGTGGCGCCACCATGACCGACATCGCCTATCTCGACCCCCGTTCGGGGCGTACCTATCCCCTCGATACGCCGCGCTGGTGCGGCGACGACCAGGCGCCGCTGCTGCTGACGCCGCTGCCCGGCATCACGCGCGACGCCATCCGCGGCGAGGAGCGGTCCATCTGGCGCTACGCCGCCGCCCTGCCTTTCGTACCGGAAGACCCGATCACCATGGGAGAGGGCTGCACGCCCCTCGTCCCGCGCGTCTTCGCCGGTGCCTCGGCCCTGCTGAAATGCGAATGGTTCATGCCGACCGGGTCGTTCAAGGATCGCGGGGCTTCGGTCATGCTGTCGCTGCTGCGCGCGCAGGGCGTGATGGATGTGCTGGAGGATTCCTCCGGCAATGGCGGCGCGGCGGTGTCGGGCTATGCCGCGGCCGGCGGGATGAACGCCACCATCTTCGTGCCGGCCTCGACCTCCCCGGCCAAGACCGTGCAGTCGCGCGCGGCAGGGGCGACGATCCAGCTCATTCCCGGCACGCGGCAGGACTGCGCGGATGCGGCCCTCGCGGAATCCGCGCGCATCTTCTACGCCAGCCACAACTGGCATCCCTTCTTCCTGCACGGGACGAAGACGCTCGCCTATGAGCTGTGGGAGGACCTGGGCTTCCGCGCGCCGGACAATGTCATCGTGCCCTGCGGCGCGGGGTCGAACGTGCTCGGCTGCGGCATCGGCTTCGCGGAGCTGCTGCGCGCCGGCGAGATCGACCGCCTGCCGCGCATCTTCGCCGCCCAGCCGGCGAATTGCGCACCGATCGCGCGGGCCTTCCTGGGTGAACCGGCGGTCCCGGCTGTTCCGACCATCGCGGAGGGCACCGCCATCGCCCAGCCGCTGCGCACCATGGAAGTGAACCAGGTGCTAACGGACAGCCAGGGCGGCGCGGTGATGCTGTCCGAGGAGGAAATCGCCGCCGCGACGCTCGATCTCGCGCGCACCGGCATCTATGTCGAGCCGACCTCGGCCCAGGCCGCGGCGGCCTTCGCGAAGCTGCTGGCGGCGGGCACCATCGCGGCGGATGAGACGACCGTCGTCGTGCTCACCGGCACCGCGCTGAAGGCGACGCCACGCATCGCGGAACTGCTCGGGGTCGCGATCTGATGGCCGGTCCGCGCATCGCGCTGCTGGGCTTCTCGATCGAGTGCAACCGCTTCGCGCCCGTCGCGACGCGCGCGGATTTCACGTCCCGCTGCTACCTCGAAAGCGAGGCGATCCTCACGGACGCTCGCAGCCCTGCGCCCAGCGCGCTGGCCGAGATGCCCGGCTTCGTCGCCGACATGGACGCCGCCGGCCCCTGGCAGCCCGTGCCCATCCTGCTGGCGATGGCCGAGCCCAACGGACCCGTGCAGGGGCCGCTCTTCGCCGAGATGATGGCGGGCTGGCGCGCCGGGCTGGAAGCGGCGAAGGGCCAGGTGGATGGCGTCTATTGCGTCATGCATGGCGCTGGCCTGGCGGAAGGGGATCTCGACCCCGAAGGCAGCATCCAGGCGATGGTGCGGGAGATCCTGGGCGACATCCCCTTCGTCTGTTCCTACGACCTGCACGCCAATGTGTCGGATCGGATGGTCGCGACGGTCGATGCCTTCGTCGGCTATCGTACCAACCCCCATCTCGACATGCGCGAGCGCGGGGCGGAGAGCGCCCAGCTGATGCGCCGCCTGCTCGCCGGCGAGTGCTTCGTCCGCGCCTTCCGCCGCCTGCCGATCGTCGCACCCACCGTCTCGCTGCTGACGGCACAGGGGCCCTATGCGGAAGTCATCGATCTCGGCCAGGACCTGGCGGCGCAGGATGCGCGTATCGCCAATGTCTCGGTGATGGCGGGCTTCGCCTATGGGGACACGCCCTATAACGGCATGGCGGTGATCGTCACCGCGACCGACGCGGCGGCCGCGGAAGCCGCGGCCGAGACGCTGGCGCAGGCTGCCTGGGACCGCCGCGCGCGCTTCGTCGCGCATCTGACGCCGCTGGATGAGGCGGTGCGCCGCGCGCAGGAAAGCCCGGTCCCCCTTGCTTTCGCCGATGTCGCCGACAATCCGGGCGGCGGTGGGCGGGGCAACACCACCTGGATCCTGGAGGCCTTCCACAAGGCGGGTGTCGAAAATGCGCTGATCGGCATGCTGCTCGATGCGCCGCTGGCGATGGAGGCCCATGCGCGCGGCGTCGGTGCCCGCTTCACCGCGCGCTTCAACCGCGACATGGGCGACGATCCGTTCAGCCGGCCCTTCGAGGCGGAAGCCGTGGTCAGTGCCGTCTCAGACGGCAATGTGACCGGCCGCCGCGGCATCTATCGCGGCACGGCGATGACGCTGGGTCGCACCGCCTGCCTGCAGATCGGCGGGCTGTCGGTCGTGGTCACGGAAGGCCGCGCGCAATGCGCCGATCCGGTCTTCTTCGAACATCTCGGCCTCGATATCGGGAAGGCGCGGGCGGTGGTGGTGAAGTCCCGCGGCCATTTCCGCGGCGGCTTCGACGAATTCTTCGCCCACGGCCAGATCGTCGAGGTGGATTGCCCCGGCCTCACTTCCCCGATCCTGACCCGCTTCGACTGGCAGCACCTGCCGCGCCCGGTCCTGCCGATCGATGCCGAGGCATCCTGGCCCTGACCGGAGCCGGGTGCCGGAGGGGGCGCCTTTCTGTTCCGCCAGGGTGGGCGCCCGTCAGCTTCGGGGAATAAAGCCCTTCCTCGGCTTTCCTCTCCACCCGAGTGATTCCACCCGGACGGGATCTGCTCTAAGCCTGCCGCAGACCGAATCCTGGAGTGAAACCCCGTGCGCCGCAAACTCCTGGCCCTCGCGCTGCTCGCGAGCCTGCCCGTCGAAGCCCAGGCCGACCGGGCCTTTTGTGCGGGGCTCCAGGGCCTCGTCCAGGCGGCGCAGAGCGATTTCGACTGGCTGCCCCGGATGAGCCACAACATCCCCGGTTCGCTCGACGAACGGCGCGGCATGATTCAGTCCCAGGACGGACCGACCCATGGTGCCTATTTCGCGGTGATGTTCCGCCACGATGCCGCCCCCGCCCAGGTGCGCGAGCGTTTCGCGGCCCTGGAGCGGGAGGTCGCCTCCTGCCTGCCGGACGCTACGGCCCTCGGCACGCAACAGGGCGAGGGGGCGGCGATGACGCGCTGGCAGACGCCCTATGCCGTTGTCGGGCTGCGCCGCATGGATGGCGGACGGGAACTTGAACAGTCGCTGATCGAACTCTCGGTCATGCGGCGCTGGTGACGCGATGACCCTCGACGATCTCCCCACGCCCTGCCTGGTCCTCGACCTCGGCATCCTGAAGCGCAACCTGGCGCATATGGCCGAGGCGGTGGCACGCCATCCCGGGCTGAAGCTCCGCCCGCACATGAAGACGGCGAAATCCCTGGCGGTGGCGGCGCTTGCCGCGCCGGACCATGGCCCGATCACCGTCAGCACGGTCGCCGAGGCGCGCTATTTCGCCGGGGGCGGATATCGCGACCAGATCTATGCCGTGGGCATCACCCCCGCGAAGCTCGACGCCATCGCCGCGCTGAATGCGCAGGGCGCGGATGTGAAGGTCATTACCGACGACGTGGAGGCGGCGGCGGCGATCGCCGCCCATCCCGGCCCGCTCCGCGCGCTGATCGAGGTGGATTGCGGCGAGGGTCGCGGTGGCGTCACCCCGGATGGCAACCTGCTCACCGAGATCGCCGGCCGGCTTGGCGCGCGCTGCGCCGGGGTGATGACCCATGCCGGGCATTCCTACAACGAGCGCAGCATTCCCGGCGTCGCCGCGGTGGCCGAGGCCGAGCACCGCGGCGCCGTCCTCGCCGCCGATCGGCTGCGCGGGATGGGCGCCGCGGTCGATGTCGTCTCGCTCGGCTCCTCGCCCACCGCGCTCTACAGCCGTGACATGTCGGGCATCACCGATGTGCGCGCCGGCGTCTACATGTTCGGCGACCTGTTCCAGGCGCAGATCGGCACCCATGCACTGGGGGACATCGCGGTGACGGTCCTGGCCGCCGTCACCGGCCGGAAGACGGATCGCAACGCGGTGCTGGTCGATGCGGGGGCGATCGCCCTGTCCAAGGACCGTTCCACCGAAAAGGCGCCCAGGGACTACGGCTTCGGCCTGATGCTCGACCTCTACGGCAGGCCCTCCTTCGGCGAGGCCATCGTCGCCCGCACCCATCAGGAGCATGGCGAGGTCCGCGGCGACGGCCCGCTGCCCTTCGACCGCCTGCCGATCGGCGCCCTGGTGCGCATCGCCCCCAACCACACCTGCCTGACCGTCGCGGCCCATGACCGCTACCACGTGGTCGATGGCGGGCGGGAGGTGATCGCCACCTGGGACCGGGTCAACGGCTGGTAGGCGCGACGATCGGTCGGCAAAGTCTTTCCCCGCGCGGCGCGATCCCCTATTGGGGCACGTTTCCGTCAGAACCCGGGAGAAACGCCCCGATGAACCGTCGTGCCCTGATGGGGGCTGCAGCAGCCGCCGCCCCCGTGGCGCTGGCCGCCCCGGCCCTCGCCCAGACCCAGATGCCGGAGGTGCGCTGGCGCCTCACCTCGTCCTTCCCGCGCAACCTCGACGTGCTGTTCGGCACCGCCGAGAGCCTGGCGCGGCGCGTCGGCGAGCTGACCGACGGCAAGTTCCGCATCCAGGCCTTCCCGGGCGGGGAGATCGCTCCCCCGCTCGCCGCGCTGGAAGCCGTGCAGCAGGGCTCGGTGGAGTGCGCGCACACCGCCTCCTACTACTATGTCGGCAAGGACCCGACCTTCGCCTTCTTCACCGCGCTGCCCTTCGGTATGAAGTCGCGCCAGTTCTCCGCCTGGTGGCGCTTCGGCGGCGGGAACGAGCTCTGCGCCGAGCTCTTCCGCGACTACAACGCGGTCGCCTTCACGGCCGGTGACACCGGCGCCCAGATGGGCGGCTGGTTCCGCAACGAAGTGACCAACCTCGCCGCCTTGCAGGGGCTGAAGTTCCGCATCGCCGGCTTCGCGGGGCAGGTCTTCCAGCGCCTGGGCGCCGCGCCGACGCAGGTGGCGGCGGCGGATATCTACCCCTCGCTCGAGCGCGGCACCCTCGATGCCGTCGAGTTCGTCGGCCCGCATGACGATGAGAAGCTCGGCTTCGTGCGCGTCGCCCGCTACTACTACGCGCCCGGCTTCTGGGAACCGTCGGCCCGGCTGCACTTCCTCGCCAACCAGCGCGCCTATGATGCGCTGCCGGACCTCTACAAGCACGCCATCCAGGTCGCCTCGGCCGAGCAGGATGTCGAGATGCTGGCCCGCTATGACGACCTGAACCCCAAGGCGCTGCGCCGCCTGGTCGCCGCCGGCGCCCAGCTCCGCTTCTGGCCGCGCGACATCATGCAGGCCGCCTGGCGCGCGGCGCATGAGGTGTACGAGGAGACCTCCTCGCGCAATCCACGCTTCAAGAAGGTGTGGGATTCCTACAAGCCCTATCGCGACGAGCAGTTCCAGTGGTTCCGGGTCGCGGAGAATTCTTACGACAACTTCGCCTTCCCCGCGGCCGCGGCGCGCTGAGCCGCCCCGCCGCCAAGGCATGATGACGGCCCGGGACGACAAGCCCGGGCCGTTGGCGCATTCAGGGCCCTCATGGCCGGAATGTCATCCGCCTTGCCCGATTCACGCCATGACGGCAGCGGCATAACGGCCTTCTTTCTCGCAGACGGATCCCCGGCCCATGGAATTCGCCGCCCTGTTCTCCGCCCTGCTGATGGGCATCGTCGAGGGACTGACCGAGTTCCTGCCGATCTCCTCGACCGGCCACCTGATCCTGCTCGGCGAGCTGATCGGCTTCGAGGGGCCGCCGGGCAAGGCGTTCGAGATCTCGATCCAGCTTGGCGCCATCCTCGCCGTGCTGGTGATCTACCGGCACCTGATCGTCGATCTGCTGCGCGGCATGTGGCGGCCGGGGCGGGAGCGCTTCTACGTCGTCAACCTGATCCTGGCCTTCCTGCCGGCCGCGATCATCGGCGCGACGCTGCACAAGACGATCACCGAATTGCTGTTCAACCCCTGGGTGGTCTGCTTCGCGCTGATCGTGGGCGGCATCGCCATCATCCTCATCGAGCGGATGCGACCCCAGCCGACCATCCATTCCGTGCCGGAAATCGGGCCGCTGGCGGCGCTGCTGGTGGGCTTCGGCCAGGCGCTGGCGATGATCCCGGGCACCTCGCGGTCCGGGGCGACCATCATCACCGCGCTGCTGATCGGGGTGGACCGGAAGGTGGCGGCGGAATTCTCCTTCGTGCTCGCCATCCCCACCATGTTCGCGGCGACCTTCTATTCCCTGTTCAAGGCGCGGCACGAGCTCGACTTCTCCGCCTTCGGGCAGATCGGCGTCGGCTTCGTCGCTGCCTTCATCGTCGCCTTCTTCACCGTGCGGGCCGTGCTGTCGGTGATCGGGCGGATCGGGTTCACACCCTTCGGCTGGTACCGGATCGGGATCGGGCTGGTGATGATGGCGGTGCTGGCGCTGCGCTGAGCCGCCAGATCAGGGGCATCGAGGGTCAGGCCCCGTAAGCGTGGCGGGAGGCCGGGGAAGGGCTTTGCCTCTCCCCAGCAAAGGCCGAAAGGCCTTTGCAAACCTCGACTTGGCGCTTTGCGCCACGGATAGAAGGGTGCCGGAACCCGCCCTTGGGCCCGAAGGGCGTCGCGAGGGCTCAGTACTGGCGGGATGCCCGGCGGTACATTTCGGCGGTCCAGGCCACACCGTGGTCTGGCGGACGGAGGGGCAGCGCCCCTCTGGTTCCGCGCCCATCAGGCCAAGGCGTCTCAGCCGACGGGTTCTCTCGTGGTCGGGTGAGGGTTGGAAAGCCCCCCTCCTATCGCCTCACAGCGCCCGGTTCGCGCGTGCGAGCACTGCTTCGAACAGCACCTGACAGCCGGCCTCGGCCTCGCCCGGCTCGATGCTTTCCGCTTCGTTGTGCGACAGCCCGTCCTTGCAGGGCGTGAAGATCATCGCCGTGGGCACGGAGCGCGCGACATAGACCGCGTCGTGGCCTGCGCCCGAGATGATTTCCCGCGCCGAGTATCCGAGCCGCTTCGACGCCTGACGCACCAGATCGACGCAGGATGGGTCGAAGGGCTGGGCCGGGATGACGAAGAGTTCGGTCAGGGAGAGCTTGCAGCCGGTGCTCTCGACCAGCGCCTTCGCCTGTTCGGGAAAGGTCCGGGCGAGGGTCTGGATCTCGATGTCCTGCGGGTGGCGGAATTCGACGCTGAAGCGCACTTCCCCGGGCACCACGTTGCGCGACGCGAGCGGGATCTGCAGGAAGCCGACCGTGCCGCGGCCGTCCTCGCCACGCGCGCGCATCAGCTCATCGACCAGCGTGATCACCTTCGCCGCGGCGACCAGCGCGTCCTTGCGCGCCGAGGGCGGCGTCGTGCCGGCGTGGCTGTCCTGGCCGGTGATGACGGCATCGTACCAGACCTGCGCCTGCGCGCCGGTGACGATGCCGATCTGCCGGCCTTCCTTCTCGAGGATCGGGCCCTGCTCGATATGCAGCTCGAAATAGGCATCGGCCGGGAAGGGCTTCGCCGGGTGCTCGCCCTTGTAGCCGATCCGGTCCAGCGCCTCGGAGACGGACACGCCGTCCACATCCTTCAGCGCATAGGTCTTGTCCTGCGGATAGATGCCGGCCCAGACGCCGGATCCCATCAGCGAATGGCCGAAGCGGGACCCTTCCTCGTCCGTCCAGTTCACCAGCTCGACCGGCGCTTCGGTGGTGATGCCGAGGTCGTTGAGGCTGCGCATCACCTCGAGCCCCGCGATGACGCCGAGGGCGCCGTCGAACTTGCCGCCGGTCGGCTGGCTATCGAGGTGGCTGCCCATCAGCACGGGCAGGCGGCTGGGGTCGCGCCCTTCGCGCCGGGCGAACATGTTGCCCATGGCGTCCACGCGGACGGTCAGGCCGAGCGCCTCGCACCAGCCCTTGAAGCGGTCGCGGCCGGCCTGGTCGACCTCGGTCAGGGTCAGGCGCTTCACGCCGCCCTTGGGCGTCGCGCCGATCTCGGCCATCGCCATCAGGCTGTCCCACAGGCGCTTGCCGTCGATGCGCTGATTGCTGCCGCTCATTCCTGCCTTGTCCCAACGCTGTCCGGGCGGGCCGATACGCTCCGCGGGGCGGCCTGTCCACCGCCACGCGCTGCCCCGCGGGGCCTGCATCGCCAAGGTGCCGAGTTCAATATCCATGCCCGCCAATTCAATTGCGCTGGACCCAAGTCAGAATAGTGAATTGCGGTTTGTACTTTTCGAATTGTTTAAGTCACCGAGAGTCAGGGCGACAGTCCAGCCCGGCTCGCCCGACTCTCGACAGGCGAGGGGTGTTGCATTGCGCTGCGGATTGCTGCATGGAAGTGGAGGGTGGCCAATTGGCTGCCCCTGAATTCAACAGTGTACTGATGTTGGAGACCGTGGCGCATCGCCGGGTGCGCTTTCCCCCCAAAACGGCTCGTGCAGCCAGAACCACCAGGAGTGTTCCCCCATGGGGTTCCTATCTGCCTCGCGGCGCCAGGCGCAAAAGGGCGCCAACGAGACTGTTCCGGACCGCCCCCGCGGCCGCTTCCTCCGCACCGCTGCCAGTGTCGCGGTGATCGGTCTCTCCACGATGACCATCGGCTGCGCCCAGCCCGCGGATACCGCCGCGGCCGAGGCGGCCACCACGCAGCCGACCCTTGAGGAGCGCACCGCCGGGCAATCCCAGGTCGGCACCGCTTCCTACTACAGCCGGCGCTTCAACGGCCGGCGCATGGCGAGCGGCGGGCGCTTCGACCCGGCCTCCGACACCATTGCCCACCGCACCCTGCCCTTCGGCACGCTGGTGCGCGTGACCAACCTGCAGAACGGCCTGTCCACCACCGGCACGGTGCAGGATCGCGGCCCCTGGACGCGCGGGCGCATCGCCGACCTCAGCCCGCGCATCGCCCATCAGATCGACATGATCCGTTCCGGCGTCGCCCAGGTGGAGATCGTTCCGGTCGAGCTCGCCGAAGCGCCGGAGTAATCGCGACCGGCCGATCGAAGGGGCGCGCTCCCTTCGCAATCCCCCGCCAAGGGCACCGGGCCTTTGGCGGGGCCAGCCGCAGGCCTCGTCCGGCAGTTCCCTGGCTGGCATCGTGATTTCAAATCACAGGTGATATTCCGCCCGGCCATCTGGCCGATGCTGCACCTGCTGCCATCTCCCGGCGCAACCGTTTTCGTTGTGCCAGGAGGCCCTCGTGCCGATTGCTGTCTATGCCCTCACCGCCGGTGCCTTCGGCATCGGCGTCACCGAATTCGTCATCATGGGACTGCTGCTGCAGGTCTCGGCGGATCTCGGCGTATCCATCTCCGATGCCGGGTTGCTGGTCTCGGGCTATGCGCTCGGCGTCTTCGTCGGCGCCCCGGTCCTCACCGTCGCCACGCGCAACCTGCCGCGCAAGACCGTGCTGGTCGCGCTGATGGTGATCTTCACCCTCGGTAACCTCGCCTGCGCGCTGGCACCGGACTACGCGGCGCTGATGGCCGCGCGGGTCGTCACCGCGCTCGCGCACGGCACCTTCTTCGGCGTCGGTTCGGTCGTCGCGGCGGGGCTGGTGGCGCCTGAGCGCCGTGCCTCGGCCATCGCGCTGATGTTCACCGGGCTGACGGTGGCGACGCTGCTCGGCGTGCCATTCGGCGCCTGGTTGGGCCTGGCCCATGGCTGGCGCGCGACGTTCTGGGCCGTGGCCGGCATCGGCGTCTTCGCGGTTGCGGTGCTGGCGCTGCTGGTGCCGCGCGATGCCGCGCGCGTGGAGCCGGCGCACCTGGCCGAGGAACTGGCCGTGCTGCGCCGCCCGCAGGTGCTGCTCGGCCTGCTGATGACCGTGCTGGGCTTCGGCGGCGTCTTCGCGGTGTTCAGCTACATCCAGCCGATCCTGGTCACCATCACCGGCTTCGACGAGGCGGCCGTCTCCCCGATCCTGCTGGTCTTCGGGGGCGGGCTGATCCTGGGCAACCTGGTGGGCGGGCGGCTCGCGGACTGGCGGCTGGTGCCGGCGCTTTTCCTGACGCTGGGCGCCTTGGTGGCGACCATGCTGCTGATGACCTTCGCCGTGCACCAACCCATGGCGGCCATCGCCTTCACCGGGCTGCTCGGCGCGGCGGCCTTCGCCACGGTGGCACCCTTGCAACTGCGCGTGCTGGAGGCCGCCGGCGGGGCGGGGCAGACCCTGGCCTCGAGCCTCAACATCGCGGCGTTCAACCTGGGCAACGCGCTGGGCGCCTGGCTGGGCGGTGTGGTGATCGACCACGGGCCGGGGCTGGGCGCGGTGACCTGGGCGGCAGCGCTGATGCCGGCCGGGGCGATCGCGGTGGCGCTGTGGAGCGCGGCGCTCGAACGGCGGCGTGTCGAGGCGACGGTGTGAGGGGCGTGGTTCTGCTCCTTCTCTGACTGGAGTCTGCCTAGAGCAGATCCTGTCCGGATGAACTCATCCGGGCAGGTGGAGATGCTCGTAAAAACAAACGTCTAGAGCTTTGGAGGTGAACGCAAGTTCACCGGAAATGCTCTAGGTGTTTGATCCCAGGGTTTGATGGCGCAGTCTTTTCCCAGCCATGGAAGGACGCGCTATGGGCCAGGTTCTCCACGGGAG
>JAYSDS010000057.1:0-33446 GCA_041914265.1 Roseomonas sp.
CCCCCCCCCCCCCCCCCCCCCCCGCCCGCCGCCGCCCCCCCCCCCCCGGCCGGGGGGGGGGGGGGCGGGGGGGGGGGCCCGCCCCCCCCCCCCCCCCCCCCCCCATGGCGACCGCGAAAGATCAGGAAGGCCGTTCAGCCTTCCGTGGCCTGGGATCCGGCGAAGGGCAACGCTGATCGCGGCCCTATCGTCGCCCGCGCAGGTCAGTCCCCCTCACCCCGGCACGTCCGGATCCGTCATCCGCCGGTGTTCTTCCAGCGCGTAGCGGTCCGTCATCCCCGCGATGTAGTCGCACACCACCAGTGCGCAGCGCGGGCTGCCCGCATCCCCCGCACGCATCCGCCAGGCGGGCGGCAGCATCTGCGGGCCGCCGTTGAACAGGCTGAACAGCACCTGCACCACGCGCTTCGACTTCGCCATCGTCCGGTTCACCCGCCAGTGGCGGTACATGCGCTTGAACAGGAAGTCCCGCAGGACCTGGTTCGCCTCGGCCATGTCGCGGGAGAAGGCGACGACGGGTTCGCGTGAGCGCCGGATGTCATCCACCGTCTCGGGCGCGAGGCCGATCAGCCGGCGCCGTGCCTCCGAGACCACGTCGACCACCATCATGTTGATGACGCGGCGGATCATTTCGGGTGCCACGCGATCATCGGGCATGCCGGGATAGGTGCCGCGCGCCTCGGCGAGCGCATCGCCGATCAGCGGCAGCGCGCCGACTTCCTCCAGCGTGAAGAGCCGCGCGCGCAGCCCGTCATCGAGGTCGTGGTTGTTGTAGGCGATGTCGTCCGCCAGCGCGGCGATCTGCGCCTCGGCACTCGCATGGGTGTCGAGGTCGAGCGGATGGATCGCGTCGTATTCCGCGATGTAGGGCGAGGGCCGCCGCAACGGGCCGTTGTGCTTCGCCAGCCCCTCCAGCGTTTCCCAGGTCAGGTTCAGCCCGTCGAAGCCGGCATAGCGGGCTTCGAGCTGCGTCACGGCCTTGAGCGACTGCGCATTGTGATCGAAGCCGCCATAGGGCTTCATCGCGCTGTTCAGCGCATCCTCCCCCGCATGGCCGAAGGGCGGGTGGCCGAGGTCATGGGCCAGCGCCAGGGCTTCGGCCAGGTCCTCATCCAGTTGCAGTTGGCGCGCGATGGACCGCGCGATCTGCGCGACCTCGATCGAATGGGTCAGGCGCGTCCGGAAATGGTCGCCCTCGTGATAGACGAAGACCTGGGTCTTGTACTGCAGCCGCCGGAAGGAGGTGGCGTGGATGATCCGGTCGCGGTCCCGCTGGAAGGGCGAGCGCGGATCCCCGCCCGGTTCGGGATGCAGCCGGCCGCGGGACGTCTCGGGCAGGACGGCATAGGGGGCGAGGGTCATGGCCCGCGCGCCGTAGCATCGCGGACGGCGCGTTGGAAGCGGCGGCATGTGCCCCTATGTTACGCGACAAGGAGTTCCCCCCATGCCCGACGGCACCACCGCCTCCGCCTTCCGCGTCACCGACCGCGCCCACGCCCAGATCACCGAGATCGCTGCGCGGGATGGCCGCCCCGAGGCCGGGCTGCGCCTGGCCGTCGAGGCCGGCGGCTGTTCGGGCTTCCAGTACAGGTTCGGGCTGGAGGATGCGCCGGCCGAGGAAGACCTGGTGGTGGGCGACGGCCCCGGCCGCGTCTTCGTCGATCCCGTCTCGCTCGACCTGCTGGCCGGGGCGGAGCTGGACTGGGCGGATGAGCTGATCGGGGCGCATTTCGCCATTCGCAACCCACAGGCGGTGTCGGCCTGCGGTTGCGGGACCTCCTTCTCGGTTGCCTGATCCGGGAATTTTATATCGCGCGCGGGGATGAACCCGCGCCGGCATTGCCGACTTCCGGGGCGTTTCCGACATCTTTGTGCGTTGCAGCATTTTGCTTGCAGGTCAGTATTGCTGACATATACGCTGCACCGCACAGGGAAAGTCGTACCGCAACATTCAACCGGAGGCTTGAGCGATGGGCGACCCGATTCACACCTATGCCGTGATGCCTGCGATCATCCTGCGCCTGGGCGTCTTCCTGGCCTGCATGGCGATGGCGGTTGCTGCCTGAGTAGGACCGGCCGTGCCCCTCGCGGGGCGTGGCGGCGGCGATGGCTTGACCGCGGCTTCGGCGGCGGGGGTAAGGTGCGCCCTCCCTGATCCCGATGCCGGCATGAAACTCGCGACCTTCAACGTCAATTCCATCCGGCAGCGGGCGGGCCATGTGGCCCGCTTCCTCGACCGCGTGAAGCCAGAGATCCTGTTCCTCCAGGAAACCCGCTGCACCGCCGAACAGGTGCCGACCGCGGAATTCGAGGCGCTGGGCTACACCACCCATGCCGTGGGCCAGGCCGGCGGGCGCAACGGCGTCGCCGTCATCGCGCGCGTGCCCTTCACCGTGGTGGCGGACCACCTGCCCGGCGATGGCGAGGACACCCATGCCCGCTACATCGAGGTCGCGGCCGAGGGGCTGAACGCCGCCGGCATCTACCTGCCCAACGGCAATTCGGGCGGGGATGCGGGCTTCGCGTACAAGCTCGGCTGGATGGAGCGGCTGCGGAAGGTCGCCGCCGATCGGCTCGACAGCTTCACGCCCTTCGCGATCCTCGGCGACTACAATGTCTGCCCGACCGATGCGGACCTCGCCCCCGGCGCGCTGCCGCCGACCGATGCGTTGGTGCGCCCCGAAAGCCGCGCGCAGTTCCGCGCCCTGCTGCATCTCGGCCTGACCGACGCGCTGCGCGCGCTGCATCCGGCGGAGACGCTCTACACCTACTGGGACTACGGCGCGTCCTTCGAGACCAATCGCGGCCTGCGCATCGACCACGCGCTGCTCAGCCCCGAACTCGCGGAGCGGCTCGATTCCTGCGAGGTGGACACCCTGCCGCGCAGCGAAACGCAGCCTTCCGACCACACGCCGGTGATCGTCACGCTGCGCTGAAGGCGCGCTCCGCAAGGCCGGTGCCAGCCGGCCGGCCAAGGACGGCCGGCTGATAGGAACAGCCCGATGCCAGGCGCCCGGTCAACGCCAATGCGCCGGGATCCAGACCCAGCCGCCGCCCGGCCGCCAGGCCCAATGGCCGGGCACGAATTGCAGATGCGGCGCGGGATGTTCGATCCAGCGGCCCGGCACCCAGACATATTCGCGCCCTTCCCACTGCCAGTGGCCGGGCTGCCAGGTCAGGCGCTCGCCGGGCGGCGGGGGCACGGGTTCGGCGCGCGGCGGCGGGATCGGTGGCCAATAGGGCGGAGGCATCGGCTGCGCGCAGGCCGGCAGGGCGAGCATGACCCCGGCCAGGCCCAGGATGAGACGACGACGCATCAGGCGATCTCCCGCGCGGCCTCACCGCCGCGATTCGATGCCAAGGCTACCATCGCCGCCCGTAATAGGGACGTCCCCAATAGCCCGGTCCGGGCCCCCAATACCCCCTGCCCCATCCCCAGCCGCCCCAACCGAACCCGATCCCGAGATTGACCGAGGGTGCAGGTGCCGGCGCCGGCACGACATAGACCGGCACGCCGGGGCTCGGGTCCACATAGGCGTAGGGCGGTCGATAGACGACCGGCGGCGGGGCCGGCGCGATATAGACGGGCGCGGGGGGCGCGGCCGGTGGCGGCCCCCAGGTGCCGTCCGGATACTGCACGCAGCCGCCGAGGGTGGTGGCGAGAAGCAAGGCAACGGGAAGCACGCGCATCGGAGTTGTCCTTCCGAGCCGGGCGGCGCGATGGCCGCCTCAGCGCCAACGCCAATAGCCGCCCCAGCACCGGCCATAGACGTCGCAGCGCCGCGGGACCCAGACACGGCGGGGTGGCCGCGGCGCCGGTGCAACATACACCGGCGGCGGTGGCGCGACGACAGGCGCCGGCGCATAGACCATCGGCGGCGGACCAGGTGGCGGCGCCGGATAGGCGACGCATCCGGCCAAGCCGAGACCGGCCAGCAGCGGAACCAGGCGGAGCAGCATCGGCGGGCTCTCCCGAAGCAGGGCGGCGATCCGTGCCGCCGCCCATCAACGCTTCAGGGATCAGGCGCGTTGCCCATGGCGCCTTCGTGGCGCCGGGATGGCTATTGGTCGGCGTAGCAATGCGTCTCGGCCGCCGCGCCGGGATTGGTGACGGCGCCGAGATAGGCCGGCCCGACGAGCTGCGCATATTTCCACAGCGCCCCGGCATTGTAGTCATGCCCACGGGGCTTCCAGGCGGCGCGGCGGCGGGCGATCTCCTCCTCGGGCACGATCATGTCGATGGTGCCCTTTCCGGCATCGATCACGATGCGGTCGCCGTCCTGTAACAGCGCAATGGGGCCGCCCACCGCGGCTTCCGGCCCGACATGACCGATGCAGAAGCCGCGCGTGGCACCCGAGAAGCGCCCATCGGTGATCAGCGCCACCTTGTCGCCCATCCCCTGCCCGTAGATGGCGGAGGTGGTGGACAGCATCTCCCGCATCCCCGGCCCGCCCCTGGGGCCTTCGTAGCGGACGATGATGACGTCGCCTGGCTTGTAGGCGCGGGCCTCGACCGCGGCGAAGGCGTCCTCCTCGCAATCGAAGCACAGCGCCGTGCCCTCGAACCGCAAATTGTGCATGCCGGCGATCTTCACGATCGCGCCCTCGGGGGCGAGGTTGCCATGCAGCGCGACCACGCCGCCGATCGGGCTGATCGGGTTGGTAGTCGGATAGACCACGTCCTGGTCCTTCGGGACGATGACGTCGCGATGGTTCTCGGCGAGCGTCTTCCCCGTGACCGTGATGCAGTCGCCCTTCAGATAGCCGCCATCGAGCAGCGCCTTGATGATCACCGGCACGCCGCCGACGCGGTGCACATCCGCCGCGACGTATTTCCCGCCGGGCTTGAGGTCCGCGATATGCGGCGTCTTGCGCATGATCTCGGCGACATCCTGCAGCGTGAAGCGGATGCCGGCCTCATGCGCCATCGCCGGCAGATGCAGCGCGGCATTGGTCGATCCACCCGTCGCCCCCACGATCGCCGCGGCGTTGTGCAGGGCGTCGAGCGTGACGATGTCGCGCGGGCGGAGGTTGCGGCGGATCAGCTCCACCACCGCCTTGCCGGACGCCACGGCATAGTCGTCGCGTTCCTCGAAGGGCGCCGGCGCGCCGGCGGAAAAGGGCAGCGCCAGGCCGATCACCTCCGACACGCAGGCCATGGTGTTGGCGGTGAACTGGCCGCCGCAGGCCCCCGCGGTCGGGCAGGCATGCTGTTCGAGGTCCTGTAGCTCTTCATCCGACATGTTGCCCGCGGCGTGCTGCCCCACGGCCTCGAAGACATCGAGGACCGTCACGTCGCGCCCGTGGAACTTCCCGGGCATGATCGACCCGCCATACATGAAGACCGACGGCACATTCAGCCGCAGCATCGCCATCATCACGCCCGGCAGCGACTTGTCGCAGCCCGCGATGCCCACCAGCGCGTCATAGCAATGCCCGCGCATGGTGAGCTCGATGGAATCCGTGATCGCCTCGCGCGAGGCGAGCGAGGACTTCATCGACTGGTGCCCCATCGCGATGCCGTCGGTCACCGTGATGGTGGTGAATTCGCGCGGCGTCGCACCGGCCGCCTTCACGCCCTTCTTCGCCGCCTGCGCCTGGCGGGACAGCGCGATGTTGCAGGGTGCCGCCTCATTCCAGCAGGAGGCGACGCCGACCAGCGGGGCCGCGATCTCCTCGGCCGTCAGGCCCATGGCGTAGTAGTAGGAGCGATGCGGCGCGCGCTCCGGCCCCATGGTGGTGTGGCGGCTCGGCAGGCGGGACTTGTCCCAGGCGGGCATGGACGGGCTTCCTCACGCGACTTGCTTGATGCGCGTATCCGGCCGCCGATGCCCCGCCCGCGTCAAGCCTCCGCCATGGCCTGGGCTTCCGCGACCAGCGCGAAGGACCGCAGCCGCGCCACGGGGTCGTGGATCTGGGCGGTGACGATCATCTCGTCGGCGCCGGTCGTCGCGGCGAGATCGGCGAGACCCTGCCGCACCATCTCCGGCGTGCCGACCACCGCGCAGGACAGCGAATGATCGAGGATGGCACGCGCCTGCGGATCGAGCCGCGCCTCATAGCCCTCCTGCGGCGCGGGCAGCTTGCCGGGGCGTCCGCGCCGCAGGTTCACGAAGGCCTGCTGCAAGGAGGAGAAGAGGAAGCGCGCTTCCGCCTCGCTCGGCGCGGCGAAG
The DNA here is from genome assembly GCA_041914265.1 of Roseomonas sp. Taxonomy (GTDB): domain Bacteria; phylum Pseudomonadota; class Alphaproteobacteria; order Acetobacterales; family Acetobacteraceae; genus Neoroseomonas. Next base: position 6,174 of record JAYSDS010000057.1, read on the forward strand.
ACGTTCACGCCGATCATGGCGCGCGGCGCGGCCAGGCGTTCGGACGGCCGGAATCGATCCCGGTAGACGCGCAGCGCATCCATCATCTGCTGCGGCGCGAAATGCGAGGCGAAGGCATAGGGCAGCCCGAGATAGGCGGCGAGCTGCGCGCCGAAGGTGCTGGAACCGAGGATCCAGACCTCGACATCCTGCCCTTCCCCCGGCACGGCACGCAGGGCCTGGCCTTCGGCGGCGGGGCGGAAATATTCCATCAGTTCGACGACATCGCGCGGGAACTCGTCGGAATCGCTGGCGAGGTTGCGCCGCATGGCCCGCGCCGCGACCTGGTCCGTGCCCGGCGCGCGGCCGAGCCCGAGATCGACGCGCCCCGGATAGAGCGCGGCGAGGGTGCCGAACTGTTCCGCGACCATGATGGGCGCGTGGTTCGGCAGCATGATGCCGCCGGCGCCGATGCGGATGCGCGTCGTGCCGTCCGCGACATGGGCCAGCGCCACCGCCGTCGCGGCGGAGGCGATGCCGGGCATGTTGTGGTGTTCCGCCATCCAGTAGCGGCGATAGCCGAGCGCGTCCGCATGGCGGGCGAGATCGCGGGAGTTGCGCAACGCCTGGCCGGCGTCGCTGCCTTCCGGGATCGGGGAAAGGTCGAGGACCGAGAGCGGGATCATGCCCCGCATATGGGTCGGTCCGCGACCTTTACAGGCGGTCGATCAGCGCCATCGCCGCGGCGGGGTTGCGTTCCTTCTCGCCGCTGATGACGAAGAGGAAGACATCGCGCGGCGTCTTCGGCGCGGGTTCCGCGACGGCGGCGCCGAGGTCGTCGAGGCCCTCGCCGGCCGCCAGCACACGGGCCCGCTTCGCCCAGGCATCGAGGGCCGCGGTCGCGTAGCCCGCCGGATGCTCCGCCGTGGTGCCCATGATGCGCAGATAGGCGAAGGGCGCGGTGAGGTCGGTGAAGAGCGGATAGTCGCTATCCGCCGCCGTGACGATGGCGACGCCATGCGCCCGCGCGATGGCGACGAAGTCCGGATGGCGGAAGCTCTCGTGCCGTGCCTCGATGGCGTGGCGCAGCGGAATGCCGTCGAGCGTCTTCGGCAGCAGCGCGAGGAAGGCATCGACGTCCTTCGCGTCGAACTGCTTCGTCGCCGCGAGCTGCCAGTTGATCGGGCCAAGCTTGTCCTTCAGCGCGGCGAGGCCGCTGGCGAAGAACTTCTCCAGCGACGGTCCCGCTTCCGCGAGAACACGGCGATTGGTGACGAAGCGCGATCCCTTCAACGCGAAGACGAAGCCTTCCGGCACGTCGTCGTGCCATTTGGCGAAGCTCTCGGGCGATTGCAGGCGGTAGTAGGTGCCGTTGATCTCAAGGCCGGTCAGGTGCTTGCCGGCATGGGCGAGTTCATCCTTCTGCGGCAGGCCCTTGGGGTAGAACACGCCGCGCCAGGGTGGAAAGGTCCAGCCGCCGACGCCGACATGGATGCGGGGTTCGGCCATGGTTGGTGTGCTCCCTCGCGCGGTTCGGGATCACGGATAGCGAAGCCCCGCACCGATGCAACGGGTATCGGCCTCCGGATGTTGCGCCGGTGTCTGATGCCAAGCTCCCTGGGCGACCACTGGCCAGGTCGGAAGGTAAAGCAGCACGCCGCCATATCGCCTTGTGGTTGATTTTCTGCCTATACCTTGACGCCATGATGTCCGGTCCTCAGCCTCCAACGCTGCGCCAGGGTCCCGGCCGGGTCCAGGCCAGCCTTGCCTCAACGGGCCGGGGCCTTCCTGGTCGATGCCCGCATCGGCCCCAGCTGCGGCACCCCCGGTGACCCTCGCCCGCCTTCGCCTCGCCCGCACGGATGGCATCGGCCCCCTCACCTTCCGTCGCCTCCTGGCGCGGCATGGTTCCGCAGAGGAGGCGCTCGATGCCCTGCCGGGGCTGAACCCGCGCTGGCAACCGCCATCCGAGACCGAGGCCCGCCGGGAGGACGCCGCGCTGTCGCGGCTGGGCGGCCGCTTCGTCTTCCTCGACGACCCGTTCTACCCGCCGCTGCTGGCGCTGCTGCCGGACGCGCCGCCGGCCCTGGCCGTGCTCGGCGATCCCGCCCTGCTCGCCGCGCCCGCGGTGGCGATCGTGGGGGCACGCAATGCCTCCTCGGCCGGGCGGCGGGTCGCGGAGGAACTGGCCGAGTCGCTCGCCGGCAAGGGCCTGACGGTGGTCTCGGGCCTGGCGCGGGGTATCGACACCGCGGCGCATGAGGGCGCGCTGCGGTCGGGGCCGACCATCGCCGTGCTGCCGGGCGGCCTCGATGTGCCCTATCCGACCGAGAATGCCGGCCTGGCCGCGCGCATCGCCGAGCACGGCGCGGTGGTCAGCGAGGTGCCGCTCGGCACCGCCCCGCTGAACCGGCATTTCCCCAAGCGCAACCGGATCGTGGCCGGGCTGTCGCTCGGCGTGGTGGTGGTCGAGGCAGCGCATCGGTCGGGCACGCTGATCACCGCGCGGCTCGGGCTCGAACATGGGCGGGAGGTCTTCGCCGTGCCGGGCTCCCCCCTCGACCCGCGCTGCCGGGGGTCGAACGACCTGATCCGCCAGGGCGCGCATCTGGTCGAAACCGCGGATGACGTGCTGGATCACCTGCCCGAAACCCCCCGTGCCGGGCCGCTTTTCGACCCCGCGCGGATGGTCGCCGCACCGGTGGAAGACGGGGAAGCGCCCGCGGACGGGCTCGGACCGCCTCCGGAAGGGCATGCACAAATCCTTGAACTGATTGGATTGTCACCGGTATCGGTTGACGAGGTGCTCCGCCGCTGCCACCTGACCGCCCCGGAACTTCAGGCCGTGCTGACGGATCTGGAGCTCGAAGGCCGGGTGGAATTGCTGCCGGGCCGACGCATCATGCGTAGTGCAAGTGGGTGAATCCGACCGTATGTCCGATGTTGTCGTGGTGGAATCGCCGGCCAAGGCCAAGACGATCGAGAAGTATCTCGGCCGTGACTTCACGGTGCTGGCGTCCTTCGGTCATGTCCGTGATCTGGAGGAGAAGGACGGCGCCGTCCTGCCGGACCAGGATTTCGCGATGGTCTGGGGCAAGGATGGGCGTGGCGAGGCGCAGGTCGGCAAGATCGCGCAGGCGCTGAAGGGGGCGAAGCGCCTCTACCTCGCCACCGACCCGGATCGCGAGGGCGAGGCAATCTCCTGGCATGTGAAGGACATGCTGGGGCAGCGCGGCGCGCTGAAGGGCAAGGATGTCTCGCGCATCACCTTCAACGAGATCACCAAGCGTGCCGTGCAGTACGCGGTCGCGCATCCGCGCGAGCTCGACGTCCCGCTGATCGATGCGTATCTGGCGCGGCGCGCGCTGGATTACCTGGTGGGCTACACGCTCTCGCCCCTGCTGTGGCGGAAGCTGCCGGGGTCGCGCAGCGCCGGCCGCGTGCAGTCGGTGGCCCTGCGCCTGATCTGCGAGCGCGAGGCCGAGATCGAGGCCTTCAAGCCGCGCGAATACTGGACCATCGAGGGCAAGTTCGCGACCCCGGCCGGCGCGCCCTTCACGGCGCGGATGACGCATCTGGACGGGAAGAAGCTCGACCAGTTCGACCTGCATGAGGCGGGGTCGGCGAACCGCGCCAAGGCGGCGGCGGAAGCCGCGCGCTATGCCGTCGCCTCGGTCGAGAAGAAGCGGACCAGGCGCAACCCGCCGGCGCCCTTCATGACCTCGACCCTGCAGATGGAGGCCTCGCGCAAGCTCGGCATGGGCGCTCAGCAGGCGATGCGCACGGCCCAGCAGCTCTACGAGGCCGGGCACATCACCTATATGCGGACCGACGGCGTCACCATGGCGCGGGAGGCGGTCGCCGCCATCCGGGACCATGTGAAGGATGCCTTCGGCGCCGACTACCTGCCGGCCACCCCGCGCGAATACCAGACCAAGGCGAAGAACGCCCAGGAAGCGCACGAAGCGATCCGCCCGACCGACGTGACCCGCACGCCGGAAGCCATGGCGCGCGAGCTGGATGGTGCGCAGCTACGGCTGTACGAGCTGATCTGGAAGCGTGCCGTGGCGTCGCAGATGGCGGCGGCGGAGCTCGACCAGACGGCAGTCGATATCGCTTCCGCCGACAGCAAGATTCGTTTCCGGGCAACAGGTTCCGTCGTGGCTTTCGACGGCTTCCTGAAGCTGTATCGGGAGGATGAGGACGACCGCGCCGCCGATGCTCGTGCCGGCATCGCGACCGCCGGCGCGCCCGCCGAGGATGAGGACACCCGCATCCTGCCGCCCATGGCGGAGCGCGATCCGCTGAAGCTGAATGGAATCGCGGCCAATCAGCACTTTACGCAGCCGCCTCCACGTTATTCGGAAGCATCGCTCGTCAAGCGCCTGGAAGAACTCGGGATCGGGCGGCCCTCGACCTATGCCTCGATCCTGCAGCGGCTGCAGGACCTGAAATATGTGACGCTCGAGAAGCGGCGCTTCATCGCGCAGGATCTCGGGCGGATGGTGACCACCTTCCTGGTCCGCTTCTTCGATAAATACGTCGATACCGGCTTCACCTCCCAGATGGAGGAAAAGCTCGACGAGATCTCCGCCGGCCAGGTGGATTGGCGCGCGGTCATGCGCGCCTTCTGGTCGGAGTTCTCGGCCGCGGTCGAGGCGACGCGCGACCTCAAGATCCGCGACGTGATCGACGCGCTGGACGAGGATCTCGGCCCGCACATGTTTCCCGCCCGGGCGGATGGGTCCGACCCGCGCCTCTGCCCGACCTGCGGCACCGGGCGGCTCGGGCTGCGGCTGGGCCGGACAGGCGCCTTCATCGGCTGCTCCAACTACCCCGAATGCCGCTACACGCGCCCCTTCGGCGTGGATTCCGGCGAGGGCGAGGGCGCGGCGCCGGCCGAACAGGAACTCGGCACCGATCCTGTGACGGGCGAGACCGTGTCGATGAAGCGCGGCCCCTATGGGTTCTACATCCAGCTCGGCGAACCCGGCACGGATGCCAAGGGCAAGCCGACGAAGCCAAAAAGAACAAGTCTTCCCAATGGCGTATCACCCGATTCTGTCACGCTGAATCAGGCACTGGGCCTGCTCTCCCTGCCGCGTGTCGTCGGTCATGACCCGGAGACGGGCGAGGAGATCACCGCGGGGCTCGGCCGCTTCGGTCCCTATGTCCGTTGCGGGTCGGTCTTCAAGTCGCTCGACAAGGATGACGACGTGCTGACCGTCGGCATGAACCGTGCGCTCGTCCTGCTGGCCGATGCGCGGTCGCGGGTGCGGGAACTCGGCGCCCATCCGAAGGACAAGGAGATCGTGCTGGTCCGCAAGGGCCGCTTCGGCCCCTATGCCCAGCATGGCAAGACGGTCGCGAATCTGCCGCGCGACGTGGCGATGGAGGACATCACCCTCGAGGACGCGATCGCGCTGCTCGAGGAGAAGGGCAAGGCGCTGAAGCCGCGCGGGGCGGCAGGCCGGAAGGGTTCGGCCAAGGCGGCGCCGAAGGATGACGGCGCCGCGCCGCGCAAGCCGGCCGCCGCCAAGGCCCCGGCCCGCAAGGCGGCGGCGAAGGCACCGTCCAAGGCGGCCGCGGCGAAGAAGGCGCCGGCCAAGCCGAAAGCCGCGCCTCGCGCCGGCAAGTCCACCCGCTGATGGTCCGGCGCGGGCCGCCGGCCAAGGGCCACAAGGCGCGCGCCCGCGCGGGCAAGACCATCGGCGGCGGCAAGGCGTCGCGCCAGGGCAAGGCCGGGATCGCGCCCAGCCGGTCCGGCGCTCGGCCGGCGCCGGATACGGAGGCCCCAGGCGAGGCCGGGCCCGCGCCTGCCGCGAGGTCACCGCGCCGGCTCCACCCGCCCTCGCACGGGCCGGCCGCCGGCGCGGGCAAACCCACCCGCAAGACCCGTTCGGCGGATCGGGAGCAGGCCCGGGACGGCCTCCGGGAACATCAGGCCGCCGAGGAGAAGCCCGCCCATCGCGCCACGGGTGTCGCCCCATCGGCCCCGCAAGGCAGCGCGCGCCGCCGCGCCGCCGCGCGGCCCGACGAGCCCGCCCCCCTGCCCTCCAAGGCGGCACTGAAGCAGTTCCTCGCCGAGGCCGGCGGGCGCGTCACCAAATCCACCATCGCCCGCGCCTTCGGCCTGACCGCCGACCAGCGCCAGGCGCTGCGCGTCCTGATGAAGGAGATCGCGGCCGAGGGCGGTTCCACCCAGGCCGGCAAGCGCGGCATCATCCACCCCACCCGCCTGCCCGAGATCGCCCCGGTCGAGGTCACCGGCACCGACCCGGACGGCGACCCCATCGCCCGGCCCCTGCAATGGCAGGGCGAGGGCCGCCCGCCGGTCATCTACATGCGCCCCGAGCCCAAGGGGCAGCCGGCGCTGACCGCCGGGGAACGGGTGCTCGCCCGGCTCAAGGCGATCGGCCCCGGCAAGTATGAGGGCCGCACCTTCAAGCGCATCGGCGGCGCCGCACCGGCGCGCATCCTCGGCATCTACGAGGAAGGCCGGATCATCCCGACCGACCGCCGGCAGAAGGGCATCTGGCAGGTCGCCCCGGCCGATGCGAATGGCGCCAGGGCGGGCGAGATCGTCCTCGCCGAACCCCTGCCCTCCACCCGGCATTTCGGCCCCAAGCCCGCCCGCATCACCGAGATCCTGGGCGTGATGGGCGAGCCGCGCTCGGTATCGCTGGTCTGCATCCACGCCCATGGCATCCCGGACGTCTTCCCGGCGGAAGCCGTCCAGCAGGCGGAAAAGGCCCGCGGCGTGACGGTCCGTGGCCGCACCGATCTGCGCGACATCCCGCTGGTGACGATCGACGGGGAGGATGCGCGCGACTTCGACGATGCCGTCTTCGCCGAACCGGACGGCACCGGCTGGCGCGTGCTGGTCGCCATCGCCGATGTCGCGCATTACGTGACGCCCGGCGACCACCTGGACCGCGAAGCCTGGGCGCGCGGCAATTCCGTCTATTTCCCCGACCGCGTCGTGCCCATGCTGCCCGAGGCGCTGTCGAACGGTTGGTGCAGCCTGCGCCCCGAGGAGGATCGCGGCTGCCTCTTCGTCGAGATGCGCTTCGACGCACATGGCCGGAAGCACGCGCACAGCTTCGGGCGTGGCGTCATGCGCTCCGCCGCGCGGCTCACCTATGAGCAGGTCCAGCAGCACCAGGATGCCGGCACCGATCCCACCGCGCTGAACCCGGGCCATGTCGGCCGCCTCTACGGCGCCTTCCGCGCCCTGCTGGCCGCGCGCGAGAAGCGCGGCACCCTCGACCTCGACATGCCCGAGCGGCGCGTCATGCTGAACGACAAGGGCCAGGTCGCCGCGATCGTCCCCCGTGCCCGGCTCGATTCGCACCGGCTGATCGAGGAATTCATGGTCGCCGCCAATGTCTGCGCGGCGGAGGAGCTGGAACGGCTCAACCAGCCCTGCATGTACCGCGTGCATGACCGGCCCTCGGACCAGAAGCTCGAAGGCCTGCGGCAGTTCCTCGCCACCTTCGACATCACCCTCCCCCAGGGCGATCGCCTCCATCCGCGGGACTTCGCCCATGTGCTCGAGAAGGTGAAGGACACCCCGCATAGCCGCCTGGTCAACGAGGCCGTTCTACGCGGCCAGTCCCAGGCCGCCTATGCGCCCGACAATCTGGGGCATTTCGGCCTCGCGCTGGCGCGCTACGCCCATTTCACCTCGCCGATCCGCCGCTATGCGGACCTGCTGGTGCATCGCGCGCTGATCCGCGGCCTGAAGCTCGGCAAGGACGGGTTGCATGAGGAGGAGGCCGCCCGCTTCCCCGATACCGCCGAGCACATCACCTCGACCGAGCGCCGCGCCGCGGCGGCGGAACGGGACGCGGTGGACCGCTACCTCGCGGCTTTCATGGCACAGCGCATCGGAGAGTCGTTCGATGCCCGCATTTCCGGGGTGACTCGCTTCGGCCTCTTCGTCACGCTGGAGGAGAATGGGGCGAGCGGGATCGTCCCGCTCGGGTCATTGCCGGACGACCGATGGGATTTGGACGAGGCCACGCAATCGCTGGCCGGTCGCAGGACGAGGCTGGTCTTCCGCCTGGGAGATGCCGTGGAGGCGCGCCTGGCCGAGGCAACGCCGCGCACGGGCGGGATGGTCTTCCACCTCAACCAGGGCCTGCCATCGCGCCGCCCTTCCCGCCCGCTCCCCAAGGGGCAGCAGCGCGGCCGTCGCCGCTAGACCATTTTCCGCCGGCGCCGGACCGGCACCGGCCCGACCGGCGGCATCGACACCCTGGACTGCGGTCCGGTCCAGGCTGCCCGGCATCCGTCCTGCTCCTCCTGCTTCTTCTCCTGCTGCCGGTCATCGTCCAGGCGCAGGAGGTCACGCGCACCGGCGCCTATCCGCGCGACGAGATGCGCCTCGTCCTCGGCGCCGGTTTCGCCGCCATCCTCGAACGCCACCTGGAAGCCGCCACGCCGGCCGATCTGCTGGTCTGGGGCCTCACCGGCATGACCCAGATCGATCCGGAGCTGACCGTCCAGCGCACCCAGCGGGAGGTGCGGCTGATGCAGGAGAACCGGACGCTGCTGACGCGCCCGCTGCCCGAGCGCGGCGAGGGCGAGAGCTTCGCCGCCGCGGGCGGTGCCGCCGCCGACCGCCTGACGCTGTTCCAGCAGGCCGGCTGGGGCGCGTCGCGCGCGATCCGCGCACGCGGCGCCCCGGGCCTGATCCACGAAACCTTCGAGACCATCTTCGAGCATCTCGACCCCTTCAGCCGCTACATCACGCCCGAGGAAGCGCAGGCCGCGCGCGAACGCCGCACCGGCGAGGCCGGGCTCGGGCTGCGGCTCGCCCCCGGGCGCGGCCGTGCGGGCGGCACGGTCATCGCCGCCATCTCCCATGACGGGCCCGCCGACCAGTCCGGGTTGCAGGTCGGCGACCGGGTCCTCGCCATCGATGGCACGCCGCTGCGCGCGCGCGATGCCGCCGGCGCCGCCGGGCTGCTGGAAGGGGCTGCCGGCACGGATGTCGTGCTGCTGATCGAGCGCGACCGGCGGCGGCGTGACGTGACGCTGCGCCGCGTCCTGCCGCCCGGCAATCCCGTCAGCTCCGACCTAGCCGACGAGGTGCTGACCATCCGCATTCCCTCCTTCACCGCCCAGACCGAGCGCCAGGTCGCGGCGGCCCTGCTACACGCCCTGTCGCAGGGCCCGCTGAAGGCGGTGATCCTCGACCTGCGGGGCAATCGCGGCGGGCTGCTCTCCCAGGCCGCGGCGGTGACGGACATCTTCCTCGGCCGGGGGGAGGCCTTCCGCACCCTCGGCCGGCATCCGGATGCGAGCCGGATCTACGTCACGGCCGGCCCCGACCTCGCCGAGGGACGTCCGCTGGTGGTGCTGGTCGATGGCCGCACCGCCTCCTCGGCCGAAATCGTTGCGGCGACGCTCGCCGATCGCGACCGCGCCGCGGTCATCGGCACCACCACGACCGGCAAGGGCCTGGTGCAGCTCGTGATCCCCCTGCCCGATGGCGGCGAGCTGCTGATGAGCTGGTCGCGGCTGATCATGCCCGCGGGCTGGCCGCTGCAAGGCGTGGGCGTATTGCCGGGGCTGTGCACCGCCGGGGGCGACGCCGCGATGGCCCGGGAACTGACCGCGCTGCGCGCCGGCGCCCGGCCGCTGGGCCACGCCCAGGCCCGCATCCGCGCGCTGCGCCATCCCGTCAGCACCGCGGAAGCCGACGCCCTGCGGTCGCTCTGCCCGCCGGGCGAAGTGCCCGACACGGCGCTGGCGATGGCACGGGCGCTGGCGCTCGATCCGATCGCGCTGGCGGCGGCGATGCCGCGCTGAGGGTGGGGTTCGCGGCCGGGCGTGCGGCGCTGGCGGGGTGGCCGTATCTTGCACTGGGAGATTGGAGGGGCGCTGCCCCTCCAAACCACCCCGCCAAGTGCTTGGAGCACTTGGAACGCAATCTTTTGGTGCCGGGCGCCACGACTCTGCTGCCTCCTCCAGACGCCCTGCGGGCGCAAGGGCGTCTTTCGGCGCCATTCCGGCAGTGGCGCGCGGCGGCAAGTCGCGGCGGTCCAAGCCTCGCGGTGGCCTGGCGGACGTAGGGGCGCGCCCCTCCGGCTCCCGTGATCCCCGGTTCTACGCGATGATCTGATGGAAGTCGGACACGGTCGCCCCCGCCACGCGCACCGTCTCGACCGCGATGCCGTCGCTGAAGGAGAAATAGCCGTCGCCGAGGTCGGAAACGGCGATCGGACGATCGCCCAGGATCAGCAGGCGATCCCCCTCTGCCGCGTTGAAATCGAGGATCGCGTCCCCGTCCGAGGCCCCGAAGGTCAGGCGGAAGATGTCGGCGTCCGCCCCGCCGCGCATGACATCGGCGCCCGCCCCGCCATCGATGATGTCGCGCCCGGCACCGCCATCGATCGTGTCGCTGCCGGCCCCGCCGAAGATCCAGTCCGCCCCGAGGCCGCCAAGGATCAGGTCGTTGCCGTCCTGGCCCCAGAGCCGGTCGCTGCCATCGCCGCCGAACAGCGTGTCCTGGCCCGCCCCGCCGACGATCACGTCATTCCCGTCATTGCCCAGCAGCCAGTCGTCGCCCTCGCCGGCGAGGAGGCGATCATCGCCTGCGCCACCCCAGATACTGTCATTGCCGGCCCCGCCACCGACCAGGTCGTCCCCGTCGCCGGCCACGACCCAGTCGTCTCCCGCGCCGGCCAGGACATGGTCATCGCCCGCACCCGCCCAGACGCGGTCGTTGCCGGCGCCGCCGAGGACCAGGTCGTCGCCATTGCCGCCGAGGAGCGAGTCGGCGCCGAGCCCACCCGCGAGGCGATCATTGCCGTCATCGCCGCGAAGCCAATCGTCCCCGCGCCCGCCATCCAGGATGTCGTCGCCGCCATTGCCGAGGATCCTGTCGTTTCCGGCATTGCCGAACAGGAAGTCCGCGCCGGACTGGCCGACCAGGACGTCGTCGCCGCTCCCGCCCGACAGGCCGCCCCCGGCGGGGTCGGCGCGACCCGTGCCCGAGACGCTGTCGGCGAACAGCACCTGATCCGCCAGCAGGAAGCCCTTGTAGTCCTTCAGCACGACGTCGATCGTCGCGGAGACACCGCCCGGATTGTGGATGACGAGGTGGTTGCCCAGCAGCTCGGTCTGCGCGCGCGTGGCGCCGATCAGCCGCAGGTCGATGAGGTCGTTGTCCTGATACGAGAAGTCGGTGATCGCGTAGGTCACGGTCGTGGCCGACGGGACGACCGACAGCAACTGGAACAGGTCCGTGCCGCCACCCCCGGTGAAGGTGAACTGGCCGGACGAGAAGCCGCCCAGCGTATCGGCATTGTCCGACCCGATGAGAGCGAGCGGGTAGGCCCCCGTGTAGTTGAGCACGTCGCCCTGGGCATCGCCGCCGCTCACCTTGGCACCGGTGACGAAGAGCTGGACTGAGACGCCCTCCGTCGACCCGGCATAGCTGAAGGTCACGCCGCCGGCGGTCGCGTCGATGTAGTCGGCGCCCGCCCCGCCCTCGACCGTGCCGCCCGCGGTCATGCGGATCCAGTCGTTGAGCGTGCCGCCAATGACGTTCTCGAAGCCCGTGAGGGTGTAGGTGCTATTGCTCGCTGGCGTGAAGGGCGGCGCGTTGCCGACCGGCGCCGTGGTGGTGCCGGGTGCGGCCCGCTCCCCGGCCTGGCCCGTGGTCAGGTCCACGAAGAGCTGCATCGCCGCCATGTACTGGCCGTAGAAGACGCCGAAGGTGTCGGTGCCGTCCCCGCCGGCGAAGGCGCCGAAGCTGCCGCCGCCATAGATCGTGTCATCACCGGCGCCGCCGGCGACATCCTCGCCGATGCTGCCCGCCTTGAAGCTGTAGATCAGGTCGTTGCCGTCGCCGCCGCGCAGGATGTCGGACGCCGTGGAGCCGTAGATGATGTCGTCGCCGCCGAGGCCGTGCACCTCGGATGCCGCTCCGGCGAAGACGGTGTCGATGTCCTGCATCGCCTCCGGCGGCAGGATCACGGGGTTGATCGTCAGCACATCGGCGTATTGCGTGCCGACGATGAAGGCGTTGGCGTAGTCGTCCTGGCTGCTGTGATAGATCAGGCCGCCGATCGCGCCGAACATCTCGACGGACATGCCGGAGGGAAGGTTCGCGCCGGATGGCGGCGTGAACCCGCCATCGCTCAGATAGCTGTTGAGGTTGGAGAGCGAGCTGAAATTGCCGTCATGCTCGAGGTTCGTCGAATTCGACAGGATGAAGTTGAGGATGGCCTTGATCTGATCCTCGTCGTTCTGCGTGAGGCCGACCGAGGCGAGGAAATCGTTGCCGAGCGTGACCTCGGCGTAGATCTTGCCCGTCGAGTTGTCGGTGAAGGTCAGGCCCCAGCGGATGTCCCCCGCGGCATCGGGGTTTAGGAAGGTGATCGTCTCGGCGAGGTCCACGCCCGTTGCCACCGGCAGGACGAGGATATCCTGGGTCGGGTCGAAGTCGCGGATAACGAGCACGTCCTCGGCCGGCGTCTCGCTCGGGCCGAGGTTCTCGATCCAGCTCAGGAAGTTGGTCACCAGGACTTCGCCGACGGCACCGAGCGCGGCCGAGGTGAAGCCGGCCAGCACCGACTGGACGCCGTCCTGGAAGTACTGGGTCAGGGCTGTCTTGACCGCCCCGCCGGTGATCGTCGAGAAGTCGGCGGCGAAGTACTTGCCCCAGAAGCCGGCGCCGTCATTCGGCTCCTCGCTGTAGCTGAGCATGAAGACGTCGGCACCGCCGCCGCCGGTCAGGATGTCGAGATAGCCGGTGCCGCGCGGACCGCCATAGAGGAAGTCCGACCCCGTGCCGCCGGTGATGGTGTCCGACCCGTCGCCGCCGAAGAGCTGGTTGCTCCCCGAGGCGGCGGAGATCAGGTCGTTGCCCTGCCCGCCCGAAAGGATGTCGTCGCCGCCGCCGCCGATGATGGTGTCGTTGCCGACGAGGCCGTTGATCGTGTCGTTGCCGTCGCCCGATGAATCGTAGGCGACCGGGGTGAAGCCGCCGGTGGTCGGCCAGAGGAAGAAGTAGTCGGCCTCATCGCCATAGAGCAGGTCGTCCTGCCAGGTGCCGACGATGGAATCATCGCCCGACCCGCCATAGGCGTTGAGCGCGTTGTCATCGATGGGATCGGGGGCGGAGATGATGTCGTTGCCGGGACCGGCGAGGATGTAGGCGGACTGGAACTGGGTCTGCGAGGCCGGCGGGTAGACATCGACCGTGATCGTGTCATCGCCCTCGCCCGTGCCGAAGGTGCCGTAGATCTGGGTGTAGAGCGTGTCGTCCTGATCAATGCCCGAGGGCGTCGTCCAGACATACCAGTACTTATAGAAGGTCTCGAGGAGATCGTTGCTGATGTCGATGTCGTAGGCATTGTCGCCGGCGACCCGATACACGGTGGTCAGGCCTTCGCCGGGATCCACGTCATGGTTCTGCGTCCAGCCGCGCGCAGAGATGCTGACAGCGCCCACGCGGAGCGTGTCCGAATCGCCCATTGCCATGAGGATCGTCCTGTTTTTAAGAATGTGTCGCGCGTCAGCGCTCAACTTGTGATTAATCTTATGGTCGAATTGTATGCAACTGCAATGGGGCATCCGCCGCCGATCGTCGCCGCACGACGCGGAACGTGGTCGCCTCGCGGCCCCAATTGCCGGAGGCGACGGCGATCAACCTCGTCTCCATGCCCGCTTGCGCCGATGACCGGGTCCGACACCGGACAATGCCCGTGCCGGCCGGCCATCGCGCCCGCCGGTCAGGCCGGCGGCGCGCCCAGCGCCGCCAGCACCGCGGCGCGCTTTTCCATCCACCAGCCATGCTGCGGCGGCCAGCAGGCGAAGACCTCCTCGGTGGTGCCGGGTTCCAGCACCCCGCGCGCCATCAGCGCCCAGTTGGGGTTGTTCATCGCTTCGCGGCCGATCGCTATCAGGTCGGCCTCGCCGGCCTCCAGCACCGCCTCGGCCTGGTGCGGCCCGATGATCAGGCCGACGGCCATGGTGGCGAGGCCGGTGTCGCGCCGGATCTCCGCCGCATAAGGCACCTGGAAGCCGAAGCCGCGCGGGACGCGCTTCGACCCCGTCGCCGAGCCGCCGATCCCGCCCGAGGAGCAATCCACCACGTCGACGCCGAGCGGCTTCATGGCCTGGGCGAACGCAAGGCTGTCCTCCATGGTCCAGCCGCCATCCGCGCCATCCACCGCCGAGATGCGCACGAAGACCGGGCGATCCTCCGGCCAGGCGGCGCGCACCGCCTCGATCACCCGCAACGGAAAGCGCATGCGGCCGGCGAGGTCGCCGCCGAAGGCGTCGTTGCGCGTGTTGGACAACGGCGAGAGGAACTGGTGCAGCAGGTAGCCATGGGCGCAGTGCACCTCCACCGCCTCGAACCCCGCGGCGCGGGCGCGCTTCGCGCCGGTCGCGAAGGCCTCCACGATTCGCGCCATGCCCGCGGCATCGAGCGCGGCGGGGGTCAGGAACCCCTCCCCGATCGGCTTGCCCACCGCCGAGACGATGTCCCAGGTGGTCTCGCCCCTGGCGAACTGGTCGGGGCCGAGCGGGCCATTGCCCTCCCACGGCCGCTGCATCGATCCCTTCCGCCCGGCATGGCCGAGCTGGACCGCCGGCACCGCGCCCTGCGCCTTGATGAAGTCGGTGATGCGCTTCAGCGGCGCCACCTGGTCATCGGCCCAGAGGCCGAGATCGCCATGGGTGATCCGGCCTTCCCGCATCACCGACACGACCTCGCTGAACACCAGCCCGAAGCCGCCCACCGCGAAACGGCCGAGCTGGACCATGTGCCAATCGCCGGCCATGCCCTCGACAGCCGAGTACTGGCACAGCGGCGGCACCACGGCGCGGTTGGGAATGGTCAGGCCGCGCAGCGTCAGCGGGGAAAACAGCTTGGATCCCATGTCGGGACGTCCTCCTGGGCGATTGGTTGCGCCCAGGATGGATCGGCCGGGGCCGTGATGGAAACCCGCCCGGCGCGCAATCAGCGCCGGCGCAGCAGGATGCGCGGCCCGGCGCCATCCCGGCCCAGCCGGTCCTCCGGGTTCCGCAGCGGGCAATCAGCGAGCGACAGGCAGCCGCAGCCGATGCAACGGTCGAGCTCGTCGCGCAGCCGCCGCAGCGTCTCGATGCGGTCGTCGATCAGCGACTGCCAGGCCAGGGAAAGCCGCCGCCAGTCCTCGGCGCCGAGGGCACGGTCCGCAGGGATGGGGGCGAGGAATTCCGCCATGGCCTTCAGCGAGAGCCCGGCGCGCTGCGCGACCTGGATGATGGCGATGCGCCGCAGGACCGAGCGTTCGTAGCGCCGCTGATTGCCCGATGTGCGCCAGCCGCTGATCAGCCCCTGCGCTTCGTAGAAATGGACGGTCGAGACCGGCACGCCGCTGCGCGTCGCCACCTCGCCGACTGTCAGAGCAGCTTTGGCCGCGCTTCGTGCCACGCTTGACCTCAACCTTTGTTGAGGTTCTATAAGCCCGTCGGTCCGGCGCAGCAAAGGTTGCGCCCCCTTGCCAGGAGCCGACATGCTGATCCCCTTCCTGCCGCGATCCCTGCTGCGCACCCTGCTGAATGGCGGGCTCGTCGCCTTCTTCGTCTTCGGCGGCGTCGTGAACCTGTTTCCGCCGGACGCCATACGGCACGACTACGCCCGCTGGGGGTATCCGGACTGGTTCCACCGGGTGACCGGCGGTCTCGAACTGCTGAGCGCGGCGCTGCTGGCCATGCCGCGCAGCCGCGCGATCGGCCGGGCTTGCGCGGCGGCGGTGATGCTCGGCGCACTGGCCACGCTGCTGGCCCATGGCGAATACGGGCATGCCGTCGCGCCCGCGATCATCCTGCTGACGCTGATGACGAGCCAGCATCTGGACGCCAAGGCGCGCGAGGCGCGTTGGGAAGGACGGGCCTTCTGAGGCCTATCGCGCGAGGTGCCGTCGGCGCAGCAGCCGCGGCAGCAGCCCGTCCACGGGGCCGAGCAGCATGGAGACCGCCCACGCCCCCCCGGCGATCAGCACGATCGCCGGCCCGGTCGGCACATCCGCATGATAGGACAGCAGCAGCCCGACGACCGAGGCGAGCAGCGCGATCCCCACCGCCGCATAGGCCATGCCCGAGACCTGCCGCGCCCAGTGCCGCGACGCGATGGCCGGCAGCATCATCAGCCCCACGGCCATCAGCGTCCCCAGCGCCTGGAAGGCCGAGATCACGTTCAGCACCACCAGCGCCTGGAAGACCAGGTGCCAGGTGCCGCCATGCGCGCCGCTCGCCGCGGCGAAGGCCGGGTCGAAGCATTCCAGCACCAGCGGCCGCCAGGCGAAGGCGAGCACCGCCAGCGTGAGCGTCGCCACCCCCGCCATCAGCAGCAGCGCCGGGTCATCCACGCCGAGCACGCTGCCGAACAGGATGTGGGTAATGTCCGCCCCGCCCCCGCCGCCCATCGAGATCAGCGCCACGCCAAGCCCGAGAGCGACCAGATAGAGCGCGGCCAGCGTCGCATCCTCCCGCCCGCCCGTGGCGCGGGAGAGCGCCCCGGCGCCGACCGCGACCAGCAGCCCCGCGGCCAGCCCCCCCGCCCACAGCCAGGTCGCGGAGAAGCCCGCCAGCAGGAAGGCCAGCGCCACGCCCGGCAGCGCGCCATGCGCCAGGACATCGGCCGTGAGGCTCATTCGGCGCAGGACGAGGAAGACGCCGAGCACGGGGGCGGAAACCGACAGCGCCAGGCAGCCGACCAGGGCGCGACGGAGGAAGCCGAACTCGACGAAAGGGGCGATCAGAAGGTCGTGCATGTGCCGTCAGAGGGGGCTTTGCCCCCTCCGAACCTCCCCCACCGCGGGTACCGATTCACGTTGCCCAGGCAACGCGAATGAGGCCCGCATAGGCCGAAAGGCCTTTGGAAACCCATACCTGGCTCTGGGCAGGATGGGCGCGCGGCGTGCGCAAGGGCAGGTTCGGGCAGGAAGCATGTCAGCGGCGCCGGGCACCAGGTTGAGGTTTCCAAAGGCCCTTCGGCCTTTGGTGGGCGCGAAGCACTGCTTCGCGGTCCGGGGAGGGGCAAAGCCCCTTCCTGGTCAGGCCGCGCAGGCTTCGGCGCTGTCGTCCCAGGCTTCCGCCATCATCCGCGCCTTCAGCCGGTTCGCGGCGGACAACGCCTGTTCGGTCGGCCCCCAGGCGATCGGGTCCCGCGCCAGCAACAGCGTCTGCGGAAACTCCCGCGCGACGAGGTCGAGGTCGTGCAGCACCGCGATCACGGTCCTCCCTTCCCCATGCCATTCCCGCACCAGCCGCAGCAGATCCGCCGAGGTCCGCGCATCCACCGCGTTGAAGGGTTCGTCGAGCAGCAGGATGTCGGCATCCTGCACCAGCAGCCGCGCGAAAAGCAGCCGCTGGGTCTGCCCGGCGGACAGCGAACCGACGGGACGATCCTCGAAGCCCGACAGGCCGACGGCGGCGATGGCCCGTTCCGCGAGGGCGCGATCCTCGGGCGTCGCGCCACGGAAGGCGCCAAGGCGCGGCCACAACCCCTGCATCACGACGTCGCGGCAGCCGATCGGGAAGGCCCGGTCCAGCGCGGCGAGCTGCGGCAGCAGGGCGATGCGGGCCGTGCCCTCATGGGTGATGGCACCGCTCTCGGGCTTGTGCAGCCCGGCCAGGGCCCGCAGCAGCGTGGTCTTGCCCGCACCGTTCGGCCCGACGACGGCGGTCAGGCTGCCCGGGGCGAAGCGGCCCGACACGTGATGCACCGCCGCGCGCCGCCCATGGGTCAGCGTCAGGTCCTGAAGGCGGATCGCGGCGGGATGCCGGGGCGTGTTCATGCCGCGAGCGCCCAGATGACGCCCGCCCAGAGCACCACGGCCACGCCGCAGGCGAGGGCCAAGCGCGACAGCGCCGAGGCGGACAGCGCGAGCGGATCGGTCAGGCGAACCATCATGGTGTTATGATGTAACATACGGTCCCCGCTGGGCAAGGGCGGGCCGGGGGCCTATCTCCGCGTCTGATGCAAGGCAGCCCCCCGATCCCCGACCCCGATGCCGATCTTCGCCGCGGCCTGCGGCGCCATCGGCTGCTCGCAACCTCCATGCTCGCGGGGATGGGCGCCCTGCTGGTGGGCACCTATGCCATGCCGCCGGGCTACTGGACGGACATGCTGCAGGCGGCGGCGAAGGCCGGCGTGGTGGGCGGGCTCGCCGACTGGTTCGCGGTGACGGCGCTGTTCCGCCATCCGCTCGGCATTCCCATCCCGCACACCGCCATCGTGCCGAACCAGAAGGAAAGGCTGGGGCGCGCGCTCGGGCGCTTCGTCTCCTCCCATGTCTTCACCGAGAGCGAGGTGCGGCGGGTCATCGCGCAGCTCGACCTGTCGCGCATCCTGCAGCGCTTCCTCGCCGACCCCCAGGCCTCGAAGCCGGCCGCGGTGGCGCTCGCGCGCTCCCTGCCCAAGCTGGTCGCGAGCCTCGAGGATGGGCGCGCGAAGCGGCTCCTGGTGCGGCTGCTGCCGCGCATCGTCTCGGGCCCCGCGGCGGCGCGGCTCGTTGCCCGCGTGCTGCGGGCCTTCGTCGCCTCGGGCCGGCATCAGGAGGTGTTCAGCCTGGCGATCGGCCAGTTGAAGGTGCTGCTGTCGGCGCGGGAGGAAGCGCTGCGCGCGGCCATCGCCGCGCGCATCCGGGCCGAAGGCGGCGCGGTGATCGGCTGGCTCGCCGGCGCGCGGGTGGCGAACCGGGTCCTCAGCGCCGTGAATGCCGAGCTGGACAAGGTCGAGCCCGAGGATTCCGACCTGCGCGCCGCCTTCGCCGAATGGCTGGGCCATGAGATCGAGAAGCTGGAGACCGACCCGGAACGCGCCGACGCCATTGGCCGCGCGCTGCGGGAGGCGCTGGCGCATCCTTCCGTCGCGGCCTGGCTGATGGATGTCTGGGGCCGGCTGCGCGTCGCCCTGGTGGCCGACGCCGCGAGGCCCGAGGGCCGCACCGTCGCGCTGCTGTCCGGCATCTTCGCCAATGCCGGCACGCTCCTGGCCGAGGACGAGGCCGCGCGGGCGCGGCTGAACCAGGGCGTGGAGAGCGTGCTGATGACCTTGCTGCCGAGCGCCCAGTCGCAGCTTTCGGACTTCATCGCCGGGGTGGTGGGCAATTGGGACGCCCGGGCGGCGGCCGACAAGATCGAGCTGCGCGTCGGCCGCGACCTCCAATATGTGCGGATCAACGGCACGCTGGTGGGCTTCCTGGCCGGCGGCGTGCTGTTCGCCCTGCTGACCGCCATCTTCGGCCGCGTGGCAAGCTGATCGCGCGGGCCCCGGCATCCCTGCCGAGGCCCCCAGCGTCGCCGGCCGCGCCTGACGCGGCACCCCTGCCCGACATCACCTGACGGAAGCCGCCGGCCGCGGTGGCGATGGCGTGCCCTTCCCCCGGGCGCGCGGCCGCGCGGCCGAAGCACCCGCCGCGACAGGCGTGATCGCAGGGGCGAGAGCAAACTTGCAAATGACTCGCAATCTCAGTATGGCTCGCCCACCGCATGAGAATCACGGAGGCAAACAAGACGCACTCGTAATGCTGATCCCGCCCTGACTATCGCTGACCGCACCGGACGCCCATCGTCTCAGATGAAATAAGTATGACAGATATTCCTGTCATATACAGATCTACTTCAAATACATGATGGGCTACTGTTCACAAGTACATTTGATTATTGGCGCATTTCATCAAGAAATTCGACAACGATTTTCCCAGATTCGACCATCTGGCGCATGATATCGAGGGGATTATTTCATGGCTCGCATTCGACACAGGCTGATGGCGGGGTCCGCCATGGGCGTGGTGTGGCTGGCACTCGGCTCCGCGGCCCTCGCCCAGGGTACGACGGCCGCCGATCCGACCGCCGCCGCGCAGGGGACGCCCCAGGCGGCGCGCGCCGATGGCACGGTCCAGCTCAACCCGATCCAGGTGACCGGCCAGGGTGCCTCCGAGAATGCCAGCACCATCGATGGCGATCAGATCCGCCTCGAAGGCGGCAACCGGATGGACGACCTGTTGCGCACCCTGCCCGGCGTCTTCACGCGCGAGAACGCGCAGAATCCCGGCGTCGCGGTCAATATCCGCGGCTTCGAGGGATCTGGCCGCGTCAACATGTCGATCGACGGCGTGCGCCAGAACTTCCGCTTCACGAGCCATGAGGCTGCCGGCTTCACCTATGTCGACCCGGCGCTGCTCGCGGGCGTCGACGTGATGCGCGGCGCCGTAATCGGCATCGGCGGCGGCGCGCTCGCGGGCACGGCGAACTTCCGGACCCTCAATGTCGACGACATCGTGCGCGAGGGGCAGACCCTGGGCGGCTTGGTGCGCCTCGGCTGGGGCACCAACGGCGTCGACTTCGCCGAGATGGGCGCGGCGGGCTTCCGGACCGAACATGTCGGCGGCGCGGTGGCGATCAGCAACCGGAGTTCGCGCAACTATCAGGACGGCTACGGCAATCCCGTCTCGGGCACCGGGCAGGACCTGATCTCGGGCCTCGCCAGGCTCAACTTCGCCTTCGGCCAGGGCCATACACTCGGCTTCGGCGCGGTGCTCTACGACAACGACTTCTACGCCAATTCCTACTACCAGACGGTCAACAACCGTACCTACACGGCGAACTACCACTACAATCCGGGCGATCCGCTGATCAATCTCTCGGCCAATGCCTATTACAACGACCTCACGATGAAATACACCGGCGGCACCGGGACCTCTGTCGGCCGTACCATCGTCGATGAGGGCATGGGCTTCGATCTGTCGAACATCTCGCGCTTCTCGATCGGCGACGTCCAGGTCATCAGCAACAACGGCATCGAGTATTTCCACGACGACGTCACGTCCAGCAATGGCGGCGTGAACCCCGCCGACGGCACCAGCGCGCTGATGGGCATCTTCACCAACACCACCTTCAACTACAGCATCCTCAGCGTCACCCCCGGCCTGCGCTACAACTGGTACACGATGAACGGCAGCGGCACGCCGAGCATCCGCTATGGCAGCTTCACCGTCGACAACACCGAAGGCTCGCTCGATCCGCGCATCACGGTGGCCGTCAACGTGACCGACTGGCTGCAGCCCTATGTCACCTGGAGCCGCTCGATGCGGGCCCCGACGCTGCAGGAGACGATGCTGGGCGGCGACCATCCCGGCACCACCAGCGCGACCTTCGTGCCGAACCCCGACCTGAAGCCCGAGACGCAGCAGGGCTGGGAGTTCGGCGTGAACATCCAGACCCGCCAGATGCTGACCAACAACGACAACCTTCGACTGCGCGCCAACTACTTCATCATGAATGTCGACGACTATATCGCCGCGGCCTATGTCCCGGCCCTGCGCGCCTACCGGTTCGTGAACGTCGAAGGCTCCTCGCAGGTGGACGGCTTCGAGTTCGAGGCCAATTACGACGCCCGCGTCGCCTTCGGCTCAGTCAACTACACCTACACGCATTCGAACTTGTCGTCGCAGATCCCGGGCCTCGGGGCCAGCCAGTACACGCCGGACAATGTGGTCGCTGTGACGGCGGGTGGCCGCCTCTTCGACGAACGCCTGACGCTCGGGGCGCGCTACACCTACACCTCCGGCGGCCTCGTCGCGGGCACGAACGCCGCCGGCACGGCCGGCCTCGCGACCGACGGCGGCAAGCCCTACAACCTGTTCGACCTCTTCGCGAGCGTGCGCGTGACGGACAATCTCGACCTCAACATGCGCGTCACCAACGTCTTCGACACTGCCTATACGCCCTGGCTCAGCACCTATGGCACCGGCCAGGGGCGCACCGTCTATTTCGGGCTGCAGGCCCGGATCTGATCGCCGGGCGGGAGATGTGCAGATCAGCGCATCTCCCGCCCGCAACCGGATCGGGCGCCGCTTCTCCACGCCCTGGCTGATGGCGGCGGCGCCAAGGTCGATGTGCCCGAGGGTCACGGCGCCATCCTCCATCGATTGCCGCGACCGGTTCCCGCCTTGGTGGACGCTTGAATGCAACCATGGCGCGAATCATAGTGCCTCCTGCGATATCGCCACGGAGGCGCCATGAACCACCGCCTGATCGACGCGCTGCGCCGCGAGGAAACCGCCATCCTCGCCGGGACGGACAGCGCCGCCGCGGCCCCTCGGCTCGCGGCCCTGCGTCACCTGATGCGCCTCTATGACGATGCCTCGCCGCTCGGCGCGCGCTTCGACGCCCTGCTGCAGGAAAGGCCGCAGCGCCGGCCATCGCCGATCGCCGGGACCGGACGCGCCTGATACCGCCGGAGCGCAGCGTTGCCTCGGGCGTGCGGCTCTAGGTCTTTGTTTTTGCGCGTATCTTCACCCGGTGGGGGTGATTCCCCATGGTCGGGATCTGCTCTAGGCTCCGGTCCATGACCGGCTTCACGCTGTCCGCCCTCGACCAGTCCTCCATCGCCTCGGGCCGCACGCCCGGCGAGGCGATCCGCGAAACCATCGCGCTCGCCCAGCATTGCGACGCGCTCGGCTTCCGCCGCTATTGGTGTGCCGAACACCACAACTCCGCCTCCCATGCCGGCACGGCGCCGGAGGTGCTGCTGGCCGCGATCGGCGCGACGACGTCGCGCATCCGCATCGGCTCGGCCGGGGTGATGCTGCCGCACTACGCCTCGCTCAAGGTCGCGGAGCAGTTCCGCATGCTGGAGGCGATCGCCCCCGGCCGCGTCGATCTCGGCGTGGGCCGCGCGCCGGGGTCGGACGGGCGCACCGCCTATGCGCTGAACCCCAACGCCAACCAGGCGGCCGACCGTTTCCCGGCCCAGGTGATGGAAGTACTCGGCTGGCTCGGCGACGGGCTGCCGGAAAACCACCCCTTCGCCTCCATCATCGCCCAGCCGCGCGTCGAGACGCGCCCGGAGATGTGGATCCTCGGTTCGTCGGACTATGGGGCACAGGTCGCCGGCTATTTCGGCCTGCCCTATTGCTTCGCGCATTTCTTCAGCGACGGGGGCGGCTCGGAACAGGCCATCGCCGTCTATCGCGAGAGCTTCCAGCCCAAGCCGGACATGCCCGGCCGGCTCGCGGCGCCGCATCCGGCGCTCGGCGTCTACTGCCTGGTCGCCGATACCGAGGCCGAGGCGCGGCGCCTTTTCCGCTCCCGTGAGCTATGGCGGCTGAAGCGCGACCGCGGCCTGTACCTGCCGCTGCCGAGCGTCGAGGAAGCCGAGGCTCATGCCTATTCCGACCTCGAGCTCGCGCGGGTCGAGAAGATGCGCGCCGCGGCGATGATCGGCGCGCCGGAACAGGTGAAGGCGAAGCTCGAGGCGCTGTCGGCGGCGCATGGCGGCATCGCCGAATTCGCCGTCATCACCCATTGCCATGACCCCGAGGCCCGGCGCCGGTCCTACACGCTCCTCGCCGAGGCATTCGGGCTGAAGGCGGGCGGCACCGCGATCGCCGCCTGATACCGGCGGGCCATCCGGCCGATTCGGTATCGGCGCCTATCGACGGATGATGACGAAGCGCACCGGCTGGCCGCCGCCGCGGCGGGCGCGCCACCACAGCGACGCCGCGCCGATCCCGCCGGCGATGATCGCGACGGGCAGCAGCACGCCGATCGCCAACACAGCGAGGCCGGCCAGCACGAGCGCGGTCGCGCCAATCGCCACCAGCATCGCGACGCCGCCGAGGCGCGCGAGAATCCTGTCGAGGCCACCCTTGCCCTGCGGCGGCACAGGGTCCCGGAACTCGCCTTCCGGCGTCATATCGATCACGGGTGGGCGACGATGTTGCGTTTCCATGGCTTATAGGACGTGGCCCATGCGGGCCCCGGGATCAAGGGCCGTTACGATCCGTGACGTTGCCTGCGCCCAGGCGATGCGCGCGAATCCGCCGCCTCCACGGCGGCAGCGGCAATCGTCCCGCCACGGTGCCGCGACATCCACGGCCAATAATTGGGACTTCATGGCAGCGGAATGCATGAATTCCAGAATCGTTGCATGAACTGATCTCGTGTATCAGATCATTTCAATCTGTCGGACGTTCCCGTCATGGGCTGCCGCCCGACAGCCCTTGTCACGGCGGAAACACTCCAGATGGTCAATACCCCAGATCCCGAAACATGGGACCGACTGCTCCAGGCCATGAACCTGAACACGGCGGCGACGGTGGCGGCGAGCCTGATCGCAGCCAGCCACCGGCCACATTCCCCGAACGAGGCGGCCACGCTCGTGCGCACCTGCATGGCCGCGCTGTTTCCGCAGTCTTCCTCACCCCACTTCAGGTCGGCGGCCGAGACGATCGCCGTCGACCAGCGCCACACCTGACGACTGCCAGCCCGGCGCGCGATCGCGCGCCGAAACTCACTCCCCGTGTCGCAGGGCGTCGAGCCGCGCGAAAAGATCCGCCGCCGGCAGGCTGGTGAGGTCGTGATGGTCCTCCCCCACCAGGGCGGATCGCAGATCGCCCGGCAGACGGTCCCGGACCGCGGCCGCGACCGGCGCCGGCGCGATCAGCGCCAAGCTGTCGGCCTTGCCCGCACGGAGTGCCGCCGCGAGATCCTCGGCCATGCGATGGGCCAAGTCGCGGCGGGCATGCCCTTTGGGCGTCGCGTCCTTGTCGTCCCATTCCATGCCGCTGCGCGCCGTGGCCCCGGCGGCGGGGAAAGCGCGGCCGGGACGGTCCTCGCCCTGGTCGGCGTCCTTGCGCCGGGCATCCGGGGCATCCCATTCGAACAAGGCATCATAGCCGCTCTCGCCGAGCCGCTTGGCATAGGCCCGACCATGGCTGCCATTGGCGACGACGAAGAGCCGGCGGGCATGCCCGCCCTCGATGCTGGCCGCGGTGCTGCGCATGGGCTTCCTCCTTGGAGAACGGCGGCATGCTAGCCGCCGGCCCCCTGCCCCGCCTTGATCCGCGACAAGATTGCCCAGCTTACTCCGGCCGCACGATCAGGGTGGTGCCGTCCACCCCCTCGACCCGGACGCGGGTGCCGGCGGGGCTTTCCGCCACATCGCGCGGCAGCCGGGCGGACCAGTCCGAATCGCCGATCCGCACGCGCGGGCCCGTCGCGCCGGGCTCGATCAGCACGCCGGCGCGCCCGACGAGGCCCGATGTCGGCGTATTCATCTGCGGGCGCGTCGGATGGCTCCGCCGCAGCCGCAGCGCCAGGGCGATGCCGGCGGCGAGCAACAGGATGAAGACCGCGACCACCACCACGAAGGGCGGCGCGACCACCATCAGCACCAGCCCCGTGCCGATCGCGGCCAGGCCGACCCAGAGCAGGAAGACACCCGGCAGCATCACCTCGGCGCCCAGCAGCAGCAGGCCGACGAGGATCCAGAGGTAAGCGGGCGTGGACCCGTCCAGCATCACGGCGTCTTCCGGTTCAGCGCGGGGTCCAGGGCGAGGCCGATTCCGGCGGTGCGGAAGGCCGGGGCGGACGGGGTGCGGGGCCGCCATCCGGGCCGCGCAGCAATTCCATCGCCTGGGCGATGCCGCCGGCCAGCGCACTGCTCTCCATCGGCACGATCACCAGCTTCTGCGCGCTGTTGCCGGCCAGCGTGTCGAACGCCTTCACATACTTGTCCGCGATGAAGTAGCGCAGGGCATCCGTGCCCGCGCCGGTCGCCGCCTCGGCGACCGACCGCGTCGCGTTCGCCTCCGCCTCGGCCAGGCGCTCACGCGCTTCGGCGTCGCGGAAGGCAGCCTCCTTGCGGCCCTCGGCCGACAGGATCAGCGCCTGCTTCTCGCCCTCGGCCCGCTTGATCTCGGCCTCCCGCTCGCCTTCGGCCTTGGCGACCGTCGCGCGACGCTCGCGCTCGGCGGTCATCTGCAGGGTCATGGCGCGGATCAGGTTCTCGGGCGGCTCGATCTTGCGGATCTCGACGCGGGCGACCTTCACGCCCCAGGGCTCGGTCGCGCCATCGAGGATGCCGAGCAGCGAGGAGTTGATCCGCTCACGTCCCGACAGGGTGGCATCGAGTTCCATCTCGCCGATCACGGCGCGGATATTGGTCATGGCGAGCGCGGTCAGCGCGAAGCCGAGATCCTGCACCGCATAGGCCGCCTTGGCCGGGTCCATCACGCGATAATAGACGATGCCGTCCACCGCGACGGTCGCGTTGTCGCGCGTGATCACCGACTGCTCGGGGATGTCGAGCACCTGTTCCTGGACGTTCACCCGCCGGCCGATGCCGTCGATGAAGGGAATGATGAAGTTCAGCCCCGGCGGGAGCATGCGCGTGAAGGCCCCGAATCGCTCGACCGTCCAGACCTCCCCCTGCGGCACGGTGCGGATGCCGCGCGTCGCCGTGAGGATGGCGACTACCAGCAGCACGATCAGCACGATGGTGGAGAAGGAGACGATCTCGAAGGGGCTCATGCGGCCAGGATAACCCGGACTGCCCGCGAAACGGAACGCCGCCCTTGCCCGCGGCCGCGCGCGGCGGGACGATGGCTGAAGCCTTTCAGGCGCGAGGAGGAAACCGAATGCAGGGCAGCAGCCATCCCTTGACGGTCGACCTGACCGGGTTGCGCGTCGCCGTCAGCGCGGGCGCGGGCGGCATCGGCCGCGTCATGGCCGACAGCTTCGCCGCGCGCGGCGCGCGCGTCTTCGTCAGCGACATCGACGCCGAGGCGCTGGCCGATTGCCCGCACCCGAAGATGCGCGCCGACATGGGCGAAACCGCCGAATGCGAAGCCTTCGTGGAGGCGGCCGCGGCCCATCTCGGCGGCCTCGACGTGCTGGTGAACAACGCCGGCATCGCCGGCCCCACCGCGCGTGTGGAGGATGTGACGCCCGAGGCGCTGGAAGCCACGCTGCGCATCGACCTCGCCGCCATGTTCCATTGCGCGCGGCGCGCCGTGCCGCATCTGCGGGCGGCCGGCGGCGGGTCGATCATCAACCTCTCCTCCGCCGCCGGGCGCTTCGGCTTCCCGCTGCGCAGCCCCTATGCCGCGGCGAAATGGGGCGTGGTGGGGTTCACCAAGTCGCTGTCGATCGAACTCGGCCCCGACCGTATCCGGGTGAACGCGATCCTGCCGGGCCTCGTCGCCGGCGACCGCATCCGCCGCGTCATCGAGGCGAAGGCGCAGGCGCAGGGCGTGCCGTTCAAGGAGAAGGAAGCCGAGCTGCTGAAGGACGTGTCGATGCGCTGCTACGTGACGCAGCACGACATCACCAACATGGCGCTGTACCTGTGCTCGCCCTTCGGGGCGACGATCAGCGGGCAGGCGCTCGCGGTGGATGGGGATATTCAGCGGCTGGGGTGACGGGGGGCCAGAGAGGGGCTTTGCCCCTCTCCGGACCTCACCCCACCAAAGGCCGAAAGGCCTTTGGAAA
>JAYSDS010000058.1:0-5273 GCA_041914265.1 Roseomonas sp.
TGCGCATTCGCGGTCGCGGCCATCGGCAGCGACAGCAGCGTCGCGGCAAGAAGCGCCTTCTTCAGGCTCATTGGTATTCTCCTGCTCGGGCCCCTCTCGGGCCGTAGATCCTGTCCGAAGCCCGATCGCCATATGGCGCCGGCGGCTCGACGGAGTGTCTTCTACCATCCTGCGCGGGCTGCGGAAGGCCTCGGTGCCGGAAGCTGTCGCAGTGTTGCCTTCCTGCCACGCCCTTGGGTGGCAATTCGGTCACAAGCCGTCCAGGGCGTCCGTGTCGGCCAGGCTGGCCAGGCTGCCATGCGCCAGGAGCCGGTTGGCATGGCCCATCTTGCGTCCGGTGCGGGCCTCCGCCTTGCCGTATAGATGCGGCACGACGCCCGGCATCCGCAGCAAGCGTGGCCAGGCGGCGAGTCCCTCCGGTCCGATCAGATTGCGCATCACGGCATCGTGATGGCGTTCGGAGGAGGCCAGCGGCAGGCCGGCGACGGCGCGAATGTGCTGCTCGAACTGGGATGCCGCGCAGGCATCCATGGTCCAATGCCCGGAATTATGCGGGCGCGGGGCGATCTCGTTGCCGAGCAGCCGGCCGTCGGGAAGCAGGAACATCTCGAGCGCGACGAGGCCGATCAGCTCGAGTCCCTCGGCCACCGCGGCGACATGGGATTTCGCGGCTTCCGTCACCGCGGCCGGCATGCGCGCCGGCGCGAAGGAAAGGTCGAGGATATGGTGCGCGTGGCGGTTCTCGGCGGGGTCGAAGACAGCGATGGCGCCATCTTCGCCGCGCGCGGCGATGGCCGAGACCTCGGCGGTGAAGGGCACGAAGGCTTCGAGGATCAGCGGCTTGGGCGCGAGTCGCGCGAAGGCCGGGGCGAGATCCGACGCTTCCCGGAGCACAGCCTGGCCGCGCCCGTCATAGCCCATGCGTGTCGTCTTCAGCACCGCCGGCAGGCCGAGCTCGGCCGCGGCGGCGCGCAGGTCCTCCTCCGATTCGACGAGTCGCCACGGCGCGACGGGCACGCCGATGCGGTCGAGGAAGGCCTTCTCCGCCGCACGGTCCTGGCAGGTGGCGAGCGCGGCGAGGCCCGGGCGGCAGGGAACGAGGCCCGACAGAGCCTCCAGCGCGGCGGCGGGGACGTTCTCGAACTCGAAGGTCACGACGGCGACCGAGGCGGCGAAGCGCGCGAGCGCCTCGCGGTCCTCATAGGCCGCGACGGTCCGGTGCGCGGCGACCTGCATGCCGGGCGAATCGGGCTCCGGCGCATAGACGTGGCAGGCATAGCCGAGGCGCGCGGCCGCCATCGCCGACATGCGGCCGAGCTGGCCGCCGCCGAGGATGCCGATGATGGAACCGGGAGGCAGGGGAAAGCCCGTCATGCCGGCGCATCCGGCACCGAGGCCGTCAACGCGGCGCGCCAGGCTTCGAGCCGTTCGGCCAGCGCGGGATCGGCGGTGGCCAGGATAGCGGCGGCGAGCAGGCCCGCATTGGTGGCGCCCGCCTTGCCGATGGCCAGCGTGCCGACCGGGATGCCGCCCGGCATCTGGACGATGGACATCAGGCTGTCCATGCCCTTGAGAGCGTGGCTTTCCACCGGCACGCCGAGCACCGGCAGCCGCGTGAAGGAGGCGGTCATGCCCGGCAAATGGGCCGCGCCCCCAGCCCCCGCGATGATGACCCTCAGGCCCCGCCCGGCCGCGGACTTCGCGTAATCCACCAGCCGGTCGGGCGTGCGGTGAGCGGAGACCACGCGCGTTTCGTGCGGCACGCCGAGCTGGTCCAGCGCCTCGGCGGCGTGGCGCATCGTCTCCCAGTCGGAACGGCTGCCCATGATGATCCCGACCAGCGGTGCGGGGGAGCTGTCACCTGTCATTCACGTCACCGTCAGTCGAAACAGGAACGAAATCGGATCGGGGCCCCGCCCCGACCCGGCAAGCGCATGGAGCGGCGCCGGGCAACCGGGATCGGCCGCGCCCGGCGCGCGCAGGTCAGGCAATGATGTCGGGGACGAGGCGGCCTTCCAGCCACGCGATCTCGTCCTTCAGCTTCAGCTTGCGCTTCTTCAGCCGCTGCAGCTGCAACTGGTCCACCACCGAGCCGTCCAGCCGTGCGATGACGGTGTCGAGGTCGCGGTGCTCGCTGCGCAGTTCATGCAGACGGCGCAGCATGGCGTCACGGTCGGCGATCATGGCCGGCGGCCTCGGAGCGAAGTTGATGGTGCATTCCCAGCGTCAACGCCCTTAACATGATCGGGCCGGGGCGCGACAGGCCAATCCCTGGTCCTGCCTCCTCCGGCCCGGAGCCGCGGTCCTTGGCCGCGCCCGGCCTTCAGAGAAGAGGACGCGTCAAGCATGCCCATGAATGCCCGCATCGCCTCCCTCGAGCAACGCCACGCTGCGCTGGAACGCCAGATCCTCGATGAGGATCGCCGGCCGCGGCCGGACGATACGGCACTGTCCCGCCTGAAGCTCGAGAAGCTTCGGCTGAAGGAGGAGATGGAGCGCCTGCGGTCGAGCAGGCCGCACTAGGATAGCAGGACGACGCCGTTCCCCGCTCAGGCCGCGTCTTCGGCTGGCGGGGGCGGCGTCAGGCTGCCACCCGCGGCCTGGATGGCCGCATTCAGGTCGCCCTGGCTGCACAGGCCGAGGATCACCGGATCGCGCGGCTTGATGTTCGCGCTGTTCCAATGGGTCTTGTCGCGGACCTTGGCGATGGTGTCCTTCGTCGTGCCGAGCAGCTTCGCCACCACCGCATCCGGCAGCATCGGGTAGTTGCGCAGCAGGAAGGCGATGCCGTCCGGCCGATCGTTGCGCTTGGAGACAGGGGTGTAGCGGCCGCCCTTGGCGCGCTGCTTCGGCAGGACGATGGTGCTTTCCTGCAGGCGCAGCCGGGCCCCGGTGTCAGCCTCGCAGCGGACGATCTCCTCGCGCGTCAGCTGGCCCGAGGCGATGGGGTCGAAGCCGACGATGCCCTGCGCCACCTCGCCATCCGCGATGGCCTGGATTTCCAGCGGGTGCATGCCGACGAAATCGGCGATCTGTTCGAAGGAAAGCGACGTCTTGTCGATCAGCCACACTGCGGTGGCCTTCGGCATGAGTGGCTGGGGCATGGACTGACCTCGGCTGGCCGGAGGGGCGGCAGGAGCGAACCCCCGCGACAAATATGCGCTTCCTATAATGACGCGCTGTGGCAGGGTCAAAGCCTTGATGGGAAAGGAAGCGCCATGGCCGCGAGGGATGACGAGAACGAACCGCGGCGGCGGCAAGTGCTTGAAAAACCGAAATTCGATGGCTGGGACGTGTCTCAACTCCAGGACTACATCGCCGAGCTGAAGAACGAGATCGCGCGCGCCGAGGCGGCGATCGGGGCGCGGAACGACCATCGGTCGGCGGCGGAGGCGTTCTTCCGGAAGCCGTGACGGCGGGGCGGGGAGGGGCTTTGGCCGCCCGGTCAGGTCTTTTCTTATACTGTTGCGTTGGAGGGGCGTTGCCCCTCCAAGCCACCCCAGCAAAGGCCGAAAGGCCTTTGCAAACCTCCAGTTGGCGCCGTGCGCCACGGGCAGAATGGTGCCGAAATCCGCATCGGCGCAGCAAGCGCGCCGGGCGGGTGTCGCGTGTCCCTCGCGGCCCATGCCAAGAGGCGGCGGTCCAGGGGGGGCGCCCGTCCGGTTCTTCGCAGCGGCTGCCCTTCAATTGCGCCGCGTGCCCTTGTCGGGGCCGCGGCGCGGCGCGATGTGCAGGTCATGGATACCATGGTCCCGCTGAAAGAGGCCGGCACCCGCCCCGCTTTCGACAACAGCTATGCCAGGTTGCCGGAGCGGCTTTTCGCCCGGCTGCCGCCCACGCCGGTTTCCGCGCCGAGGCTGTTGAAGCTGAATACGGCGTTGGCGGAAGCGCTGGGGCTCGATCCCGCCTGGCTGGCCAGTGAGGCCGGGGTCGCGATGCTCGCCGGGAACCTGGTGCCGCCGGGGGCGGAACCCATCGCACAGGCCTATGCCGGGCACCAGTTCGGGCATTTCGTGCCGAGCCTTGGAGACGGCCGCGCCATCCTGCTGGGCGAAGTCATCACCCCGGCGGGCGAGCGGCGCGACATCCAATTGAAAGGATCGGGGCCGACGCCCTTCTCCCGCCGGGGCGACGGGCGGGCCGCGGTTGGTCCCGTGCTGCGCGAATACCTGGTCAGCGAGGCGATGGCGGCGCTCGGCATACCGACGACGCGCTCCCTTGCCGCGGTGGCGACGGGGGATTCCGTCTTCCGCGAGGATGCGATCCCCGGCGCCGTACTGACGCGCGTGGCCGCGAGCCACATCCGCGTCGGCACCTTCCAGTATTTCGCGGCGCGGCGGGACACCGATGCGCTGCGCGTGCTGCTGGACACGGCGATTGCCCGGCATGACCCGGCGGCGGGGGAGGCGGCGAATCCGGCGCTGGCCTTCCTGGAGGGCGTGGCCCTGCGGCAGGCCTCCCTGGTGGCGCAGTGGATGCTGGTCGGTTTCGTCCATGGAGTGATGAACACCGACAATTGCGCGGTTTCGGGCGAGACCATCGACTATGGGCCCTGCGCCTTCATGGAGGCCTATCACCCGGAGACCGTGTTCTCCTCGATCGACCATCAGGGGCGTTATGCCTGGGGCAATCAGCCGGGCATCGCGCATTGGAACCTTGCACGGCTGGCGGAATGCCTGCTGCCGCTGATCGATGGCGACGAGAGCGCCGCGGTCGAGAAGGCCCAAGGAGCGCTGGCCGCCTATGGCGTGCGGTTCGGCGCGGCGTGGCGGGCGGGCTGGCTGCGCAAGATCGGCCTCTCCTCGGCGGAGGAAGGCGATGACGAGCTGGTGCAGGATTTGCTGGCGCGCATGGCGGCGAACCAGGCGGATTTCACGCTGACCTTCCGGCGGCTGGCGGATGCGGCGGAGGACGTGGTGGCGGATGACGCGGTGCGGGCGCTGTTCGCGGACCCCGCTGCCTATGACGGCTGGGCGCAGGCCTGGCGGTCGCGCCTAGCACGCGAGCCGGCCGGGCGGGGTATCGCGATGCGGGCGGTGAACCCGCTCTACATCCCGCGGAATCACCTGGTGGAGGAGGCGCTGACCGCCGCCGCGTCGCGGGATGATCTCGGCCCGTTCGAGGCGCTGCTCGCGGTCGTGCAGAGACCCTTCGACGACGACGCCGGCCCAGCACGCTACGCGCTACCGGCCCGCCCCGAAGAGCGCATCACCGCCACGTTCTGCGGCACCTGAAGAATGGGCGACCACTTCGCCCCCATGCCGACAGACTGA
>JAYSDS010000058.1:5283-27113 GCA_041914265.1 Roseomonas sp.
CCCCACCCCCCCCCCCCCCCCCCCCCCCCCGCCCCCGCGGCCCGGGCCGCGGCGCCGGCGCCCGGCCCCCCCCCCCCCCCCCCCCCCCCCCCCGGTTCTGCCGCCGTTACGCTGCTTCCGCCGGCGCCTCGATGGCTGGCCGGCTGCCCTGCACCGTGATGCGGCGCGGCTTCAGAGCCTCGGGTACCACGCGCTTCAGCTGCACGTGCAGCAGGCCGTTCGCGAGGTCCGCACCCTCGACCACGATATGGTCGGCGAGGACGAAGCGGCGCTCGAAGGCGCGCCCGGCGATGCCGCGATGCAGGAAGCGCGAGCCGTCTTCCACCGGAGCCTTCGGCTTGCCGGCGACAGTCAGGGTGTTCTCCTGGGCGGTGATGTCGAGGTCGCCTTCGGAGAAGCCCGCCACGGCCATGGTCAGCACGTAGCTGTCATCGCCGGTCTTCTCGATGTTGTACGGGGGGTAGCCGGTCGCGTCGGACACGTTGCGCGCATTGTCCATCAGGCGCGCGAGACGGTCGAAGCCGATGGCGGACCGGAACAGGGGGGAAAAATCGATCGCGTTCATAGAAGAACCTCCTGCCTGAGCAAGGTTCGTTGCGGGGCGGATGCGGGCTCATCGGGCCCCCGATCGGGCGACCCTGCCGTTCCGCGCCGGCGGCCCCTGGGGGCGCCACCGGCTGGTCAGAATTGGGAGGGGGAAGCCGCCCGTTCAAGGGCGGCTTCGGGGGGCGAAGCCGCGAGATAACGGGCCGCCTTGTCCCGCACCGCGGCGAGATGGGTGAAGAGCGCGACATGGCCGGCGCCGGCGATGGCGAGATGCTCGGCGCCGGGGATGCCATGCGCGGCGGCTTCGCCATGGGCGGGTGGGACGATGTTGTCGGCCTGTCCGTGGACGACCAGGGTCGGCGCCGTGATCCTGTCGAAGGCGATGGCGCCGGGCGATCCGAAGCGGGCGATGTCGTTGATGGTGCCGGGCAGCCGGTCCGCCAGATGGTCGAAGACGCCAGCCTGGAGCGCGCGGAGCAGCGGGCCCGCCGTCGGGTCGGCCATGGTGCGTGCCCGCAGGATGGGGTCGGGGATGGCGCGGGACGCGGCAGCCGCGGGGTCGCGGCGCGCGCGCCAGCGCAGGAATGCCGGCAGCAGGGGCAGGCGGGCGAGCCACCCCATGACGCGCAGCCGCTTCAGGATGGGGGGTGGCGTCTCGAGCCGGCCGGTGCAGGCCGAGACCAGGATCAGCGCGCGGCAGCGCGCGGGATGGCGGATCGCGAAATGCAGCGCCGACGGCCCACCGGCCGACACCGCGGCGACGATGGCGGTATCGATGCCGAGCCGGTCGAGCAGCGCGGCCAGGGCATCGGCCTGGTCTTCGGGGTTCTGCCCGGCCGACAGGGGCGTGCCGAGATAGCCCGGGCGCGACACCGCCACCACGCGATGCCCGGATGGGTCGGCGAGGAGGGCACGGGCCAACAGCGCGGATTGGTCATGCCCGGCCATGCCGCCATGCACGGCCAGGAAGGCGACGCCCGCTCCGCTGACCTGGCATTGGATCGGGCCGCGGGCGGTGTCGATGATGATGGGCGCGGTCATGGGGCGATGCTTCGTGCCTGGTCGCGATGGCGTCGGCCTGCCCGGCAGGGCCGGTCTTCCGGGCCTATTTCCGCGCCCGCAGGATGAGGAAGAGCGGCGCGATCCGCGTATCGGCGACGGTCGGCACCCGTGCCGCGATCTGCGGGTCGGCCACCGGCTCCTCCGCGGCGTCGAGCCGTAGCCCGGTCCCGGCGACGGCATTGAGCCACCAGGCAAGGCTCCGGTCGAAGCGGGGCACCTGGAAGGCCGGGTAGGCGTCGCGCAGGGCCGGTGGGGCGCCGGAGAAGCGCCAGCGTTCCACGGCACCATCGGGCAGGGCCGCTTCCCGCAGTTCGATGGCATAGGCGTGGCCCGTGGCGTCGCGCAGGACGCGGCGGCCGGGGCCGGTGAAGCTCGGATGCAGGATGGAGAATTGCAGGAACCCGCCGGGGCGCAGGATGCGCGCCGCCTCGGCCAGCGCGATCTCGGGGCGCGGGACATCCATCAGGCACATGAAGGCGGTGGCGAAGTCGAAGGCGGCATCAGGGAAGGGCAGGGACAGGGCGCTGCCGTTCACGAAACGTATGCCGCGTGGATCGGCGGCCTCGGTCGCCGCGGCTGCGGCGAGGAAGGAGGGCGCGACGTCCAGCGCCGTCAGGCGCGCGCCGCGCGTGGCGACGGCACGGGTATTCGTCGCCTCCCCGCAGCCGATGTCGAGGCCATGCAGGCCCGTCACATCCGGCAGGATGCGCAGGAAGGACGGGGTGTTCAGATGGTCGCGGTAAAGGTCCCAGCCGGCGCGCGACAGTGCGATCCAGGCGGGCGCATTCGCCTCCCAGAGGCGGGCCACCTGGGCGGGGTCGGTCGCAACCTCCTCGCCGCCCAGGGGCATGGAAGGTCAGGCCTTCTTGCGCACGCCGATGCCGGCGAACTTCTTGTTGAACTTCGCGATCTGGCCACCGGTGTCGATCACGCGCTGCTGGCCGGTCCAGGCCGGGTGCGACTTCGGATCGATGTCGAGGCGCAGCGTGTCGCCGGCCTTGCCCATGCAGGAACGGGTTTTGAACTCGGTCCCGTCGGTCATGATGATGGTGATTTCGTGATAGTCGGGATGGATATCGGGCTTCATGGGCTGGACTCGCGGCTGAACGCCCGACGATGCCGACCGGCGGGCAGGGAAGGCGGCGTATAGGGGAGGGGGCGCATCCGCGCAACTCGCGGGGCAGCCATCACGCCCCTTTTCCTTGCGATGTCGAGCCGAACGGCCCAGCGTTCCCGCTGGGAGCCCGCCACGGGAAGGCAGCCCCCCTGTGACGGTCGCTCCCTGCAACAAGGAGGGAGCAGCATGTTCCGCAAAACGGGAACCCGTTTCGCGCTGGCGGCCGGCTTGATCCTGACGCCGGGTCCGCTCGCCGAGGCCCAGACCACACCCGTCGATACGACGCACCGCTCGCATCAGGTGCTCGGCACGGTCAGCTTTCCGGTCACCTGTTCGCCGGCAGCGCAGGCCGATTTCAACCATGCGATGCTGTTGCAGCATTCCTTCTGGTACGAGGCCGCCGGCGATGCCTTCCGCCAGGTCCGCCAGACGGATCCGGACTGCGTCACGGCATATTGGGGCGAAGCCCTCGCCCTGCTGGTCAATCCATTCACTGTCACCACTGTCGCTAATCTGCGCGCCGGCCGCGTCCTGCTGGCGGAAGCGCAGCGCCGCGGCGCGCGCAGCGAGCGCGAGGCCGGGCTGATCGCGGCCTTGTCCGAACTCTACGGGAATGAGGATCCGAACCAGCACCGTGCCCGCATGGAACGCTACGAACAGGCGATGGCGCAGTTGCATGGGCGCTTCCCGGACGATTCCGAGATCGCCATCCAATACGCGCTGGCCCTGGTGATGGTGGCGCCGCCGACCGACAAGACCTATGCGCGCCAGATCCGCGCCTCGGAGATCCTGGAGCGCGAGGCGCTGCGCCAGCCGCAGCATCCGGGCGTCGTGCACTACCTGATCCACACCTACGACACGCCGGCGCTGGCCAGTCGCGGCGTGCCGGCGGCGGAACGCTATGCCGCCATCGCGGCGGACGCGCCGCATGCGCTGCACATGCCATCCCACATCTTCACCCGCGTCGGGCGGTGGGAGGATTCGATCGAGACCAACCGCCGCTCCGCCGAGACGGCCCGTGCGCGGGAGGCAGTGTTCGATGAGATCCACGCCTATGACTACATGGTCTATGGCTATCTCCAGACCGGCCAGTTCGAGGCGGCGCAAGGCGTACTGGCCGTGCTGCCGCGCTTCGACAACTGGACCCCGCCGGCGCCGATCTTCGGCTGGGGGCTGAGCGCGATGCGGGCGCGCTGGCCGTTGGAACGTGGCGCGTGGGAGGAAGCGGCGGCGCTCGACACGCCCCTGCGCAACGTGCCCGTCGTGGATGCGAACACGCATTTCACCCGCGCGATCGGCGCGGCGCGGGCCGGGCGGCCCGATGCCGCGACGACGGATGTCGAGGCTCTGCGTGGGGCCGCCGCGGCCCTGCAGGGGCGCGATGCCTATTGGCAGGAACAGGTGGAGATCCTGCGCATCGCGGCGGAAGGCTGGGTGGCCTTTGCGCGCGGGGAGCAGGAAGACGGCCTGGCCCTGCTGCGCCAGGCGACGGAGCGCGAGGCGCGCACCGACAAGCATCCGGTGACGCCGGGGCCGCTGATGCCGGCCCGCGAGCAACTCGGCGACATGCTGATGCTGATGGACCGCCACGCCGAGGCGCAGCGGGAATTCGAGGCGGTGCAGCAGATCGAGCCGCGCCGCTACCGCGCCGTGGCGGGCGCGGCCCAGGCGGCGGAGAAGGCCGGCGACCGCGACGCGGCGCGCCGGCACTACGAGGCACTGCTGGTGATCGCGGCACGGGCGGATACGGCACGGCCCGAACTGGCGGCGGCGCGGGCTTTCGTGGCGGCGAACTGAGGTGCGGTAGGCCGGGGGAGGGGGTCAACCTCTTCTCGCCAAGGGCCGGTCTGGTTTCGTCGCGGGACGGAAACCGGAGGGGCGCCGCCCCTCCGGACCACCCCGCCAGGCCACAGTGTGGCCTGGACCGCCGGAACCTGGCGCCGGGCGCAGCACGCGTGCCGGGGCATCGTAGCGCGTAACGGGCACAAGAACGGATTTCGGCGCCATTCTGCCCGTGGTGCATGGCGCCAAGTTGAGGTTTGCAAAGGCCTTTCGGCCTTTGCTGGGGTGGTTTGGAGGGGCAAAGCCCCTCCGATCTCAACCTCAGGAAGCCCCCGGCGCGGCAACGCTCCTCGCCACGCCTTACCCTGCCGCGATCTCTCCGCGTTCGATCACATAGGTCTGCTCGACCAGGGGGCGCAGCAGCTCGGGGTTGGATTCCGTGATCAGGATCGCGACATCTGGCAGCGCCGCGCGCAGCCGCTTCAGGGCCTCCGCATAGCGCAGCGCCAGGGCCGGGGCGAGGCCCTGGAAGGGCTCGTCCAGCAGCACCGCGCGGGTGCCGACCATCAGGGCGCGACCCAGCGCGACCATCTTGCCCTGGCCCCCCGATAGCCCCGCGGCCTTGCGCTGGGAGAGATCCTTGAGTTCCGGCAGCAGGGCATAAACGCGTTCGAGGCGCCGGTTGATCTCACTTTGGTCCAGCTTCAGCACCTGCGCGGGCAACAGCATGTTGTCCTCGACGGTGAAGGAACCGAACAGCCGCCGTTCCTCGGGCGCGTAGCCGATGCCGTGGCGGGGGCGGTGATGCGCGGGCAGGCGGGTTTCGTCCTCGCCATCGATCATCACCTTGCCGGCACTGGCCTGAACCAGGCCCATCAGCGTGCGCAGGGTCGTGGTCTTGCCCGCGCCGTTGCGCCCGATCAGCGCGACGCGCCCGCCGGCGGGAACGTGCAGGGAGACGTTGCGCAGCACCGGCACGCCGGCGATGGCGACGGAAACGCCCGACAGGTCAAGCATGGCGTTCGATCCCGATCACGTCGCGTTGCACGGCCGGGTCGGCCAGGACCTCCTGCGGCGGGCCCAGCGCGGCGATGCGTCCCTGGGACCAGACCGCGACGCGGTCGGCGAAGCGTTCGACCACATCCATGTCGTGCTCGACGAAGACGGCGGTGACCTTCGCATCGCGCAGCACGCGGGCGAGGGTTTCGACGACCGTCATCTTCTCGGATGCCGCGACGCCGGAGGTGGGTTCGTCCATCAGCAGCAGGCGCGGCTTCAGGGCGACGGCCATGGCGATGTCGGCGAGCTTGCGCGCACCCTCGTTCAGCGCGTCGGCACGGGTGTCGGCGATGGCGGTCAGGCCGAAGCGTTCGAGCAGGTCGCGCGCTTCGTCGCGGTAGCCGGGGCGCAGCAGCGGCGCGAGTGGCGACCAGATGCCGGCGCGCGAGGCCACGGCCAGTGCGACATTCTGTTCCACCGTATGCTCGGTGAAGAGCTGCGGGAGCTGGAAGGACCGCGCGATGCCGCGCTTGACGATGGCGCGCGGGGACATGCCGGTGATGCGTTGGCCTTCATAGGTGATCTCGCCGGCATTGGGGCGGAGGTAGCCGGTGGTCATGTTGATGAAGGTGGTCTTGCCAGCCCCGTTGGGGCCGATGATGGCCAGGAACTCGCCGCGCATCACCGCGAGGTCGATGCCGTCCGCGGCCCGCACGCCGCCGAAGGCGAGGCGCAGGCCACGGGCTTCGAGCAGGGTCTCGCTCATCGCGCGCCCCCCTTCACCAGCTTCGCCGCCATGCCCCACAGCCCGCCCGGGGCGAAGAGGATGACGAGCAGCAGCACCGCGCCCAGGATCATCTGCCAGGCATCGGCGAAGGAGGCGGCGGCGTAGATGCGCACCAGCTCATAGGCCGCGGCCCCCAGGAACGGCCCGAGCACGCCGCCCGCCCCGCCGAGGATGGCGATGAAGACGAGCTCGCCCGAGGAGGTCCAATAGGACAGCAGCGGCGTCACATGGCGCGACGTCATGGCGATGATCGCCCCGCCGATGCCGCCGAGGACTGCCGACATGACATAGGCCGACAACAGCACGCCGCGCGCCGGCACGCCCATGAATTCGAGCCGTGTCTCGCGCGTCTTGATCCCCGCCAGCGCCTCGCCCATCGGGGAGGACAGGTAGAAGCGGATCAGGATGCCGAGGACGAAGGCGAGGCCGAGCGCGATGCCGAAGATCGACCATTCATAGGCGACGCGATCGAGCGCCTGTCCGGCCACGGGCATCACCTCGACCCGGATGCCGTCGGAGCCCTTGGTGTAGTGGTAGAGCTTCTCGAGCAGCGAATAGAACACCATGGCCATGGCGAGGTTCAGCATGCCGAAGAAGATCTGCCGGTAGCGCGTGACGAACAGGCCGATCAGCAGGCCGAGCAACCCCGCACCCGCCGCAGCGGCCGCGAGCAGCAGCACCGCGTCGTTCAGCTTCGGCGCGAGGAAGGCGACGGTATAGGCGCCGAAGGCGATGTAGAGCGCATGGCCGAAGGAGACCTGCCCCGCGCGCAGCAGCAGCAGGATGCCCACCACCGCGATACCCTTGGCGAGTGCGATGGTCAGCACGAAGCGCAGCCAGGGCGCGGCGATGGCGGCGGTGATCATGGCAGCCGCCAGCAGGACCGCCAGGAGGGGTTCGATCTTCCTCATACGCGGCGCGTCTCGATCACGCCGAAAAGCCCCTGGGGTCGGACGAGCAGCACCAGCACCATGATGATGTAGGGCACCACGACCTCCAGCTCCGGTTCGAAATAGACGGCGATGGATCGGCCGAGGCCCATCATCAGGGAGGTGAGCGCCGCACCCTCGATCTGGCCCAGGCCTGCGGTCGCGACGACGGCGAAGGACAGCACGATGGTCTGCGCGCCGATGCCCGGCACCAGCGCCGCGGTCGGCGAGGACAGTGCGCCGCCGAGGGCCGCAAGCATCGCGCCGAAGGTGAAGGTCAGCAGGAAGACCTTCGCCGCGTCGATGCCCATCGCCGTCGCGGCTTCGCGGTCCGTGGTGACGGCGACGATGACGCGCCCCGTCAGCGTGCGGCGGAGGAACCAGGCGAGGCCGATCAGCGTGATGATGGCGAAGCCCGGCAGCACGAAAAGCTGGTAGTTGGTGAAGGGGATGAAGTCCTGGCCGAAGGGCACGTCGATGGTGCCGAGCCAGCTCATCGCTGTGTCGCGATGGATCGGCTGCACGCCCCAGACCAGCTTCTGCACGTCCTCGAGGATCATGAAGAGCGCGAAGGTGACGAGGAGCTGCACCACCTCCTCCTGCGCATAGATCCGGCGCAGCAGCAGCCTTTCGATGATCGGCCCCAGCACCGCGCCGACCAGCGCGGCGGAGAGGATCAGGGTCGGGATCGACGCCCAGTCCGGCAGCCCCAGACCGCCGAGGAAGATGCCGATCGAGGCCGCCGTATAGGCCCCGATCGCATAGAGGGAGCCATGCGCGACATTGATGATGCGCAGCACCCCGAAGACGAGGTTCAACCCCACCGCGACGAGGAAGATCAGCCCCGCGGAGGACAGCCCGTCCAGCAATGCCAGGCCGAGCAGAAGGCCATTGTCCTGGAACCACTCGGCCATGGCGTGTTCCTCAGCCGATGCGGCGGCCGGAGGAGGCGATGAAGTCCGGCTTCAGCGTCTTCAGCCAGTCCACCGACTTCTGCCCGACCGGGGCGGAAACCTCCGCCCCGGGGAACTGGATCATGTCCTTCGGCACGGCGAAGCCGAAATCGGCATTGAAGCTGGACAGGCCGACGATCTGATCCTCGAGCCCCTGGCCATCCTCGCGCAACGTGATGGTCGAGGTGGGTGTGGGGAAGGTCAGGCCGCGGAAGGCGTTGGCGATCTCGAGGTCGGAGGGCCAGCCGCCGCCCTTCGCCTGCACCGCCTTTTCGATACCCGCCTTCATCGCCCACAGCGCCTGCGCCATGTGATGGACCGGATAGATCGGCCATTCGTTGAAGCGCTGCCGGTAGGAACTGATGAGGTTGCGGAACAGCTCCGGATTGGCCGGGGCGGGGTGGTTGTTCCAGTGGTCGCCGCGCGTGCCGATGATGTGGCCTTCCGGCATGGTGCGCCCGAGCGTGGGCAGCGAGGCCTCGGCCACCGGCAGCACGAAGGTCGAGCGCTCGAACAGGCGGCGCTCCGTCGCCTGGCGGATCAGCGTGACGAGCTCACCACCCCAGGAGGTGGACAGGATCACATCCGGCCGCAGGGCGAGCAGGCGGGTGATCTCGGTCGAGAAGTCGGTCGAGCCGAAGCGGGGGAACATCTCCGCCACGACGCGCACGCCGGGCTTCAGCGCGTCCATGCCGGCCTTCCACAGCTCCCAGGAATCGCGGCCCCAGGCGTAGTCCTGGTTGATCACCGCGACGGTGCGGAAGTCGGGCTTGTGCTTCAGCAGGTACAACAGCGGCGCGAGCACTTCCGGCGTGCCGTAGCCCTGGGTGCGGAAGGCGTATTCCCAGCGGTTCTCCTCGAAGATGCGCTGAGTGCCGCAATCCCACAGGATGGTCAGCTTCTGCAGTTCGCGCGACAGCGGCGTGCAGGCGAGGCAGGAACCCGAGGAGATGGACTGCAGCATCACGTGCACGCCCTCGGACTGCACGAGGCGGCGGAACTCGCCGACCAGATGGTCGGTGCCCGGGGCTTCATCCACGAAGGTCGCGCGCACCGGCACGCCGGCGATGCCGCCCGCGGCATTGATCTGGTCGAGCAGCATCTCGCAGGCCTTGCGCGATGGCACACCGAAGACCGAGGCCGGGCCGGAGAGGAAGGTCGTGACGCCGATCTTGAGCTCGGCGGGCTTCTGCGCAGGCTGGGCCGAGAGCGTGGCCGGCAGCAGCACGCCGCCGAAGCCGGCAAGAAGCGCCTCGCGGCGCGACAGGGTCGCGGTCATGGGGGTCCCTCCCTCAAGGGTCGCTTTCCGGGTTGGCCCCCGGAGATTCGCCCGCAGAATGGACGGGTGCGGGCGGTCTGTGAAGCGGCTTGCGCGGATTGACCCCGGCCGGCGGGGTTCCTAGCGTCCGCCCGCATTCTTCCGGGCGTCCTCGGCCAATGACCGCGATCCTTTCCATCCAGTCCTGGGTTGCCTACGGGCATGTCGGCAATGCCAGCGCGATCTTTCCCTTGCAGCGCCTGGGCGCGGAAGTGTGGGGGATCCACACGGTCCAGTTCTCCAACCACACGGGCTATGGCGCCTGGCGCGGGCAGGTCTTCGGGGCGGAGCTGATCCAGGACCTCGTGACCGGCATCGAGGAACGCGGCGCGCTGCCGCGCTGCGATGCGGTGCTGTCGGGCTATATGGGCTCGGCTGAGATCGGGGAGGCGATCCTCGATGCCGCGCGGCGGGTGAAGGCGGCGAATCCGGCTGCGCTGTGGTGTTGCGACCCCGTGATCGGCGATGTCGGCCGCGGCATCTTCGTCCGCCCCGGCATTCCGGAATTCATGCGCGACCAGGCCCTGCCGGCCGCCGACATCATCACCCCCAACCAGTTCGAGCTTGAATGGCTGACGGGACGGGAAGTGACGACGCTCGACCAGGCCAAGGCGGCGGTGGCGGCGCTTCAGGCGCGCGGGCCGCGCTGCGTGCTGGTCACCTCGTTGCGCCTCGCCGATACGCCCGAGGGCGAGATCGGCATGCTGGCGGGGGAGGGCGGGCGCTTCTGGCGGCTCGCCACGCCGATGCTGCCGCTCTCGGTGAACGGGGCGGGCGATGCGATCGCCGCCCTGTTCCTGTTCCATCGCCTGCGCGGCGGCGCGGATGCGGCGCTGTCCGCGGCGGCATCCTCGATCTTCGGACTGCTGCGGCGGACGGCGGAGGCGGGGTCGCGAGAGATCCTGACGGTCGCGGCGCAGGAGGAGTTCGTCGCCCCCTCCCGCGTCTTCAGCGCCGAACCCTGCTGACCGGCAGGCGGTTCACGCAACCAGCGTGTCGTATTCCCGGATGGTGAGCACGACGTCCTGGTAGTCGTTGTCGCTGATCTCGCCCATCTTGTCCTCGAACCCGATCCAGAAGCCATCGCTGCCCTGCTGCACGCCGGAGAGCACCTGGACGGCGGCATCCGGGTTGAAGGCGGCGATGGAATGGAAGATCGCGGCATCGACCAGGTCGCCGGCGCTGGCGCTGTGCAGCACCCAGCCCGTGTCGTCGCCGCCCCAGCGGAAGGACAGGTCGTCCGGCAGCGCGTCATAGGCCCGCTTGCCGTCCTGGATGAGGAAGAAGGCGATGCTCTCGCCCTCCAGCGGCGTGCCGAGGTTCAGCGTGGAGCCCACGGCCGCCGAGTCCATCGCATTGTCGAACAGGATCGAGACGTCGGTGATCGTGCCATCCGCGGCGATGCGATAGCTGCCGACCGTGTTGTGGTAGCCCGCGACGGCGGCTTCGAGCGTGACGGTGAAATTGACCAGGCCGTCGCCGCGCAGCAGCGTGTCATCCGCGATGCCATTGATCGCGGCGGCATCGACCGTCACTTCCTCCGCCAGCGCCGGCAGGTAGGGAATGAAGGTGAGATGCGTGAAGGCATCCTCCCCGATGCCGCGCATCGCCGTGACGAAATCGCCACCTGAGAAGTCGCCGGCCAGGTGGAAGCTGCTGCCGTCGAGGCCGATGGCCACGCCGTCCGCATCCGCGGTGACGACGAAATTGTCGCGCGCCGCGCGGATGCCGAGAATCTGCACCGCATTGTCGAAGCCCAGATCCAGCACCCGGTCGCCGTTGAGGTCGGCCAGCAAATCGCGCAACAGGCTGCGCCCGGTGCCGAAGGTGATGACGTCCTCCCCGGCGCCGCCGCTGATCGTGTCGTCGCCGAGGCCGCCGTCGATGGTGTCGTTGCCCGCCCCGGCGAAGAGCCGGTTCGCGATGTCGTTGCCGATCAGCCGGTCATGCCCGTCGCCGGTGATCACGCTGCTGATCAGCGAGCGCGTATCACCCTGATAAAGCAGCGCGTTATAGATGTTGCCCTGCGCCTGGAATTCCGGCGTGCCTTCCGGGGCAGCATTGTTGAGATCCGCGATCTGCGCCGAGGAGAAGCGGAGCCACTGGCCGGGCCGGAGGTCGGCGAGCTGGTCCTCGTTGAAGTTGCTGAGGTCGTAGGTGGCCGTCGCGCCCTGGGTCCAGACCGTGGAGAAGATCTTCCCGGTTTCGCTGGCGCCGGTGAAGGGGGCGACCTCGCCATTGATGTATTGCTGCCCCGTGACGGCATCCCAGGTGTAGACCGCCACCGTGCCGGCCTTGCTGAAATTGGCCCCGTAATAGGCCTGCAGCGCGGCGATGTCGTACATCATGTAGCTCTGCGGCGCGGAGCCGACCCAGGCCTCCGTCGCCCCTTCGGTATCGGCGCCGAAGTAGCTGGCATAGGTCATGACCGCGAACTCGTTGTCGTTCCGGTCGTCCGACAGCGCGCCGCTCAGGCTGGGGTCGTGGCCATGCTTCAGGCCGAAGGCATGCCCCATCTCATGCATGA
Organism: Roseomonas sp.; assembly: GCA_041914265.1. GTDB lineage: Bacteria > Pseudomonadota > Alphaproteobacteria > Acetobacterales > Acetobacteraceae > Neoroseomonas. The sequence continues at coordinate 17,304 of JAYSDS010000058.1, forward strand.
TGGTGTTGAAGTGGTCGGTACCGAAATAGATGGCGGTCGGCGGATTGCCGTTGCCGCCGAGCCAGGTATCGGCGGCGGTGCGGTAGTCCTGCGGCGAATAGGTGCTCGCATTCGGCGGAAACCCGGAGAAGGAGCCGCTTCCCGTGAAATTCCCGAAGCGGAAGGTGGCATCCGCCGCCTCGCTCGAATCGAGCTCCTGGAAGGTGAGGTTCGTGTAGAGCGACACGAGGCCGAAGGCGCTGCGGACCGCATCGACCTGGATGTCGGTGAGCGGCGTGAAGCCCGCGAAGGGATCGTCCCCGTCGTCGTCATCCTCGTCGCTGCCGCCATCGACCGGATAGCCGCCCGGCGTGTTGAGGTAGGCGTCGGTCGTGGTCGGGAAGGCGTAGCTGATGACCGTGGCCGCCTCGTCGCCCCCGAAGCTCGTCGTCCAGCGCAGGTCCACCATGACCGCGCGGATGTTCGGATCGAGGCCCGAGGAATCAAAGGTACCGCCGTAGAGTCCGCCCTTGGCGCCATCGGCAATCAAGTCATCGGCCATAGTGTCGTGTTCCACCCATCCCGCGTGACCAGAACGCGCCACCGATGGGTGGCGCCCGGCGCCATTACGACGCCGGGCGCATCGAAGTGCATTCTAACGCATATGACAACCTGGCAATCCGGCCACGGTCACACACGATTCCGAGTCACGAGCCGGCCGGGCTTCTCGCCCGTCGCGCCCCGGCCGGCAACGTAGGTCGGCACGCCGTTCGCCCAGACTTCCTCGATGCCTTCGCTGACCTGCTTCGGCTCCTCGAAGGTCGCCTTGTCGATGATGGTGTCGGCGTCGAACAGTACGAGGTCGGCATAGGCGCCTTCGCGGATCTCGCCGCGGTCGACCATGCCGAAGAGGCTCGCGGTGCGGCCGGTCATCTTGTGGATGGCGGTCTCCAGGCTGAACAGCCGCAACTCGCGCGCATAATGCCCGAGCACGCGGGGGAAGGTCCCCCACAGCCGCGGATGCGGATGCGCATCGTGCGGGATGCCGTCCGACCCGATGACGGACATCGGATGCGCCATGATGCGGCGGACGTCTTCCTCATCCATCTGCCAGGTCACCTGGCCGGCGGGCAGCAGGCGCTGGGCGGCCTGGCGGATATCCGTGTTCCAGCCCCGCGCGATGTCCGACAGGTACTTCCCCGACATCTCCGGATGCGGGATGGACCAGGTGATCATCACCTTGAGCTCGTCGCGCAGCCGGTCCGGCATCAGCACCGTGGACCCCGCCGGATAGGGGTACATGTCGAAATAGATGTCCTGCGTCTGGGCGTAGGTCTCGATCAGCGGGAGCGTCTGGGTCGAACGCCCGTAATTCTCCGGCATCGAGCATTTGTGGTGGCTGATCCAGACCGGGCAGCCGACGCGCTTGCCGATCTTCGCCGTCTCCTCGATCGAGGCGAGGACGCGATCCGCCTCGTCGCGCATATGCGTGACGTAGAGCGCGTTGTAGGCGCGCAGCGGCTCGGCCACCGCGATCACCTCCTCGGTCGTCGCATGCATGTTGGGCGGGTAGTAGAGGCCGGTGGAGAAGCCCGAGGCGCCCTCGGCGAGCGAGTTCTTCACCCGCAGGCGCATGTGCTCGATCTCGGAATCCTTGGCCGGGCGCATGACGTCGCCATCCATCGCCTCGACGCGCAGCGTCTGGTGGCCGACGAGGGCATAGGTGTTCACCTCGGAGCCGCGCTTCCTCAGCTCGTGCGCGTAGTCGCCGAAGCTGTCGAAGCGCCACCAGCCGTCCTCCCCGATCAGGTCGAGCGGCGGCGGCGGCAGGCGCTTGAAGGTGGCGGGCGAGAGCGAGACGCCGCAATTGCCGACGACGACCGTGGTCACGCCCTGGCTGATCTTGCAGGTCATGCAGTCCGGCCCGCACATCACGGCGCGATCGTCATGGGTATGCGCATCGATGAAGCCCGGGGCGAGCGCCCGGCCATTCGCGATCACTTCCCGATCCGCGCTCGCCCCGCCGAGGTCGCCGACGCCGACGATCCGGTCCCCCGTCACGCCCACATCGCCGCGGCGGCGGGGCGCGCCCGTGCCGTCGAAGATCGTCGCGTCACGGATGATGAGGTCGCAGCGGAGAGCCATGTCGCAATTCCCAAGCAAGGTCAGCATCCAATGATGGACCGGGCGGGCGCGGGGCGGAACCCCGGGGCCGGTGGCTACGGGTCCGGCAGGTCGCAGATGAAGTCCTCGGACTTGCCGGCGGCGCTGCGCGGCAGTTCTGCCATCCCTTCCACCGTCACGCGGAAATCCGTGCCGAACTTTCTGCCGGCCCAGGTGGCGGCGGCGGCCGACTCCTCGGCCGTCATCGGGCGTGCCACGGCGAGGGTGAGGTGCAGGTGATCGAGGGCCTTCTGGACGATCCGGTACTGGCGCAGGGGCGGGACGGCCTCCCGCAGCGCAGCCAGATCGCCCGAGGAGAGCAGCGGCCAGCGCCGTCCGCCGCCGGGCAGGCGCAGCATGTTCTGACGCCGGCCGAGGATGCGCGTCAGCACCGGCAGGCCGCGGCCGCAGGGGCAGGGCGGCCCGACCTCGGCGGCATCGCCGATGTCGTAGCGGATCAGCGGCATGGCGAGGTTGTGCAGCGGCGTCACCAGCACGCGGCCCGTTTCGCCGGGCGCGCAGGCGGCGCCCTGGTCGTCCACGACCTCGATCCGCAGGCCCTCGGACTGCACGTGGTAATGCGGGTGATCGGGGCATTGGAGGGCGAGGTAGCCGGCCTCGCGCGTGCTGTAGATGTCGATCACCGGAACGCCGAGACCGGTTTCGATCGCCTGGCGCGTCTCGGGGCGCAGGGTTTCCGCGATGGCGATGGCCTGGCGCAGCCGGGGCGGGCGGAGGCCGGCCTCGCGGGATGCCGCGGCGAGCCGGGCCAATATGCTCGGATGCGAGAGCAGGTAGTCGGGGTCCTGGCGTAGCAGCCATTCCAACTGCCGTTCGACCGGCGTCGTCACGTTCAGGCTGACGAGCCGGCCGGTCGCGAAGAGGCTGGCGCTGGAGAAGCCCCAGCCATCCTGCGTGTCACCGTCCGGCCAGGCGGCCTTGCCGGGGCTGCTTTCGCGGATCACCGCCATGGTGCCGGCGACGTCGCGCCGGTGCCAGAGATGGTCGCGCAGGGTGAAGGCGCTCCAGACCAGTTCCCAGAGCTGGCTGCGGACGGCGCGCACCGGGCGGCCGGTGGAGCCGGAGGTGAAGATCTCCCGATACTCGCCGTGGCCCGGGGGCAGGGCATCGGCGAGCATGACCTCGGAGGCGTCCGCTTCCTGGATCTCGGCGCGGGTCAGGATGGGCAGGCGGCGCCAGGCGGCTTCCCAGGCCGGGGCGTCCTCCGGCCGCGGCCAGTCGCCGGGCAGGCGGTCGCGATAGAAGGGGACCTGGTCGCGCGCATGGGCCAGCAGGGCCGAAAGCTGCCGGCGCTGCGCATGCGCGAGCCTTTCCTGCGGCCACCACTGCGTCTGTTCGAGCTGGAACAGGATGGCGAGGAGCGTCGCGCCCGAGGCCGCCGGCACGGCGGGCCAGGCGATGCCCGGCATGGCCGAGACGACGTCGAGCGGAGGCGTGCGGCGGTCCATGCGAGGTCATATCCCGATCTTGTGTCGTTGCCATGCCGGCTCGTGCCACGACTCTGCCACGTCACGCTGGCACGCCCCCACCCACGGCCCGCGACGCTCGATGGATCTCCGGCGAGGCAGCGGATCGGCACGCCACTGGGAACAGGGGCCGGTGGCCCGGGAATGAAGGCCGAAGGACTTCGGAACCGGGACGCCGGCGAGGCTTCCGACCACGATGAGGAGGGACCGATGCAACAGGTGACGATCAGCGCGATACTTCTGGCTGTCGCGCATGTCACGCTTGGCGGCGCAGTCCAGGCCGGGACGGTGGGCCCCGTGGCCGATGCGGGGGGGCTTGGCGGCACGGGGGTCACGCTGGCGCGGGGCGGGGCCAATCCTTTCCTCGACCTACCGGCGACGGGGCAATCGGCGCTGCTCCCGGTGGGTGAGGGCGGCGAGGGCGGGCGTGGTCGCTGGCGTCGCGGGGGCTATGCGCCCGGCTACTATTACGGATGGGGGCCGCCGCCGGCCTATTACTACGCGCCGCCACCGCCGCCGCGTCCGCGCTACTATGCGCCACCGCCGGTCTATTACGCTCCGCCGGCTTATTACGCGCCGCCACCGCCGGTCTATGTCGCGCCGGCACCAGGGGTCAGCCTGAATTTCCGCTTCTGACGGCGGCCCCATGCCGGCCGGCCTCCTGGGCGGCTTGCGGCGTGCTTGCATCCCGGCCGCACGCATGCGACCGGATGGGTCGCGAGACCCATAAGCAAGGAAACGTCCGTCTCATGAACAACATCAACCGTCGCCAGGTCCTGGCGGGGGGCGTCGCCGCTGGTGCGGCCGCCGTCATCCCCGGCCGCCGGTCCTGGGCGCAGCCGCGCGACCAGGTGATCCGCATCGGTGTGCTGGCCGATTTCTCGGGCCCGTATCGCTCGACTTCCGGGCCGACCAGCTTCGCCGCCGCGCAACAGGCGGTCGAGGATCTCGGCATGGCGAATCGCGGCGTGCGGGTCGAGGTGATCCAGGGCGACCACCAGAACCGGCCCGATGCCGCGCTGGCGCTGGCCCGCCGCTGGATCGACCAGGACGGCGTGGACATGCTGTGCGAGGTGAACAACTCCGCCATCGCCCTGGCGGTGGCGAACCTCGTGAAGGACAAGGACAAGGTCCAGCTCGCCTCCGGCGCGGCGACCTCGGCGCTGACCGGGCCGCAATGCTCCTCCAACACCATCCAGTGGACCTATGACACCTGGATGTTCTCGAACGTGGTCGGCGGGGCCTCGGTGCGGGCGGGCGGCGACACCTGGTACATGATCACCGCGGACTACGCCTTCGGGCATCAGCTCGAACGCGATGTCACGGGCTTCGTGCAGCGCGCCGGCGGGCGCGTCCTGGGCTCGGCGCGCTACCCCTTCCCGGGGACGACCGACTTCTCCTCCTTCCTGCTGCAGGCGCAGGCGTCGCGGGCGAAGGTGGTCGGGCTCGCCATGGCGGCGGCGGACACCGTCAACTGCGTCAAGCAGGCGCATGAATTCGGGCTGACACGGCGCGGCGCGCAACTCGCCGGCATGATCATGTTCGTCCAGGACATCAAGGCGATCGGGCTGGAGGCCGCGCAGGGCATGCTGCTCTCCGAGGTCTTCTACCACGACCTGAACGACCGCACGCGCGGCCTTGCCCAGCGCATCCTGCGCCGCACGCCGGACAACATGCCGGGGCAGGAACATGCCGGGACCTATTCCTGCGTGATCCATTACCTGAAGGCGGTGATGGAACTCGGGCCGGCGCGGGCCAAGGCGAGCGGGCTCGAGGTGGTGAACCTCATGAAGCGCATGCCGACCGACGACGACGCCTTCGGACCGGGCCGGGTGCGGGAGGACGGGCGCAAGATCCACCCCGCCTATCTCTTCCAGGTGAAGAAGCCCGAGGAGAGCCGTGGCGAGTGGGACTACTACCACCTCAAGGCCACGGTTCCGGCCGAGGAGGCCTTCCGGCCGCTGAGCGAAGGCGGCTGCCCCCTGGTCAGAGGCTGACTTCCGCGCGGGGCCGGCGTGAAGCCGGCCCCGATCCACGATTCGCACTCCGTTAACCAGCCCTGGTGGTTATTGTGCCTGCCACACACCATATATGGTGGCATGCGCAGCGAACCGCTGATAGCGTCTCGCAATACCGGGACGACGCGAGGGGGCGCCGCCCCGACGGGGACAGATGCGATGGACGGAATGCAGGCCGGTGCCCTCCAGGCACCGAACGGGATCGTGCGGCCTTTGCCGGGGGGTTCCTTCGGCGAGGAGAAGCTGCCGCCGCGCGCGCTCGATGCCGGCATGGGCCTCGCCGTCGCCCGCCGCACCGTCTTTCGCCCCGATGACGCGGAATGCTTCGGGCGCGTCGCGGACCGCGTGGCCGAAGGCAACATGTCGCTGCTCGGCCGCCCGCTGACGACGTGGGATCGCATCGAGCGCGACCGCCTGCGCAACGCCATCGCCACCGGTGCGCTGATCACTTCCGGGCGGCACCTGCAGCATGGCGATGCGCAGCAGGCGACGCGCAACATGGAGGTCTTCACCAACTGCGCGACGGCGATCGCCTCCTTCGCCAAGTTCTACCTGCTGCTGAACGGGTCGGGCGTAGGACGCGCCTATGACGACGCCCTGATGGCGGTGGACTGGTCGCGCGCCCCGCGGGTGTTGCTGCGCCTGTCGCGCGATCACGCCGACTATCCGCGCGATCGCGCGTCGCTGCATCGCTTCGGCACGGAATTCGGCCTGCTGCCCTGGGGCGCCGCCGAGGCCGACACCGATGAGGCCGCGATCCGCGCCTTCATGGCGCGCGAATGGGTGGATGCGGCGCCCGAGGACGCGGAGCCGATGGTCATCGAGGACAGCCGCGAGGGTTGGGCCAAGGCCATCGAGCACATCGAAAGCCTGGCCTTCGCCGGTGCTGCCGACCGCAGCCTGCTGCTGGACTTCTCCGCCATCCGGCCGCGCGGCGCGCCGATCGGCGGCATGCAGGGGCGCCCCGCCTCCGGACCGCTGTCGCTGATGCGCGCCATCATGGCCATCCGGCGCGAGGTGATCGACCCTGCCCGCGACGGCCGCCTGCCCGAGCCCTGGGAACAGGCGATGCTGGTCGATCACTTCCTGTCCGTGGAGGTGCAGGTCGGCGGCGCCCGCCGTGCCGCGCGCATGGCGACGAAGAACTGGCGCGACCCGGGCATCCTGCGTTTCATCCGCTGCAAGTCCGAAGGCGGGCTGTGGACGGCGAACAACTCCGTCATGGTCGATGCCGCCTTCTGGCGCGGCGTGCAGGCCGCCCGCGGGGGTTCGGCGCGCGCCGAGGACAGGCGCGCGCTCGAGGTCTTCGAGGAAGTCACGCGCTGCGCCTTCGTGAATGGCGAGCCCGGCTTCATCAACGGCGACATGCTGGAGGACCACCGCACCGGTCGTGCGCGGGAAAAGCCCGTGCATCACGACGGGCGGGACGTGCGCTCGGCGCGCTACCAGGTGGACCATGCCTCGGCGCTGCTCGCGGATCTCTCCGCCCGCGCGGCGGAGGCGCATTTTCCCTGCACCACCAATCCTTGCGGCGAGATCGTGCTGCACGTCACCGGCGGCTATTGCGTCATCGCGGATTTCGCGCCGCTGCTGGCCTGCCCCGTCGATCCGGCGAGTGTCCTGCCCGGCATCATGCCCGATGCGATGGCCGCGGCATGGGACGACCGGGTGGAGGATGCCGTGCGCCTCGGCGTGCGCTTCCTGATGCGCGCCAATGCCATGGACGCGCTCTATGGCGAGGAGGTGCGCCGGACCAACCGCATGGGCATCGGCCCGACCGGCCTGCACGAATGGGCCTGGGCGCGCTTTGGCCTCGGCTTCGATGAGCTGGTGGACGAGGAGAAGTCCGCGCCTTTCTGGGAGGCGCTCTCCCGCTTCTCCGAAGCAGCGAAGGAGGAGGCGGATTCCTATGCCGAGGAGCTCGGCCGCGTGCGCCCCTTCACCGTCACCACGGTGAAGCCGGCGGGCACGACCTCCAAGCTGTTCGGTTTGACGGAAGGCGCGCATCTGCCCGCCCGGCGGCAGTATCTGCGTTGGGTGCAGTTCAAGGGCACCAGGGGCGAGTCCGGCAACTGGCTGCCGGATTCCGACCCGCTGCTCGCGGATTACGAAGCGCGCGGATACCCGGTGCGGGCGCTGCGCTCCTTCCCTGGCATGGCGATCGTCGGCTTCCCGACGCTGCCGCTGATCCAGCGGCTCGGCCTTGGCGACCGGCTGAAGACGGCGCCGGAAGCCACGCCCGAGGAGCAGTATCGGTGGCTCGCCCTGATGGAGCGCCACTGGATCGGCGCGGAACGCGGCAACCAGATCTCGTATACGCTCAAGGTCTACACCGACCGGCACGACCTCGAGGCGTTTCGTGACATGCTGTTGACGCACCAGCCGCATGTGCGCTGCTGCGCGGTGCTGCCCTCGGCACCGGATGCCGCGCTTGGCTATGAATACCTGCCCGAGGAGGAAGTCGCGGAGGCCGAGTTCCAGGCCATCGTGGCCGCCATCCGCGATCCCGCGCTGCACGAGGCGCTGGACATGGCGCACCTTGCCTGCGCGAGCGGGGTGTGCCCGATCTGAGATCGCAAGGGGCGGGGAGAGGGGCAGAGCCCCTTTCCGTGTCCGTCATCCCCCCATCGAGCCGCGTCAGTGCTGCCTCGGGCCTCGCCAGGATCCCGGTGAGCCTGGCGAGGCTCGTCGGATGCGCGGCGCCGGTCGCGTGGCGGGTCAGCGGCCCTCGAACACCGGCTTGCGCTTGGCGAGGAAGGCCTGGGCCGCGTTCCGAAAGTCCTCGGTATAGGCGAATGACCCTTCGCGCTCGCGATCCTCGCCGGTGATGGGCAGGGCGCCGCGCAGCTTCTGCATCGCCTGCTTATGGAAGCGCGCCGAAAGCGGCGAGCCCTGCGCGATGCGCGCGGCGAGCGCATCGGCTTCCGCATGCACGGTGCCATCGGCAACGAGGCGCGACAGCAGGCCCTTCTGATAGGCTTCCTCGCCGGTCAGCACGCGGCCTTCGATCAGGATCTCGGCGGTGGTGGCGTAGCCGCAGATCTGCAGGATCGGGTCGATCTCCTCATAGGCATAGAAGATGCCGAGGTTGCGCGCCGGGATGCCCATCCGCGTCGCGGGCGAGCCCACGCGGAAATCGCACATGGTCGCGATGCCGCAGCCGCCCCCCATGGTCCAGCCGGAACAGGCCGCGATGGTGGGGTGGAGGCAGGCGCGGATGGCGTGGAAGGCGCCATGCAGCTCGCGGCCATAGACGGCCTCGCGTTCGGGCGTGCCGCGCTCATTGGCGAAGGCCGCGATGTCCGCCCCGGCCGAGAAGGCTTCCTCCCCCGCGCCGCGGATGACGACCGCGCGCAGGGATTCATCGGTGGACAGCGCTGCCAGCGCCTCGCCCAGCGCGACCCACATCGGCAGGTCGAGGCAGTTGCGCTTGGCCGCGCGGTCGATGAGGACGGTGGCGATGACGCCGTCGCGCGACGTCTTGATCATCTCGTGTGGCATGGCGTTCCCGTTACAGCAGTTCCTGGCCGGTGGCGCGCGCCTAGGCCGCGAATTCCGCGCGGATCGCCGCGCTGTGCTCGCCGAGCGACGGGACGGCGCCGAAGGGGCGTTCGCCATCCGACAGGCGCGCCGCGGGCAGGGCGATCGGGATGGGACCCTTTTCGGTCTGCACCGGCTTGCGCTTCAGCACGGGATGATTCTTCAACCCGTCGCAATCGTTCACGAAGCCATAGGCGGTGTTCGCGCGGCGCAGCTTCGCCGCGCAGTCGTCGCGCGTCAGCGTCGCGAACATCGCCTGGATATGCGCGTCCACCATGGGCCGATGCGCGACGCGGTCGTTGTTCACGGTGAAGCCCGGCTTCTGTGGCAGGTCCGGCTCATCGAGGAAATGCGCGCAGAAGGAGGCCCATTCGCGCTCGTTCTGGATGGCGATGAGCACGTCGTGCCCGTCCTTCGTCTGGAAGGCGCCATAGGGGCAGATGGAAGGATGCGCGAGGCCGATGCGCGGCGGGTTCTTCCCCGTGCCTTCGTACTGAAGCAGCGGCACCGACATCCAGTCGGCCATGCCGTCGAACAGCGAGACGGCGATGCCGCGCCCCTGGCCGGTGATGCCGCGTGACAGCAGCGCCTCCAGCACCGCGGCATAGGCATGCATGCCGCAG
>JAYSDS010000058.1:27123-33444 GCA_041914265.1 Roseomonas sp.
AGGCGATGTCGCAGGCCGACACGCCGACGCGGCCCGGCCCCTCGGCGCGGCCGGTGACATAGGCGAGGCCCGATTCAGCCTGCACCAGCAGATCGTAGGCCTTCATGGTGGCGTAGTCGCCTTCCTCGCCATAGCCGGAGATGTCCACGGTGATCAGGCGCGGATGCTTCGCACGCAGATCGGCGCTGCCGAAGCCCGCGCGCTTCATGGCGCCCGGGGCGAGGTTCTGGATGAAGACGTCGGCCTTCGCGATCAACCGGTCGAGCAGCGCCTTGTCATCCGGCTTCTTGATGTCGAGGCAGATGCTCTCCTTCCCCCGGTTCAGCCAGACGAAATAGGAGGAGAGGCCGTTCGCGACCGCGTCGTAGCCACGGGCGAAATCGCCTTCGGGGCGTTCGATCTTGATCACCCGCGCGCCGGCATCGGCAAGGCGCGAGGCGCAATAGGGCGCGGCCACCGCCTGATCCATCGCGACCACGAGAAGCCCTTCGAGGGGGCGCAGTCCGCTCATGCTTCACTCTCCGGCGTGGGGGCTGTGACTCTCTCGCGCGCGGCGAGCAGGTCGAGGATGGCGAGGACGCGCGCTTCGAGCGCGCTGCCCTCGGAATAGTCGGCGGGCACGGCGCAATGGACGCGGCCCTCGGCGATCAGCTTGCGGGTGCGCCCGGCGCGGTCGGCGTCGCCGGCGGGGTGCACGGCGATGGAATGGCCGCCCTGTTCCTTCACGGTCCGGAAGCAGGGGATGTCGGTGTCGCCATCGCCGACGAAGATCATGTTGGGGAAGGGGACGCGCCGCTTGTCCTGTGGCTGGTAGGCGTTGACCGCCTTGTTGTCGGCGAGGTCGAGCGCATCCTTGTTGATGCGGAAGAGGTATTGCGTCTTTGTGGTGTAGTTCACCGCGATGGCCGGCGCGATCGCGACGCCCGAGGCGGAATAGAGGAATCCCGACGCGAAGACGGCCCGGAAATGCCGGCGGATCCCCGTGCCTTCCACCAGTTCCCGCAGGCCGGAGGAAATGACGTAGTGCTCGATGGCGAGGCCGCGCGCGGCGCCAGCGGCGTTCACGCGATCGAACCAATCCTCGACGCCGGGGAACAGCCTGATGCCCGCGCCATGCGCGGCCCAATCCTCGCGTCGCATGGGGATATCGGCATGCGCGGCCTCGACCAGCATGCGATGCATGTAGGTCAGGATCGGGTCGCCCTGCTGCTCCTCGGCGAGCTGGTTTGACCGCGCCCAGAAGGACGCGGCGTTGAGGCCCAGCTTCGGCAGGAAGACGTGTTCCTGCATGTTGCCCGGTGCCAGCGTGCCATCGAAGTCATAAGCGATGGCGACCGGCACCGGATCACGCGACACGGTCAATAGCTCCGCGGCATCCCGAGCACGTGCTCGCCGATATAGCTCAGCACCAGGTTCGTGCTGATGGGCGCGACCTGGTAGAGCCGCGCCTCGCGGTACTTGCGCTCCACGTCGTATTCCTCGGCGAAGCCGAAGCCGCCATGGGTCTGGATGCAGGCCTCGGCCGCCATCCAGGACGCCTCGGCGCAGATCATCTTGCCCATGTTCGCTTCCTCGCCGCAGGGCAGCCCGGCTTCGAACTTGCGCAGGCCCTGGCGCAGCAGCGCCTCAGCCGCCCGCATCGCGGCATAGGCCTTGGCGATCGGGAACTGCACGCCCTGGTTCCGGCCGATCGGGTTGCCGAACAGCACGCGCTGCTTGGAGTACTCCACGGCCTTCTCGATGAACCACTTGGCGTCGCCGATGCATTCGGCCGAGATCAGCATGCGCTCGGCGTTCATGCCGTCGAGGATGTAGCGGAAGCCCTTGCCCTCGATGCCGACCAGGTTCTCGGCCGGCACTTCCATGTTGTCGAAGAAGACCTCGCAGGAATTGTGATTCATCATCGTGCGGATCGGCCGGATGGTCAGGCCCTTGCCGAGCGCAGCCTTCATGTCCACCAGGAAGGTCGAGAGACCGTCGGTCTTCTTCGCCACCTGGTCCTTGGGCGTGGTGCGCGCCAGCAGCAGCATCAGGTCGGAATGCTCGGCGCGCGAGGTCCAGATCTTCTGGCCGTTGACGACGTACTTGTCGCCTTCGCGCCGCGCGAAGGTACGCAGCGCGGTGGTGTCGGTGCCGCTGGTGGGCTCCGTCACGCCGAAGGCCTGCAGGCGCAGCTCGCCGGTCGCGATCTTTGGCAGGTACTTCTGCTTCTGCTCCTCATTGCCGTGCTTCAGCACGGTGCCCATCGTGTACATCTGGGCATGGCAGGCGGCGGCGTTGCAGCCGGCGGCGTGGATCTCCTCGAGGATCGCGGCGGCGGCCGAGAGCGGCAGGCCCGACCCGCCATATTCCTCGGGGATCAGCGCGGCGAGCCAGCCCGCCTCGGTCAGTGCCTGGACAAATTCGGTGGGATAGCCGCGGCGGGCATCGAGCTCACGCCAGTATTCGCCGGGAAAGCGGGTGCAGAGCTTGCGCACCTCCTCGCGGATCTCGGCGTGGCTGTCGGTTGGCACATGCGTGTCCATGGAGCGTTCTCCCGTTCATCCCGGGATTAGGCCGGGGGAGGGTGGCTGGCAAGAAGGTGGAAACAGCATCGGGACCGCACCATGGGGCGCGGTCCCGGTCGTCGCGGCGCGGACGTCCTGTCAGGCGGCGAGGCCAAGCGCCGTCTGGAACCGCCCACGGAGATAGGCGCCATCCCGGGAGGGCAGGATCCGCGGGGCCTCCTCGGGGGCGATGGCGATCACGGCGACGCGCGGCCCGGTGCCGATGGTGGCGATGCTGCCCGCCAGGGCGGCGACGCCGGCCTCCTCGGCGATGCGCACCGCCTGCGCGATGCCGCAGCCGCGCGCCACGGCCGCGAGGTCCACCCCGCCGCCGGTATGGCTCTGCTGTCCGCCGGTTTCGCCATAGAGGCCGTTATCCAGCACCACCACCGTTAGGTTGGCCGGCGCCTGCAGCGCGATGGTGGCGAAGCCGCCCAGCCCCATGAGTTGTTCGCCGTCGCCGGTGATGACCACCACCGGCCGGTCCGGCTGCGCCAGCGCCAGGCCCAGGCCCATCAGCGCCGCACCGCCCATGGCGCCCCAGAGGTAGAAGTTGCGCGCATCGTCGCCGGCCGCCGCCACGTCATAGGTCGGCGCCCCGAGGCCGGTGATCACCAACGCTTCGCCGCGATTCTTCAGCAGCCGCGCGACCACATCCCGCCTGTCGAGCATGTCCATCTCCCTCAGAATACCTTGGCGCCGATCAGGCGCTGGCCGAGCAGCACGGCGACCGCGCTGCCGCCCTCGAAGACCATGCGCGCGGCGGCGGACACCGTCTCGCCCACATCCTCCGCCCGATCGGCGCGGCGGACCTCTACATCCATCAGGCGGAAGGCGGCCTCGGTGGTCGATCCCATGGGGACCTGCCACGGGTTGAACTCGCCCCATTCGCCCCGCATCGTCACCAGCGCCAGCAGCGGAAAGCGGCAGGTCTTCACCAGGGACAGCATGTTCACGCAGTTCCCCACGCCTGAGGACTGCATCAGCAGCACGCCCCGCTGCCCGCCCAGCGCCGCGCCGGCGAGGACGGCGATGCCTTCCTCCTCCGTGGTCAGCGGGATGGCGCGCATGGCGGGGTCCGCCTGCACCGTGCGGATCAGCCGGGCATGGCCGCCATCGGGCACATAGGCCACCTGGCGCACGCCCCAATGCTGCAGCGCCGCGAAGATCGCATCCGGCCAGGCGATCGCCTGGGCCATCCTGTCGCCATCCACCGGGATGCCCTCCATGTCCTTGGTACGCAGGGTTATGGCGGTGTCGGAGCTTTCGCGGAATTCGCAAGCGGCGATAGGACTCATCGCAATCTGCTATAGGTTGCCAGCCATGGACCTTCGCCAGCTCCGCAGCTTCCGTGAAATCGCCGAATCCGGCTCGCTGAGCCGCGCCTCGGACCGGTTGCGCATCGCCCAGCCCGCCCTGTCCCGCCAGGTCAGGCTGCTGGAGGCCGAGGCCGGCCTGCCGCTTTTCACCCGCCATGGCCGCGGCATGGCGCTGACCGAGGCGGGGCGTGAGCTGCTCGCCCGCGTCGCGGGACCGATGCGGCAACTGGAAGGGGCCATCGCCGATGTGCGGGCCCTGGCTGGCGCGGTGGCGGGCCAGGTGGCGCTGGGCATGATGCCGACCGTGGCCGCCGTGCTCGCCGGGCCGCTGTCGCGCCGGGTGGCGCAGCGCCACCCCGATGTCTCGCTGCGGGTGGTGGAGGGCTATACCGGCCACCTGATCGAATGGGTGCAGCGCGGGGCCACGGATGCGACGCTGCTCTACGGTCCCGCGAGCGACTTCCACCTGCCGGCCCGGGACCTGTTCATCGAGACGCTGGTCCTCGCCGGGCCACCGGGGTCGGGGCTGTCGCCGGACACGCCCGTCACCCTCGCCGCGGCCGCGCGGCATCCGCTGGTGGCGCCAAGCCGCCCACACGGGCTGCGCGCCATCGTGGATGCCGGTGCCGCCCGTGCCCGCGTGACGCTGAACCTTCGCCACGAGGCAGATTCCTTCCTGGTGCTGAAGGACCTGGTGGAATGCGGGCTGGGCTTCGCCATCCTGCCGCGCTCGGCCATCCGGCGGGAGGAAGCGGAAGGACGCATGACCGTCGCCCCGTTGATCCGGCCGACGCTGCGCCGCCACGTCGTCCTGGCCATGCCGCCCGACCGGTCGCCGGGACGGGCGACGGAGGCAGTGCTGGCGCTGCTGGCGGAGGAGGTGGCAGCACGGGAATGGTAGATGGCCCGGTCATGTCCGAGGCAGCTCCGGTCGCATCGCCACGCGGATAGTCCTTGCGATAATGGCGCGACGTGGGTAGCTAGAAATCAACCATGAGTGGAATTCGCCTCGCCGCCGTCCTGCTGACCGTCGCTGCCTCTCCGGCCAGTGCGCAGATGCGCAGCCTGGTCGTCCCCGGCGACAGCACCGTGGTCATCGCCCCGCGCGGCGAACCCGCCCCGCGGGTGCGGCTTGCCCCGGCGCCACGTGCGCAGCAGCAACGCATGGTGATGGTTTCGCCGGGCGGCGAAACGCTCGCCGGGCCCACGGCATTCGCCGCCGCCGGGATCGCGGCCGCCGCCGCGGCCGCCGCGCTGTTCGCCGGCGCGGGGTCAGGCGGCAGCAACGGGGGCGCTTCGGCCACGGCGAGCACGGCGGCGACCCGGCGCTGAGCCCGCCCCCTTGCGCCGCGCCGGGCGCGGGGCCAGGGTCGCGCCCCATTTCCGAACCAGGGGAGTCCGCCGAACCATGTTGCCGCCGCGCGACCAACTGACCGTCCTTTTCGCCCATGTCGCCTATCGCTTCGGCGACCGCTTCGCGCCGCGCAACACCGGCATCCGCTTCATCGAGGCGCGCTCGCGTGAGGAACTCGACGCCAATATCGGGCAGGCCGATGTGCTGGTCTGCTCGGGCATGTGGCGCAACGACCTGCCGGCGATCGCGCCGAAGCTGCGCTTCGTGCAGTCGGCCAGCGCCGGGACCGACCAGTATGACCGCGAGGTGCTGAAGAAGGCCGGCATCCGCCTGGCCAGCGGTGCCGGCATCAACGCGAATGCGGTGTCCGAGCATGCGATCGCGCTGCTGCTCGCGCTGTTGCGCCGCATTCCGGAAGCGCGCGACAACCAGGCGAAGCATGTCTGGCGCGGCATGCAGGGCGACTTCACGAAGCGCGAGGACGAGGCCGGCGGCAAGACCGCGATCGTCGTCGGGCTCGGCCGCATCGGCGGGCGCATCGCGCGGCTGTGCAAGGCGCTCGGCATGAAGGTCGTCGGCGTGCGGCAGAACGTCGCGGGCGGGCCGGAAGGGGCGGATGAGGTGCATTCCTTCCGCGACCTCAAGGGGCTGCTGCCGCGGGCCGATGTGCTGATCCTCGCCTGCCCGCTGACCGACGACACGCGCGGGCTGATCGATGCCGAGGCGCTGGCGCTGCTGAAGCCCTCCGCGCTGTTTATCAACGTCGCGCGCGGCCGCGTGGTGGACGAACCGGCGCTGATCGCCGCCTGCCAGAGGCGCAGCTTCGCCTCGGCCGCGCTGGACGTGACGGCGGATGAGCCGCTGCCGGCCGACAGCCCGCTGTGGGACATGCCGCATGTGCTGATCACGCCGCATACCGGCGGCGAGACGCATATGTACGAGGACAACGTCCTCGATTTCATGGTCGAGAACATTGCCCGGCTGCAGCGGGGCGAGGGCGAGCTGGTCAACCAGATCGTGTGATAGCGGCGGGCTTCATCCTGGCTGGTGGGATCGAGAGGGGCTTTGCCCCTCTCGAACTCTCCCCAGCAAAGGCCGAAGG
>JAYSDS010000059.1:0-16744 GCA_041914265.1 Roseomonas sp.
CGCGCGGCGCCGGGGCGGCGCGCGCGCCCCCCCCCCCCCCGCGGCCCCCGCGGGGGGGGGGGGGGGGGCGGGGGGGGGGGGCCCCCCCCCCCCCGGTTCCGAACCCGGCAATGCCTTTCAGCCCTCACCACCCCGACCCTGGTTGCGTCGCGCCCTCTCCCGGCCCATCTCCGCCCCCATGGTCATTTTGCGTCCTTCCCTTTCCCGCAAGGTGACGGGCTGGTCCCTGCTGGTGCTGGGCGTGCTCGGTCTCATCCTCCCCTTTCTCCAGGGCTTCCTGTTCCTCGCGCTCGGCGTCTTCGTCCTGCGCGACCAGCACATTTGGGCCGCGCGGCGCTGGGGCTGGGTGGAGGGCCGCTGGCCGCAGCATGTCTCCCGCATCGAGGAAACGGAGGCATCCCTGTGCCGCCGCTGTGCTGGCGCGGTGGAACGGGTGCGGCGCCTGTTCAGCCGCGGCTGACGGGCCTAAACCCTCGCCTCATGCATCGTCTCTGGCTGTTCCTCGGGGCCGTGGCCGGGCTCGTTGCCGTCGCTCTTGCCGCCTGGGCGGCGCATGGGGCGCCGGCTTCCTATGAACTGGCCTCCCGACGGTCCGTGGAAAGCGCGCTGACCATGCAGGGTTGGCACGCGCTGGCGCTGCTCGCGGTGGGGCTGATGGCCGAACGCGGCCGGTGGCTGGCGCATGCGGCCGGGGTCTGCTTCGCGCTCGGCATCGTCCTGTTCTGCGGCGCGGTGTGGTGGAACGTCACGGGTGGCGCCCGGCTGCCCATCCCGGCCGCGCCGCTCGGCGGGACGCTGCTGATGGCCGGTTGGGCGGTGCTCGCCATCGCCGCGCTGAAGCGGTGATCCGCAGCGCCTACCTGGCCGTCGAGGGCTTCGAGCGCGACCTCGAGGAAGACCTGCGCCGCGCCGGGGCGGGCATCGCCTCGTGGCATGGCCGCCTCGCGCTGTCGCCCGATCCGGTGGTCGCCGCGCCCTGGGCGCTCGATATCTGGACCGATCCGCGGGAAATCCCGGTCGCCTCGGTCAAGGCCGGGGCGGATGCGCTGCGCGCGATCCAGCGCAACTGGTCGCATTACCCGCTGCTGCATCATCGCCGCTCGGCGCTGCTGGCCGAGCGCCTGCCGCCGGTGAAGGCCCGCCCGCTGGTCTTCCCCGAACCGGCCCCGAGCGCGCATTTGGGCGCCTGGACGCTGCTCTCGCCTGACCTGATGCTGGCCAGCCCCACCAAGACCAGCCCCTTCATCAATGGGGAACCCCGCTTCGCCGAAGATCGGGAGGGGCCACCCTCCCGCGCCTATCTGAAGCTGTGGGAAGGGCTGACGCGCATCGGCCGGCATCCGGTGCCGGGTGAGACCTGCCTCGACCTCGGCGCGTCCCCGGGCGGCTGGACCTGGGTGATCGCGAAGCTCGGCGCGCGGGTCTGCGCGGTGGACAAGGCGCCCCTCGACCCGGCCATCGCGGCCATGCCCGGCGTTTCCTGCCGGCAGGAGAGCGCCTTTGGCCTGGATCCCCGGCAGGAAGTGCCGGTGGACTGGCTGTTCTCGGACATCATCTGCTACCCGGCCCGGCTCTTGGGCCTGGTGCAGCGCTGGATCGAGGCCGGCGCGGCGCGCAACGTCCTCTGCACGCTGAAATTCCAGGGCGAGACGGACCACGACACGGCCGCCGCCTTCGCCGCCATTCCCGGCGGACGGCTGTTCCATGCCTTCCACAACAAGCATGAGCTGACCTTCGTGCGGCTCGATACTGCCGCCGCGTAGATTTTTTTCGACGTCGGGGCCCGCTCTGGCACGCCGGCTGCAATGTGCCTGCCTGCGCCAGGACGGCGTGACCCGACAGAAGGACGGGTGAGACCATCACGGAGTATGCGGCCATGCTGACCGACCCGGACCGTTCCCCTACCGCGCCCCAGGCGATCCGGGCCTTTCGCATGCAGAGCCAGCAGGATGCGGCTCGGCTTCAGGCCGCCGGCGGCCAACAGGAATTCGCCGCCAGGCTGCAAACATTGCAGCACCGGCCCGCCAACATGGCGGGGCCGGGTACATCCACGGGCAATACGCTCGCCGCCCTGCTCCAGCGGCTCGATACCGACCAGGATGGACGGATCACGCCGCTGGAACTGCGGGCCCGCACGGAAGGCCAATTCTCCCCGCCTTCGACCGGGGAGGTGGCAAGTCGCTGACCACGCGTCGCGGCGATTCCCTCCGGCCGCGAATTGTCCTAGCTGACGGGGCATGGACGTCATGCCGCCGCTCCGCGAGTCGCGGTCCCGCCGCGAAGGCGCTCTCGCCATCGCCTGGCGGGTCTGGCAGGCGGCTGCTTCGGACCGGATCTCGCTGACCGCGGCGGGCTGCGCCTTCTATGCGACGCTGGCGCTGTTCCCGGCGATCTTCCTGCTGGTGCTGATCTACGGCATGGCCTTCGACAGCGCGGCCGTCGAACCGCAACTCGACACGCTGCGGGAACTGGTGCCACCCGAGACCTTCGAACTCATCGCCGACCGGCTGCATGCGCTGGTCGAACAGCCGCGCCCCTCGTTGAGCTGGGGTGCCATGGTCTCGGGCGGCGTGGCGATCTGGTCCGCTTCGGCCGGCACGCGCTCGATGCTGGGGGCGCTGAACCTGGCCCATGACGTCACCGAGACGCGCGGCTTCATCTATTATCACCTGCTCGCGATCGGCATCACGCTGGCGGCCACGGTCGCGGCGACGCTCGCCATCGCCTCGCTGGTCGCGCTGCCTGGTGTCGCGGCGCTGTTCGGCCTGCCGGCGCCGCAGGCCTGGACGCTGCGCGGCCTGTCGATGGGCACGGTGCTGCTGTTCGTCTTCTTCGGGCTTCTCGTCGTCTATCGGCTCGGGCCGTCGGGCGAGCATCCGGGCTTCCTGTGGACCCTGCCCGGGGCGGTGGTCGCGACTCTGCTCTGGGCCGCGGCGTCGTTCGGCTTCACGCTCTATGTCTCGAACTTCGCGACCTATGACCTGATGTATGGGCCGCTCGGCGCGGTGGTGGCGCTGCTGATGTGGTTCTGGGTCAGCGTCTATGTCGTGCTACTCGGCGCCGAGCTGAATGTCGCGCTGATGGAGCAGCACGCCTCGACGGAGGCCTGACGCCTGGGCAGGATCGCGGGCAGAGGAGAACGCCCATGACCCTGCCCGTGATCGCGGAACTGCGCGTGCGCGCCGTGGATGCGCCGATCGACCCGCCGCTGCGCAACAGCCTCAACGTCATCCCGCGCGCACCGCTGGTGATCGTCGATCTGCGCACCGCCTGCGGGGCCCACGGCACTGCCTATGTCTTTCCCTATACCCGCGCGGCGCTCGGCCCGACCGCCGCGCTCGCCCGCAGCCTGGGGGAGGGGCTGATCGGCCGGTCCCTCGCGCCCGCGACGATCTGGCGGGACCTGCACGATGCCGGGCGCATCCTCGGCACCGAGGGGCTGGTGCAGATCGCGCTCTCCGCCCTCGACATGGCGATGTGGGATGCGCTGGCGGTGCGGGCGGGGCTGCCGCTCTGCGCGCTGCTGGGGGGCGAGCCGCGGCCGGTGCCGATCTATGCCTCCCTGCGCGGCTGGGGGCCGGCGATGCTGGCCGAGGAAGCGGGGCGCGCGGTCGCGACGCTCGGCGCGCGCTGGGTGAAGTTCAAGATCGGTCACGCACGGCTGGAGGATGACCTCGATACCGTCCGTGCGGTGCGCGACGCGGTGAGCGGCGAGGTCGGCATCCTCGTGGACTACAACCAGGCGCTGACGCTGCCCGAGGCCGAGCGGCGCGGCCGCGCGCTGCAGGATCTCGATGTTCGCTGGCTGGAGGAGCCGCTGCCCGTGCAGGACGATGCGGGCCTCGCCGAACTCGCGCGGCGCCTGTCGATCCCGGTGCAGGGTGGGGAGAACTGGTGGGGGCCGGCCAGCATGCAGCGTGCGCTGGCAGCGGGCGCCGTCGATCTCTGCATGCCCGACGCGATGAAGATCGGCGGCGTCACGGGCTGGATGCGCGCGGCCGCGATGGCCGCGGCGCATCGCGTGCCGATGTCCTCCCACATCTTCGTCGAGGCCAGCGTGCATCTGCTGAACGCCACGCCCACCGCGCATCTGCTGGAGCACCTCGACATCGCCGGGGCGCTGCTGGCGGAACCGCTGCGGGTGAAGGACGGCATGGCCCTGGTGCCGGATCGTCCGGGATCGGGCATGGTGTGGGATGAGGCGGCGCTGGTCAGGCACGCCACGGATGTCTGAGGAGCCCCCGATGCGCGCAGCCTTCGTCGATGCCAATGCCTCGCTCGCCGAGGTGATGCGTCGCCTGCACCGCCCCGGCGACCTGCCGGTGACGATCCACGAGGACCCGGACATCACGCCGGACGACCTGCCGCGCCTGCTCAAGGGCGTGCCCATCGCGATCGACGACCACACGCATTTCCCCGTCGAGGTCGTGAAGAACTGCCCGGACCTGAAGCACATCGTCTTCCTCGGCACCGGCGCGCGGTCCTACATGGACCCCGAGGCGCTGGAGGCCGAATGCGGCGTGAAGGTCCACATCATCAAGGGCTACGGCGACACTGCGGTCGCCGAGATGGCCTTCGCGCTGATGTGGGCCGCGGCGCGCGGCATCGGTGAGATGCACCACGCCATCGCCGGCGGTGGCTGGCCGCGCACGGATGGCATGCAGCTTACCGGCAAGACGGTCGGCATCATCGGCTTCGGCGGAATCGGGGCCGAGATGGCGCGGCTCTGCGCGGGCTGCGGCATGCGCGTGCTGGCGTGGAACCGCTCCCCGCGCGAGGCGCCGGCGGGCGTGACCTTCACCGATATCGACACGCTGCTGGCGGAAAGCCATGTCGTGTCGCTGCATCTGCTGCTGAACGACGAGACGCGCGGATTTCTCTCCGCTGAACGCCTGGCGAAGATGCGTCCGGGCGCATTGTTCGTGAACACGGCACGCGGGGCGATCGTGGATGAGGCGGCGCTGCTGGATGCGCTGAAGGCGGGGCGCATCGGCGCGGCCGGGCTCGACGTGTTCGTGGAGGAACCGCTGCCGGCAGGGCATGCGCTCGCCGGGCTGCCGAACGTGGTGCTGACCTCGCATTCCGCGTTCCGCACGCCGGAAGCGACGGACAACCTCATCGGGGCATCCCTGGAGCATTGCCGGCGCATCCTGCGCGAGGGAGCGTGAGGGTGGATTGGAGAGGGGCTCTGCCCCTCTCCAAGCCTCACCCCGCCAAAGGCCGAAAGGCCTTTGGAAACCAATACCTGGTGCCTGGCATGACTGTTGGAATGAGAACCGAGACCCGCATGCGCGCACGGATGGCGCCTGGTGGGTGCAGCACGGAGGTCGTGCACAGCACCAGGTGCCGGCGGTCCAGGCCACACTGTGGCCTGGCGGGGTGGTCCGGGGGGGCGGCTCCCCCCCCCCGGGGGGGGGGGCGGCGCCCCCCCCGCGGGGGGGGGGGGGGGGGGGGGGGGGGGCCCCCCCCCCCCCCCCCTTCTTCCGCGCCAGATCATGCTGCCGGGCGGACAAAGCGCCCCTCGCCACGCGCCCCGATGAGCTTTTCCGACCCTCGTGATGGGGATCTGGAGGATGACGCCTCCAGCACCTCCGCGCATTCCCTGTTCCGTCACGCCTCGCGCATGCTGCTCGAGATCAGCCTGCCGAAGCTTGTCCTCGCCGCGACGATGCTGCTGGTCGTGCCGGCCTTGTTGCTCGGTGCCGCGCCGAAGCTGGTCGTCTGGCTCAGCGAGACCGCCTGGCATGGCGTGGCGCGCTTCGGCCTGATCTCGGCGCTGATCGCCTTCGCGGCGATCGCGGGCTTCGTCGCCTGGCGCTGGGGCCGCTTCCTCTTCGGCATCGTCGAGCGCAATTTCTGGGCGCTGAATGCCGGCCTCGTGCAGCCGCTCTACACGGCCCTGCGGGAGGCGACGCGCCTTGCCCTGGAAAGTGCCGCGCCGGGGCGGCCGCTCGCCGCGACGCGGCGCGATGCGGGGCTGCTGGCGGGCCTGCTGATCGCGCTGCTGGCCGCCGCTGTCGCCTGGTGGGTCGGACCCTTGCCGACCCTGCGCGTCGAGACCTTCGGCCGTGGCGAGATCCCCGGCATCGCGCTCGATGCCATCCGCAACGGCGTCTGGGTGATCGCGATCTATCTGATGGTCAGCGCCCCCGCCTGGAGCATCGCAGAGGCCTGGGCCGGCATCCCGCGGGATCTCGGCGCGCCGGAGGCGGGCGAGCCCCGCTGGCAGGTGGCACATCTCTCCGACATCCATCTCGTCGGCGATACCTATGGCTTCAGGCTGGAATGCGGGCGCGACGGACCACGCGGCAATGCGCGCTTCGATCGCGTGCTGGCGCTGCTGGAGGAACGCGACGCCGCGCGGCGCATCGATGTGGTGCTGATCACGGGCGACATCACCGACGCCGCCCGCAATGCCGAGTTCATCGCCTTCGAGGAAGCGCTCGCCCGCCATCCGTCGCTGCGCGACCGCGTGCTGATCATCCCGGGCAACCACGATGTGAACATCGTGGATCGTGCCAATCCATCGCGCCTGGAATTGCCGACCGCGCCGGGCGGCGCGCTGCGGCGGCTGCGATTCCTCTCGGCCATGGCGCGGCTTCAGGGCGACCGCGTGCATGTGGTCGACCGCGCGACGCGGCGCATCGGCCCGACCCTGAACGCCTGGCTGGCAGCCGAGGATCGCGGCGCCGAGCTGGCGCGCTTCATGGACGCCGGTGGGCTGCGCGCCGGCCTCGCCGCGCGCGCGACCTGGAACGAAGCCTTTCCGCTGATCGCGCCGCCCGCCGAGCCGGACGGTCTTGGTGTCGTGCTGCTCGATTCGAACGCCGAGACGCATTTCTCCTTCACCAATGCGCTCGGCATCCTGGCGATGGACCAGCTCCGCGCCGCCGAGGCGGCCATGGCGCAGCATCCCGCCGCGCGCTGGCTTGTGGCGATGCATCACCATCTCGCGGAGTATCCGCGCCCCGGTGCGAAGCTCGCGGACCGGATCGGGACGGCGCTGGTGAACGGGCATTGGGTGCTGCAGCGGCTGCGCCGCGTCGCCCCGCGCATCCTCGTGCTGCATGGTCATCGCCATGTGGATTGGATGGGACAGAGCGGCGGGCTGCGCATCCTGTCCGCGCCATCGCCCGTGATGGGGGCGCTCGATGATGCCGAGCGGCATGTCTGGCTGCATGCGCTGGCGCCGCGGGCGGATGGCGGATTGGCGCTGCTCGCGCCGCAGCGGATCGTGGTGCCGGGTTGCGGCCCCGCGACAGGGCAGGCCGAGCGGAGATAGGCCCCGTCCCGCCTGGTCCATGCAGCCGCGCCGGCCTGGTGAAATGGCAGGCGCGGCGGGCCTGGGCGGAGGCTTGTCTGCTCCGGCGGGCAACACGGCGCCGAATTGAAGATTCTCAGCCCTGGCCGTAGGTTGGCGGCCGTCGGACGATGCTTTCGGGGGCTTTGGACAAGCCCCGGCTGCAAGGCGCGCGGAAGCGAGTGGCGGCAATATCGCGGGCGTGGCGGAATTGGCAGACGCAGCGGACTTAAAATCCGCTTCTGGCAACAGAGTGTCGGTTCGAACCCGACCGTCCGCACCAAGCCGGCGATGACCCTGTTCCGGGGTCGTAGGCTCGACGCCGTTGCGCCTGCACACCGCATCGGGCCAAGGCGCCTTCCGGTCGCTCCGGCTCGCGGAAACCTCTTTAGGTCTGCACGAACAGGTTCAGCTCCGTCGCGATCACTTCCCATTCCCGCAGGCAGCGGGCGATGTCCTCGCGGAAGGCCTCGGGGCCGAGCCAGGCGGGAATGGTGTCGATCTCGAGCAGCCGGCGCTGGGTGTTGGCATCCGCCACGATCCGCTCGAACAGGCCGGCGGCGCGGTCCACGATCGGCTGCGGTGTGCGCGCCGGCGCCAGCAGGCCGATGAAGCCCGAAAAGGCGAAGCGCTTCGAATACCCGGCCTCCTCCATCAGCGGCACCTCGGGCAGGGACGGCAGCCGCCGCGTGCCGGACAATGCCAGCGGCCGGATGCGCCGCGACCGGATTGCGCCGCCGCTCGCCGCCATGGAATGGAAGGCGCAGGCGACGTTGCCCGCGATCATGTCCTGCAGCATCGGCCCTTCGCCGCGATAGGCGACATGGGTCATGCCGAGCCGCGCCTCGTCCGAGAACATCTGCCCATAGGCATGCCCCGAGGAGCCCGGCGCATAGGAGCCGTAGGAGAGATCCTTCCCCCGGGCCCATGCGACGAATTCGGCGAGCGTATCCCCCTGTGTCGAGGGCGAGGCGCAAAGCACCAGCGGTGTCACGCCGAGCTTGCCGATGGGGGCGAAGTCGTTGACCGGATCATAGGGAAAGCGGCGCAGCACCACGGGGGAGGTGACATGCGTCGTGATGGTGAACAGCATCGTATAGCCGTCGGGCGTGGCGCGCGCCGCGGCCTCGGTGCCGATCAGCCCGCCGGCGCCGCCCCGATTGTCGATCACGATGGGCTGCCCGAGTGCCGCCGACATCGGTTCGGACATCAGCCGCGCCCAGAGATCGGTCGATCCGCCGGGTGGAAAGGGGACGATCCAGCGGATCGGCCGATCCGGCCAACCGCCCTGCGCGAGTGCCGGACGCGCCAGCACCAGCCCCGTCGAAGCCGCAAGAATTCCCCTGCGCCGCATCCGCGTTTCCTCCATGTTGTTGGGGGGAGCCTAGGGGCTGGGCGGTGGAGGTCGCAACCATCCGGCGCGGTGTTTGCATCGACGATTGCATACAGGACCGAGACGCCGGAACCTTGCCCATGCCCGACCCGACACCCCCCGACCCCGAGGCGCTGCTCGACGCCCTTTTGCCGGCGACCGGCATTCCGATGGACCCGGCCTGGCGCGCGGCGGTGCTCGCCAATCTGCGCGTGGCCGGGGCGATCGCGGCCTCGCTCCAGGCTTTCCCGCTGCCGGATTCGGTGGAGCCCGCCCCGGTCTTCGAGCCAGGCCGATGAGCCTCGATACGCTGCTCGACCGCGATGCGACGGGCATCGCGGCGGCCTTCCGCGCGGGCGAGGCGAGTGCGGTGGAGATCGCCGAGGCGGCGGTCGCGCGCATCGCCGCGCGCAACCCGGTGCTGAACGCCTTCACCGATGTCACCGCCGCGCGCGCCCGTGCCCGTGCGGCGACGCTCGACGCGGCGCGGGCCGCGGGAGCGGCACTGCCGCCGCTCGCCGCCGCGCCCTTCGCGGTGAAGAACCTGTTCGACATCGCCGGGCTGCCGACGCGGGCGGGGTCGCGCATCAACCGGGACCTGCCGCCGGCCGGGGCCGATGCGACGCTCGTGACGCGGCTGGAAGAAGCGGGCGCGCTGCTGCTCGGCGGGCTGAACATGGGCGAATACGCCTATGACTTCACCGGCGAGAACGCGCATGACGGGCCATCCCGCAACCCGCATGACGTGACGCGCATGACGGGCGGGTCGTCGGGCGGATCGGGCGGGGCGGTGGCGGGCGGTCTGGCGGCCATCGCCTTGGGCTCCGACACCAACGGGTCGATCCGCGTTCCGTCTTCCTTCTGCGGCACCTTCGGGCTGAAGCCGACCTATGGGCGGCTGACGCGCGGGGGCAGCTTTCCCTTCGTCACGGCGCTCGATCATGTCGGGCCGCTGGCACGGTCGGTACGCGACCTCGTCGCCTCCTACGACGCGATGCAGGGCGGGGACCTGCGCGATCCGGGCTGTTCGCGGCGCGCGCCCGATCCGGTCGGGACGGGGTTCGAGGCCGGCATCGACGGGCTGCGCATCGCCCGCCTCGGCGGCTGGTTCGGGCGCCACCGGATGATGGAGAGCGACGCGGCGCTCGACATCGCCTGCGCCGCGCTGGGCGTGACGGCGGAAGCGGAACTGCCCGAGGCGGAGCGCGCGCGCGGCGCCGCCTTCCTCATCACCATGGCCGAGGCGGCGGAGTTCCACGCCGCCCGCCTGCGCAGCCGTCCGGCCGACTTCGACCCCGCGGTGCGCGACCGGCTGATCGCCGGGGCGCTGCTGCCCGCATCCGGGGTGCAGGCGGCACAGCGCTTCCGCCGCTGGTTCGCCGAGCAGGCCGCGGCGCTGTTCGAACGCCACGACATCCTGCTCGCGCCCGCCACGCCGATGTCGGCGCCGCCGCTCGGCACGCAGACGGTCATGCTGGACGGCGTCGAGTTGCCGCTGCGGCCGAATATCGGCGTCTACACCCAGCCCATCTCCTTCATCGGCCTGCCCGTCGTCGCCGTGCCGCTCTGGCCGGCGGGGCAGCGCCTGCCGCTCGCCGTGCAGGTCATCGCGCCCGCCTGGCGGGAGGATCTGGCGCTGCGGGCCGCCCGCATGCTGGAACGCAGCGGCGCCGCGCGCGCCCCTGTTGCATCCTTCGGAGTCTGAGGTTCATGGAGATCGATATCCCCGAGGTGAAGGCGGAGGTCGAAGCCGTCTTCGCCCGCTACGAGACCGCCCTCGTCACGAATGATGTGCCCGTCCTCGATGAACTCTTCTGGGAGAGCCCCGGCACGGTGCGCTTCGGCGGTGGGGAGAACCTGTTCGGCGCGGCGGAGATCGCCGCCTTCCGTGCCGCGCGCTCCCCGGTCGGCCTGGCTCGGGAGGTGCTGCGGACCTCCATCACCACCTATGGCCGGGACTTCGCGACGGCATCCATCACGTTCCGGCGGGACGGCAGCACGAAGATCGGGCGCCAGCAGCAATCCTGGGTGCGTTTCCCGGAAGGCTGGCGGGTCGTCGCCGCCCATGTGAGCCTGATCGACCCACCGAATTCCTGATCCCTGCCGGGACCTTGACGGGCGGCATCCCCGCCCGCGCCACTGGACGATTATGACCGCACCACGCACGCTGCTCGACCTCGAAGCCGACGTCATCCGCGACCTGGAACTGACCGCTCATCCGCGGCCCGCCTGGCTGGAACCCAAGACCGCCGGCGGCCGCCCGGTGCTCGACTGCCTCGTCGTCGGCGGCGGGCAGGGTGGCCTTGCCGTCGCCTTCGCGCTGAAGCGCGACAAGGTGGACAACCTCCTCGTCATCGACAGCGCGCCGGCGGGGCGGGAGGGACCCTGGGTCACCTATGCCCGGATGCGCACGCTGCGCTCGCTGAAGGACCAGACGGGGCCGGACCTGCGCATCCCCTCGCTCACCTACCAAGCCTGGCACGAGGCGCAGTGGGGGGCGGCGTCTTTCGAGGCGATGCGCCTGATCCCCAAGGAATTGTGGAACGACTACCTGGTCTGGTTCCGCCGGATCACGGACATCCCGGTGCGCAACGGCGTCACCGCCGGGCGCATCGCGCCGGCGCGCACCGATGACGGGCTGCCCTGCCTGTCGGTCGAGACGAACGAAGGACCGATGCTCGCCCGCAAGGTAGTGCTGGCCACCGGGCAGATCGGTGTTGGCCGCTGCTGGATGCCGGATTTCGTCGAGGCGCTGCCGCGGCACCTGCGCGCCCATGCCTGGGAGGAGATCGATTTCGCCGCGCTGCGCGGGAAGGTCGTGGCGGTGCTGGGCGCCGGCGCCTCGGCCTTCGACAATGCGGCGGTGGCGCTCGAGGCAGGCGCGGCGGAGGTGCATCTGTTCTGCCGGCGCGCCGAACCGATGGTGGTCCAGCCCTATCGCTGGCTGACCTTCGCCGGCTTCCTGCGGCACATGGGCGACATGCCGGATGAATGGCGCTGGCGCTTCATGGCGAAGATCCTCGGCATGCGGGAGGGCTTCGCGCAGGACACCTACGATCGCGCCAACGCCTTCCCCAACTTCACCATGCATGTCGGCCGGCCCTGGACCGGGGCGCGGGCGGAAGGCGGGCGCGTGGTGCTGGAGACGGCGCGCGGCGCCTTCACGGCCGACTTCGCCATCGGCGGCACCGGCGTGCGCATGGACCCCCACGCCGTGCCGATGCTGCAGGGCTGCGCGGACAACATCGCGCTGTGGGCGGATCGCTACACGCCGCCGGCTGAAGAAGCGAATGAGCGGCTCGGCATGTTTCCGTATCTCGGCCCGGACTATGCCTTCGTGGAGAGGCGGCCGGGCGAGACGGCCTGGATCCGCGACATCCACCTCTTCGGCATCGGGACGAGCATGTCCTTCGGGCCATCGGGGGCGTCGATCAACGCCATGTCCATTGCCGCGCCGCGCATCGCGGCCGGCATCACCCGCGGCTTGTTCGAGGCCGACCTGCCGCGGCTCCATGCGGCCCTGATGGCCTATGACCTGCCGCAGGTGGTGCTGGACGAGCGCAAGCTGGCGCTTGCCTGAAGGGCGGCCTGGATCCGCGAAGGTCAGACCGGAGAGGGGCGCCGCCCCTCTCCGAACCTTACCCCGCCAGGCCATTGTATGGCCTGGACCGCCGGCACCTGGTGCTGGGCGCGGGGCCGGGCATCGAACCCTCACAGCGCGCTTCGTGCGCAAAAAGCGGGTCTCGGCGCCGATCCTGTCAGTGCGGCCCAACGCCAAGTCGAGGTTCGCAAGGGCCTTTCGGCCTTTGCTGGGGTGGCTTGGAGGGGCAAGGCCCCTCCAATCCTGCCGCGCAGGTAGCCGGGTAATCAGGCGGTGC
Organism: Roseomonas sp.; assembly: GCA_041914265.1. Taxonomy (GTDB): domain Bacteria; phylum Pseudomonadota; class Alphaproteobacteria; order Acetobacterales; family Acetobacteraceae; genus Neoroseomonas. The sequence continues at coordinate 12,551 of JAYSDS010000059.1, forward strand.
GGATGCCCGCTGCCCGAGGCACCATCAGAACGTGAAGGAGATCGAGGCGAGGACGCGGTTGTCGCACACCTTCAACCCGCCGCATTGCGACTGGCTGATATCCGTGCCGTAGAAGCCCACCGCGGCCGAGAAGCCATAGGCGATCGGCACGGTCACGAAGATGCTGTAGGCCAAGTAGTCGGGCGCCCCGAAGCGCGCATTGTTCTCGATCCACTGATAGCCAAGGCGGCCCGAGATGACGATGTCGTGGATTGGCAGCTTCACGTCGATCCCGCCTTCGAGCCACACGCCATCGCCGGAGGAGCCGAAATAATCCGGCGACCAGGCGGCGGTGCCGACGAAGGTCACGGGGTCCAGCGCGTATTTCAGCTTCAGCATGGTCTCGAAGAAGCCGATCTCATACTGGCCCGGCTGCGCGGAATAGCCCGGATAGCCGTAGTAGATCGCGCTGATGTCGAAGGTGAAGTCGTTGATGGTGTGGCGGAAGCCACCGATCGCATCGACTTCCTGCCGGGCATTGGTGTTCGGAAAGGCGACATTGCTGGCGAAGGTGCCAATATAGAAGCCGATCTCGTGCGACAGCTCGAGGCTGCCCTGGATCGCGGGCCGGTTATTGGTCTGGCTGATGTTGCGGAACACGTAGTCCGTCGCGCCGGTCGCGGTGCCGGTGATCGAAAAGCCCGATCCCAGCTCGATCTGCGCCTTGGCGGGCGTGGCGCCCATGGCGAGGCCCAGTCCGAGCAGAAGGCCTGCGAGTGTCTTTCTCATGCCTGAAGGTCCGTTCCTTTCCTGTGACGCAATGCCCCGGCACGCCAGCGGATCGGCTCCCGACTTTCGATCCACCGGCACTCCATTCCGATGCCGGAGCGCGACGAAACAGCAAGCAAGGGCCATGCCGCGTCAGCGATCAGCCCATCGCCCATCCATCGGGCGACGCGCCTCTATCGGAGGCAACGGCGTCAAGGCGCCATGCGAAGCGCTGGGGGTTCGCGCAAAGGCGGCATAAAGCCCTTGCAGGCGGGCATGCGCGAGTTCGCGGCAACGACGGAATGGAGAGGGGCCCTGCCCCTCTCCAAACCTCACCCCGCCAAAGGCCGAGAGGCCTTTGGAAACCGTCACCCGGCGCCCGGCACGGCTGATCGGTTGGCATGGCAAACGCACGAGATGCGCCATGGTCGGGACGAGGCCGGATGTCGGGAATGCCTGTCCTGCCCCGCACCAGGTCGAGGTTTCCAAAGGCCTTTCGGTCTTTGGTGGGGTGGTTTGGAGGGGCAAAGCCCCTCCAATCATCGGCCCGCCCCGATCAGGCGACCGGCAGCGGCATGCTCCGCTTCCGCCAGGCAGACGCCTGGACCGCCGAGGACGTCACATGCACCACGACCGGCCGGTCGGTCACAGCGAAGGCCTCGGCCAGGATCGGTTCGATGTCTTCCTCGGTGCGGATGTCGAAGGCGGCGGCACCGAAGGACTTCGCCCAGGCCACGAAATCCGGGTTCACCAGCCGCGTCGCCTGGTCGTAGGGGCGGCCGGGATAGCGGCCTTCATGGTGCATCCCGATGGTGCCGTAGGTGGAATTGTCGGACAGGATGATGATCGGCGCCACGCCCTCGCGCCGGGCGGTGGCGATCTCGTTGCCGGTCATCAGGATGCCGCCATCGCCCACGAAGGCGACCGCCCGCTTGCCGGGGCGGCGCAGGGCAGCGGCCACGGCCATCGGAACGGCCGAGCCCATGGCGCCTACATTTGAGGCAAGAAACACATGGCTTTGCCTGAATGGAAAATATCTGTGCAGGAAGGAGCCAAAATTCCCGGCATCGGACGTCACGGCCGCGTCGTCCGGGATGTGGCGGACCATCGCCGCGCAGACCGCGCCGAAATTCACCCCGTCCTCCATCCGGTCCCATTCGGGCGCCAGCAGGGAACGGTGGATGGTGTTCAGGCCCTTCACCCAGCGCTTGCGGGCCTCGCTGGCCTCCGGGGCGTTGCGGGCGAGCAGGCCGCGGATGACCGCATGCGGGTCGGCGGCGATGGGCAGGTCCACGCGCCAGACCCGGCCGATCTCGTTCGGGTCGGGCCAGACCTGGACCAGGGGAAGCTGCGGATCGGGCGCGGCGGGGAAGGTGTAGGATTGGCTGATGCTGTCCGACAGCCGCTCGCCAAGGCAGACCATCAGGTCGGCCTTCTTCATCTCCTCGATCAGCGGCTTGGGCACGCGGATGCCCATGTAACCGGCGTAGTTCGGGTGATGCGCGTCGAACAGGTGCGGGCGGCGATGGGTCGGGCTGATCGGCAGCGCCCAGGCCTCCGCCAGGCGATTGAGGTCGGTGAGCGCCTGTTCCCCACCCACCGCCATCGCTCCGCCCACCAGGATCAACGGGCGTTCGGCATTGGCCAGCATCTCGGCGAGCGCATCGAGGTCCTCGGCGCGCGGGCCGGGGCGGGGCAGGGTGCGCGGTGCCACCACCGGACCCTCGGCCGGTTCGTCGAAGATGTCCTCGGGCAGGATGACCGCGACCGGGCCCGGCGTACCGGACTGGGCGAGGTGGAAGGCACGGGCGATCACCTCGCTCGCCTGGATGGGCTGGATGACCTCGAACACGCCCTTGGTCACGTCGGCGAGCAGGCGGGAGTAGTTCTGCTCCTGCAGGGCGAGGCGGCCCACATCCTTGCGTTCCACATGGCCGATCAGGATCACGAGCGGCGTCGCGTCGTGATAGGCGGTGTGCAGCGCGATCATCGCGTTCGTCACGCCGGGCCCGCGCGACACCAGCACGACGCCGGCGCGCCCGTCCCGCATGCGGCCATCGGCCGCGGCCATGAAGCCCGCCCCGCCTTCATGCCGGCAAACCACCAGGCGGATCTGCGGGAACTCGGTCAGCGCATCGGTCAGGCCGAGATAGGATTCACCCGGCACGCAATAGAGGAGATCCACATCGTGGGCGGCGAGGCTTTCGGCCAGGAGATGGCCGACGGAGCGGGTCATGGGCGTTTCCTTGTCGTCGTTGATCAGTCGGGGCGGATGCCGAGTTGTCGGATGACGGCCCCGAAGGCCTCGCGCTGCTGGGCGAGCAGGGAGCGGAACTCGTCCGGGTTGCGCGGGATCGATTCCGTGCCGATCGCCGCGAGCCGCTGCTGCGTCTCCGGCAGGGTCGAAGCCGTGGCGAGCTCGGTCGAGAGCCGGTCGAGGATCGGCCGCGGGGTCGCCGCCGGCGCCATCATCCCGATCCAGCCGATATAGTCGTAGCCCGGCAGGTCGAGCGCCTCGGCGAGGGGCGGGACCTCCGGCATCAGCGGGGTGCGGCGGCCGACGGTCGACCCCAGCGCGCGCAGCTTGCCCTCCCGGATCAGCCCGGCGGCGGCGGCCAGCGTCTCGATCGCGAAATCCACCTGGCCGCCGAGCAGGGCCGCCATGGCGGGGCCGCTGCCCTGGAAGGGGACGTGCAGCACATCGACCTCGGTGCGGGCGACCAGCAGCGCGGTCAGCAGGTGCTGCGCACCGCCGACGCCCGAGGAGGCATAACTGCGCTTGCCGGGTTCGCGCTTCAGCAGGTCGATCAGCCCGCGCGCGTCCTGCGCCGGACTGTCGGCGCGCACGACGAGGAAGTAGGGCGAACCCGAGAAGGTCGCGATCGGCGCGAGGTCGCGTTCGACATCATAGGGCAGGCGCTGCAACAGCGGCCCGAAGGAGATCGGCCCGATCGAGGCGGCGAGCAGCGTGTAGCCATCGGGCGCCGCCTTCGCGACGAAGTCGGTGCCGATCGATCCGCCGGCGCCCGGCTTGTTCTCCGGCACTACCTGCTGGCCGAGGCTCTGCGACAGGCTCTGCGCCATGATACGGCCGACCAGGTCGGTCGCCTGGCCGGGCGGCCAGGGGACGATCAGGCGAATGGTGCGGTTCGGCCATGGCGCGCCCTGGGCGAGGGCGGGGCGAGCAAGCAGCGGCATTGCCGCGAGCGCCAGGTGGCGGCGTGCAATCATGGATGCGTTCCTTGTCCCTGAAGCCCATCCTGACGGAACGCGGAGATGTCGCAAGGGGCGGAAGGTCCCGGAGAGCGGGCTTGCTTCTCGTCGGGGCTCATCTCAGCGAAGGTCGGCCCGATGAGAGGGTGGCGGGCCGGAGGGGCGCCTTTCGTGCGCGGGTGCGGGTCTCGGCATCATTCCGACAGGCAGGCGCGGTACCAAAAGGAGGTTTGC
>JAYSDS010000059.1:16754-33233 GCA_041914265.1 Roseomonas sp.
CCGACACCCCCCCGCCTGCCGCGCATCATATCTTGTGGGGCCAGCTGGGCGTTGGGGGGGTGGGGGGGGCCCGGCCCCCCCCCCCCCCCCCCCCCCCCCCCCTCCACAGCGGAAGCATCGGGACAGTCAGGAAAGCCCTTCAGCCTCTGGGGAGGTACAATCCAGAGAAGGTCGGCACCTCCTCCAACCTCCTCATCACTCGACGCTGACGCCCGCCCGCCGCACCACGGGTTCCCACCGTGCCGCATCCTCGGCGACGAAGCGGGCGAAGGCGGCGGGGCTTGCGCTCGGTTCCACGTCGAGACCGCCATCCTCCAGCTTCCGGCGGATGTCGGAATCGGCGAGCGTCGCGGACAACGCCTCGAACAGCTTCTGCACGCGGTCGGCGGGCGTGCCGCCCGTGGTGAACAGCGCGTACCAGGTCGCGGCCTGGATGTCCGGGAAGCCGGCCTCGCCGGTGGTCGGCACGTTGGGCAGGGCGGCGTTGCGGCGCGTGCCCGCGATCGCGAGCGCGCGCACCGTCCCGGCCTCGATCTGCGGCTGCATGGGGGCCAGGGCGTTGGTGAAGACCTGGATGCGGCCGGCGACGACATCGTTCATCGCCGGGCCGGTGCCGCGATAGGGGACATGCTGCATCTCGGCGCCCAGCACCTGGGTGATCAGCGCGCCCGCGGCATGGCCGGTGCTGCCGACACCGGGGGACGCGTAGTTCAGTGGCGGGTTGGCGCCCCGCGCCACCGCCTGCAACTCGCGAAGATTGGTCGCGGGGACGGAGGGATGGACGATGATGACGTTCGCCCCGCTGCCGATCATGCCCACCGGCGCGAAGGCGGTCGCGGGGTCATAGGGCAGGCGCTTGCGGACGAGCTGGTTGATGGTGAGGCTGCCCGACCCGCCGAGTAGCAGCGTGTAGCCGTCGGGTGCGGATTTCGCGACCACCTCCGCGCCCAGGGCACCACCGGCGCCGCCACGGTTCTCGATCACCACGGGCTGGCCGAGGCGATGCGCCAACCCGTCCGAGACGAGCCGGCCGACAATGTCGTTGGTCCCGCCCGGCGGCCAGGGAATGACGAAGCGCAGCGGACGGTCCGGATAGCTCTGCGCCAGGGCAGGCATGGGCAGGGTGGCGGCGAGCAGCAGTAGGCTCCGCCGCGATAGGCTGAGATGGGGCATGGACTTTCCTCTCCGGCGCGGACCCTTGCCGGGCCGCCGATTTGCGACCCAGGCTGACGGCTGCGCGGCGCGGTGTCCAGCGGTTCAGGTCGCCTGCTTCTCCATCCGCTGCTGCTGCCAGCCGAGCCAGAGGCTCAACCCCGCCCAGGCGATGCAGATCGGCACCGCGGCCGCGGCGATGCCGGTCAGGCTGAGGCCCAGCGCGATCAGCCCCGCATAGGACCAGGCCGCGACCTGGTCCCCGCCGCGATAGACCACGGTGTCGATGAAGTTCTTGGCCTTGTAGCGGTCCTCGCGCGGGACGGCGGTGAACAGCACTTCCCGCGTCGGCCGGGCGAGGGCGAAGTTGGAGACGCGCCGCGCCACCTGCACGACGACGAAGACCGCGACACTCGGCCAGGTGGCGAGCGCCGCGAAGCCGAAGACGGACAGCGCCGGCAGGATCGCGAGCATGATCGCCACACCGAGCCAGGCCGTCAGCCGCCCCGTCAGGAAGAGCTGGAGGCCGAGCGTCAGCGTGTTCACCCAGAAGTCGATGTCGGCGAAGAAGGCGGTGCGCGCGGCGCGGCTGGTGAAATGCGTCTCGGCGATGCTCGCCTGCTGGAAGTAGAGCACCGTGGAGGTGATCGAATAGAGCAGGATGAACACCGCGATGCCGAGCAGGTAGGGCGAGCGCAGCGTATGCGTCAGGCCCGCGAAGATGCCCCCGCCGAGCGGGCGGTGCGGGTCGTCCCCCTGTACCGACTGATGGAATGCATCGGTGATGCGCGACAGGCGGCGCACCGAGAAGACCGCGACTTCCAGCAGCAGGATGGAGGCGAGCAGCAGCCAATTCTGTCCGACATGCTCGACGAAGCCCGAGGTCAGCGCCGAGCCCGCGATGCCGCCCAGCGTCGCGCCGGCGGCGAGGAAGCCGAACAGCCGCTTGCCCTGTTCCGCGTCGAAGACATCGACGATGAAGGACCAGAAGACCGAGACGACGAACAGGTTGAAGACCGAGGTCCAGATGAAGAAGGCCCGGCCGATCCAGACATGCTGCTCGGGCGTCGCCACCATCAGCAGCACCATGAAGACCAGCAGGTTCAGCATGAAGAAGCGGTAGGCGATGGCGATGAAGGTCTCGCGCGGCCAGCGCCGCACCGCATAGGCGAACAGCGGATTGGCCGCGAGCATCGCCAGCAGTGTCCCGGTGAACAGCCAGGGCAGGTTGCGCACCCCGCCCGCGACGCCCAGCTCGTCCCGTATGGGACGAAGCACGTAATAGGCGAGGAAGAGCGCGAAGACGTAGAGCCAGGACCAGGCGAGGGCGCGCGCTTCCCCGGGGCGGATGTCGATCACACGTCCCAGAAGGCCTTGAAGCACCCCGCCCGCCGGAATGGCGGCGGCGGGGTCAGAGGCCATCGATGAACTGCTCCATCCGGCGGCGCATCGCGGCATCGGGCATACGGCCCTGCGCCGCCTTGAGGTTGTCGTCCACGTACCGCGCCTGCGCCATGCCCGGCACCGCACAGGTCACGGCGGGGTGGGAGACGAGGTACTTCAGCATGAACTGCGCCCAGGTCGTGACGTCGATCTCGGCGGCCCAGGCAGGCAGCTCCTTGCCCTGGGTCGCGCGGAAGACGCTGCCGCGGCCGAAGGGCAGGTTGATGAAGACCGCCATGCCGCGTTCGGCGGCGAGCGGGATGACGCGCTCGGCGGCGTTGCGGTTGTCGAGCGCGTAGTCGATCTGGATCGAATCCAGCGTCTCGCGCCGCATCATCTGCTCGAAGGCTTCGTATTGCCGGTCGAAGGAGGTGGTGGCGCCGACGTAGCGGATACGGCCCGCCTGCTTCAGCTCGCGCAGATAGGCGAGCTCATTGGTGATGTCGCGCAGATTGTGCACGGCCAGCAGGTCGATGCGGTCGGTGCGCAGCTTGCGGAAGGATTCCGCGATCTGCGCGCGGCCCTGCTCGATATTGTCCACGCCGACCTTGGTGGCGATGAACAGGTCCCGGCGGATGCCGAGATCGGCGATGATGTCGCCCATGATCCCCTCGGCATTGCCGTAGGAGGGCGCGGTGTCCACCACGGTGCCGCCGAGTTCGCGGAAGCGGCGGAAAGTGTCGCGCAGCGGGGCCATGTCGGCCTCGGTCCGCGCTTCCTCATACCGCCGGGCGGAACCGAGGCCGATGATGGGGATGAGTTCGCCCGTGCTGGGGATCGGCTTCTTGAGCAGCGGTGCGGCCTGGGCCAGGGCGGCGGGTGCGGCGGCGCCGGCGGCAAGGCCAGCGAGCAGGGCACGACGGGTGAGGGTCATGTCTCGTCCTTTCGGCACGCTGGAAGTCGTGAGGTGGTCGTCGCGCGGGCCGAAGGTCCCGCGCCTTCTCCCCGGAGTGTGAGGCAGGCGCGGGCGATTGCAAGAGAGCAACGGCGTCGAAACGTCGCCTGTTACTCGGCAGTTACTTTTTCCGCGATTCCCAATCCGACAGGGCGATGCGCGGGATCTCGACGCGGTCGGTGGTCCGCGCATACCAGCCGCGGCCATGCATGCGCCCGACGAGTTCCAGCTTGGGCGTGTCGAGGTAGAATTTCGACGCGTCCATCACGCAGTCGTCGCGCACATATTCGGCGACGACGCGGCCCATGACGATGGTGTGGTGGCCGGCAGGGACGAACTGGAAGATCTCGCATTCCAGCGCGACCGGGCTCTCGGCGATGCGCGGCACCTTCACCACGGCGCTCGGCGCGGTAGTCAGCCCGGCCTGCTCGATCTCGTTCACGCCGGCGGGGAAGTCGATGGCGGTGATGTTCATCTGCTCGGCGGTGGGCGCGGAAACGAGGTTCACCACGAACTGCCCCGTCGCCTCGATATTGGCGAGCGTGTCCTTGGGCGAGCCGGGCGAGCGCGGCCCGCAGCCGATGCCGATGATCACCGGGTTGCTCGAGAAGGCGTTGAAGAACGAATACGGCGCGGCGTTGACGTTGCCGTCGCGGTCCTGGGTGACGACCCAGGCGACGGGGCGCGGCACCACCGAGGCGACGACGAGCTTGTAGGCCTGCTCATGCGGGATGTTGCGGAAGTCGAAATGCATGGTGGTGTCCTTGCGTGGGGAAGGTCAGGCGACGCGGAAGGGCGGCTCGCGCCCCTCGATCAGCAGGGCGGCGAGGTTCTCGATGCAGCGGTCGCCCATGGCCTGGCGCGTCTCGACGGTGGCGGAACCGAGATGCGGCAGCAGGGCGACGTTCTCCAGCGTGAGGTAGCCCGGATGCACGCGCGGTTCGCCGTCATAGACATCGAGGCCGGCGGCGGCGAGGTGGCCCGAGCGCAGCGCGGCGATCAGCGCCGCGTCATCCACGGTGGTGCCGCGGCCGGTGTTCACCACGATGGCGCCGCGTCGCAGCTTGGCGATGCGTTCGGCATCGAGCCATTGCCGCGTTTCCGCGCCGCCCGGGATGTGCATGGACAGCACGTCGATCGCGCCGAGGAAGCTGTCGTCATTGTCGTGATAGATCGCGCCCTCCTCCAGTTCGGGCGCGACGCGGCTGCGGTTGCGGTAGTGGATCGCCATGCGCATCCCGCGCGCCATCTGCGCGAGCTCCCGCCCGATGCGCCCGAAGCCGAGGACGCCGAGCGTCTTGCCTTCCAGCGTCGTCCCCATGAGCTGCGTGGGCGCCCAGCCGGTCCAGGCGCCGGCGCGGACCAGGCGCTCGCCTTCGCCGGCACGGCGCGCGGCCATGAGCATCAGGGTGAAGGCGATCTCGGCGGTCGCGAAGGAGAGCACGTCCGGCGTGTTCGCGACGGCGATGCCCCGGGCCTTCGCCGCGGGCAGGTCGATATGGTCGGTGCCGACGGAGAAGGTGGCGATGATGCGCACGCTGTCGGGCAGGGCGGCGATGGTCGTGGCGGTCAGCGCATCGCCGGCGGCGCAGAGGATGCCGGCTGCCTTGGCTTCGGCCGCGCGGCGGACGATCTCCGCCCCGTCGCCCGACCAGGCGTCGTCCCGCGGGTTCAGCCGGGCGTCGAAGGTCGCGGCCAGCTTGTCCTGCACGCCATCGGGCAGTTTGCGCGTGACCAGGACAGTGGGCTTGGCCATGGAACGGTTCCTGCTTTGATTCGGATCAACGGGCCGCACCATGGCCCGGCACCGCCCGTCTTGCCAGGGGGCGGGGGAGGGGGCAGGGTCCGCACCCATTTTCGCAGCCGGTTTCGGGAGGGTTGAGCATGGATCTTGGTCTGAAGGGCAAGCGCGCCCTGGTCATGGGCGGCGCCAAGGGGCTCGGGCGGTCGATCGCCGACGCGCTGGCGGCCGAAGGCACGGTGCTGACCATCAGCGGGCGCGACGTGGCCGCGATGGAGAAGGCCGCGGCGGATCTCAAGGCGCTCGGCGCCCCGGCGGTGACCGTGGTGCCGGCCGACGTGTCCTCGGGCGAGGAGATGGACAAGCTCGCCGATGCCGCCGTGGCCGCGATGGGCGGGGTGGACATCCTGGTGCTGAACCACGGCGGCCCGCCGCCCTGCACCGCTTCCGAGATGAAGGAAGCGGACATGGTGAAGTGGTTCCAGAACATCGTGGTCTCGCCGATCCGCATCACCATGAAGCTGATGCCGGCGATGCGCGCGCAGAAATGGGGCCGCGTGATTGTCGTCGGTTCCTCGGGCATGCAGCATCCGATCCCGTTCCTCGCGCTGTCGAACACGCTGCGCGCGTCGATCTGGGCCTGGCTGAAGACGCTCTCGGGCGAGGTCGCGGCCGATGGCGTGACGATGAACGTGCTGGCGCCGGGGTCGATCCGCACCGACCGCATCACCCAGACCGCCGCATCCCGCGCCGAGAAGGCCGGCACGACGGTCGACGAGGAAATCGCGCGCGCCGGCAAGGAAGTCCCGGCGGGCCGGGTGGGCGAGCCGAACGAATACGGCCCGATGGGCGCCTTCCTCGCGGGCGAGACCGGCTCCTACATCACCGGTTCGATGGTCCGCGTGGATGGTGGCCGCGTGCGGTCGATGCTGTAAGCCTGCACTGAACCAGGAATCACGACGATGCTGCCGAACCTGACCCCGGATGTGGAACTCGCCGAGGAACTCTTCACGGGGCTCAGGGCCGGCAGCACGGATGGGGAGGGCGTGACGCGCGAGGCCTATGGCCCCGGCGAACGCATGGCCCATGCGCTGGTGCGCGCGGCGGCGGAGCGCTTCGGCCTCGAATGCAGCAACGATGTCGCGGGCAATCTCTACATGACGCTGCCGGGCACGGACCGCGCGGCGAAGCGCATCCTCATCGGCAGCCATCTCGATTCCGTCCGCGAGGGCGGCAACTACGATGGCGCGGCGGGCGTGCTGGCCGGGCTTGCCGCGGTGGCGGGGATGAAGCGCGCGGGCCTCGTCCCCGGGCGCGACATCACCGTCATGGCGATCCGCGCCGAGGAAGCCGGCGCCTGGTTCCCGGTATCCTATCCCGGCTCGCGCATGGCGCTTGGCCTGTTCAAGCCGGATGGGCTGCAGATCTGCCGGCAGGATTCCGGCCGCAGCCTGGCCGACCATATGCGCGAGGAAGGCTTCGACCCGGAGGCGGTGGCGCGCGGCGAGCACGCGCTCGGCCCGCACAACGTCGCGGGCTACCTGGAACTGCATATCGAACAGGGGCCGGTTCTGGACACCGAGCAGGTGCCCATCGGCATCGTCACCGGCATCCCCGGCAGCCGGCGCCTGCGCCAGGGCCGCGTGATCGGCGAGTACAACCATTCCGGCGCGACGCCGCGCAAATACCGCCGCGATGCGGCCGCGGCGCTGGCCGAACTGGTCCACCGCATGGATGAGGAATGGTGCCGGCTCGACACCATGGGCCACGTGCTGGTCTGCACCTTCTGCACCATGGCGACCACGGCCGAGGCCGGCTTCACCAAGATCGCGGGGGAGGCGACCTTCCAGCTCGATGTGCGCAGCGTCTCCCCCCATGCCTGCGACCTGATGTTCGAGGCGCTGCACCGCTTCATGGAGGACATCGAGGCCCGCCACGGCGTGCGCTTCGACTGCGGCCCCGAGACGGGCAGCCGCGCCGCCATCATGGACCCGGAGATCCGCGCGGGGCTGGAGCGCGCGGCAGCGGCGCTGGGCGTCGCGCATCTGGAGATGGCCTCGGGCGCGGGCCATGACGCGGCATCCTTCGCCGAGGCGAAGATCCCGTCGAGCATGCTGTTCGTGCGCAACCAGAATGGCAGCCACAATCCGCAGGAATCCATGCGGATGGAGGATTTCGCCGTCGCCTGCGCCGTGGTGCAGCGCTGGGCGGCGGAAGCGGCGCAGTAGTGCTGCCCGCCTTCTGGGCGGGGCCTGCCCTGTCGCGGGCAGGGCACCGGCCATGCCGGACCGGGCATGGCAGAATGGCCTGGCGGCGCTCTTCTGGTCTCCGGCCGCGCGGGGTATGCATGCCCGCGGCTTCCGATTTCACCCTTCCGGGACAGCATGACATCCGACATGGCCAAAGCACGCCTCGCCGTTGACATTGGCGGCACCTTCACCGACCTCGCCATCGAGAAGGGCGAGCAGCGTTGGACCGCGAAAGTCCTCACCACCCCCGCCGCGCCCGAGAAAGGCGTGCTGGAAGGGGTGACGCAGGTTCTCGCCAAGGCGGGCATGGCGGCCGCCGACCTGGATCTGCTGATCCATGGCACGACGCTCGCGACCAATGCGATCATCGAGCGCAAGGGTGCCAAGACCGCGCTGATCACGACCGAGGGCTTCCGCGACGTGCTCGCGCTGGCCAATGAGGCGCGCTACGACCAGTACGACCTGAACATCGAGTTGCCCCAGCCGCTGGTGCGCCGCCGCTGGCGCGTGGCCGTGCCGGAGCGGCTGGACAATACGGGCAAGGTGCTGCTGCCGCTCGATGAGGCGGCGGTGCGCGCCCAGGTGGAATTCCTGAAGGGCGAAGGCATCGAGAGCCTCGCCATCGGCTTCCTGCACGCCTTCGTGAACCCCGCGCACGAGATCCGCGCGGCCGAGATCGTGAAGGAGATGTGGCCCGAGGTGAAGGTTTCGCTGTCGAGCGATGTCTCGCCCGAGATGCGTGAATGGGAACGTTTCTCCACCACCGTCGCCAACGCCTATGTGCAGCCGCTGATGGCCTCCTATCTCGGCCGGCTGGAAGTGGGGCTGCGCGCGGCGGGACTGACCTGCCCGATCTTCCTGATGCTGTCGGGCGGCGGGCTGACCACCATCGAGACCGCCTCGCGCTTCCCGATCCGCCTGGTGGAATCCGGGCCGGCGGGCGGGGCGATCTTCTCCGCCTTCGTCGCGAAGCAGCGCGGCTTCGACAAGGTGCTGTCCTTCGACATGGGCGGCACCACCGCGAAGGTCTGCCTGATCGACGATTTCCGCCCGCAGGCGTCCCGCACGTTTGAAGTGGCCCGCGTCGGTCGCTTCAAGAAGGGCTCCGGCCTGCCGCTGCGCATCCCCGTGATCGAGATGGTGGAGATCGGCGCCGGCGGTGGCTCCATCGCCCAGGTGGACAGCATGGGCCGCATCCAGGTCGGGCCGGAATCGGCGGGCGCCGATCCGGGCCCGGCCTGCTATGGCCGCGGTGGCACGCATCCGGCGGTGACGGATGCGAACCTGTCGCTCGGCCGCTATGAGCCCTCGCTCTTCGCCGGCGGGTCGCTGCCGCTGAAGCCGGAACTGTCCGTCGCCGCACTCGCTGAGCATGTCGGCGGCAAGCTCGCGCTCTCCGGCGAGATGGCCGGTCTCGGCGTGGTCGAGATGGTCGATGAGAACATGGCGAACGCCGCGCGCGTCCACGCCATCGAATCCGGCAAGGGCTATGAGGGCCGCTTCGTCATCGCCTTCGGCGGCGGTGGTCCGGTGCATGGCTACCGGGTGTGCGAGAAGATCGGCGTGAAGCGCATGCTGGTGCCGTCGGGCGCGGGTGTGGGCTCGGCGATCGGCTTCCTGCGCGCGCCGGTGGCGTATGAAGTCGTGAAGTCGCTGTATCAGCGCTTCGGCTCCTTCGACCTCGCCGCCGTGAACGGGCTGCTGTCGTCGATGTCGGCCGAGGCGACGCAGGTGGTGAGCGAAGGTGCCTTTGGTGCACCGGTCGAGGAGACCCGCATCGCTTACATGCGTTATGTCGGCCAGGGGCATGAGATCGCGGTGCACCTGCCGCCACGCGCGCTGACCGCGGCCGATGTCGCCGCCATCCGTGCCGAATACGACGCGGAATACACCCGCTTCTACGACCGGCCGGTGCCGGGGTCGGATGTGGAGATCCTCTCCTTCGCCGTCACCGTCCGCACGGTCGAAGCCCATGTCGACCCCGCCGCTTCCGTGGCCGACGCGCCCGCGCCCAAGCCGATCCGCACCCAGATGGTGCGCGACACGGCAACCGGCGAAGTGACCGAATGGCCCGTCTATGACCGCGAGCACATGAACCCCGGCGCCACGGTCCACGGCCCCGCCATCGTGGCGGAGGCGGAGACCAGCACGCTGATCGGGCCCGCCTGGACGTGCCGCATGGATGGGCTCGGCTATCTCGACCTGACGCAGGAGGCCGCGTGATGAGCAAGGAAACCGGGGCGCTCGCGACGATCCAGCGCCAGATCCAGTGGAACCGCCTGATCGCGGTGGTCGAGGAACAGGCCCAGACCATGATCCGCACCGCCTTCAGCACCACGGTGCGCGAGGCGGGCGATCTTTCGGCTGGTGTCTTCGACCTCGAAGGCCGCATGCTGGCCCAGGCCGTGACCGGCACGCCGGGCCATGTGAACTCCATGGCCGAGGCGGTCGGGCATTTCCTCGCGAAGTTCCCTGCCGCCGGGATGAAGCCGGGCGACCACTACATCACCAATGATCCCTGGCTCGGCACCGGCCACCTGCACGACCTCACCGTCGTCACGCCGGCCTTCCGCAAGGGCAAGATCGTCGGGCTCTTCGCCAACACGGCGCACATCATCGACATCGGCGGCCTCGGCATGGGCCCCGAGGGGCGGAGCGTCTTCGAGGAAGGCCTCTACATCCCGATCGTGAAGTGCTTCGACCGGAACGTCGCGAACGAGACCTTCTTCGACTTCATCCGCGCGGGTTCCCGCACGCCGGTCGAGCTCGAAGGCGACATCTACTCGCTCTGCGCCTGCAACGACGCTGGCGCGAAGCGGCTCGTCGAGATGATGGACGAGTTCGAGATGGACAGTCTCGACGAGATCGCGGCCTACATCTTCGAGGCAAGCACCCGCGCGACCATCGCCGAGATCGCCAAGCTGCCGCGCGGCACCTTCCACGCGCAGATCGTCTCGGACGGCTATGAGGCGCCGGTCACGCTGAAAGCGGCGATGACCACGCATGACGACCGCATCGTGGTGGATTTCGCCGGCACCTCCGGCCTGTCGAGCCGCGGCATCAACGTGCCTCCCGCCTATTGCCGCGCCTATTCCTGCTTCGGCATCAAGGTGGTGGTCGCGCCTGAAGTGCCGAACAACTGGGCGTCCCTGCTGCCCTTCCAGATGGAGATCCCGAAGGGCTGCATCCTCAACGCGCCGCATCCCTATCCGGTGTCGGTGCGCCATGTGGTGGGCCAGCTCCTGCCCGACCTGATGATGGGCTGCCTGCACCAGGCGGTGCCGGACCGGGTCGCGGCGGAAGGCTCCTCGGCGCTGTGGAACCCGCCACTGCGCGGCGGGTCGCAGGTGTCCGGCCAGGCGGCCGAGACCGAGGATTTCGAGATCATCACCTTCAATTCGGGCGGCACCGGCGCGCGGCCGACCAAGGATGGGCTCGACGGCACGGCCTTCCCCTCGGGCGTGCGGACCATGCCGGTGGAAGCGACGGAGAACGTCGCGCCCGTGATCTTCTGGCAGAAGCAGTTCCGCCCGGATTCGGCGGGCGCGGGGCGCACCCGCGGTGGCTTCGGGCAGGTCATGGAGATCGGCGCGAAGGGCGATGCCGAATTCGCCGTGAACGCCATCTTCGACCGAGTCGCCAACGCGCCGAAGGGGCGCGAGGGCGGCGGGGAAGGGGCCACCGGTTGGGTCGGGCTGAACGATTCCAACGGCACGGTCCTGCGCACGAAGGGCTTCCAGGTCATCCCGAAGGGCCGCCGACTGCTGCTGAAGCTGCCCGGCGGCGGCGGCATGGGGAACCCGAAGGAACGCGATCCGGCGCTGGTGCAGCGCGATGTCGAGGACGGGCTGGTCAGCCCGGAGGCGGCACGGACGGTCTATGGCGTGAAGGGCTGACCCTTCCGCTTGGCTGGTTGCGGCGCCCGGGGGCATGATCCCGCCCCGGGCGCCGTCGGCGCGGGCGTATGGTCAGGGGAAGGCTGGTCTGCATGACGCTGATACTCGGCGCAGGGGTCTTCGTCGTGACCTTCGCCTGCGGCCTGTTGGGCCTCGTGCTGCATCGCGCCTTGCTGGAGGACCATCGCAGCGGCGAGTCGAAGGACGTCGTGCGCCTGATCCAGGCCTTCATCGCCTCGATCGCGACGCTGGTGCTGGGCCTGCTCATCGCTTCCGCCAACAGCCATTACCGGGAACAGGCCGATGGCGCCTCGGCGCTGGCGGCCGATATCATGGTGCTGGACGGCGCCCTCGCGCATACCGGGCCCTCCGCGGCGGCCTCGCGCACCGCCCTGCGCCACCTGCTGCGCGCCGCGATCGAGGCGCATGTGCTGGAAGCGCGGTCGGATACGACGGCGATGATCGATCCGCAGCATCTCGATGCCTTCTACAACGCGATCGCGGGCCTGCAGCCGGCCAATGCGGCCGAGCACGCCGCGCAGCAGCAGGCGCTGGCGATCGCGTCCCGCCTGGTCCAGGCCCGCACCACGCTGCTGGTGCGCGACGTGACCGACGACCTGCAATGGCCCTTCCTCGCCGTGCTGGTGTCGTGGCTCGCGCTGATGTTCCTCGCCATGGGGCTCTTCGTGCGGACCAACGCCATCATCGTGCTGGCGATCGGGGCTGGCGCGCTGGCGGTGAGCGGCGCGATCTTCATGATCCTCGAATTGCAGAACGCCCATGCGGGGTTGCTGCGCATCTCCGACGCGCCGCTGCGCTTCGCCTTCGAGCAGCTTGAGCAGGTGTCGCGCTGATCAGCCGACCTGCAGTTCCTGCAGGGCCTGCTCCAGCTCCTGGAAGCTCGGCATATGGCCGGTGGGGACCATCTTGCGCCCCGTCTCCACCGCCACCTGCGGGGCGTTGCCGTGCAGATGCGCGACCAGCACGGCGCGGATCACCTCGAGGAACTTGCTCTCTTCCTCCACCACGCCCTTGAGCCGTGCGGCGAAGGGCCCCATCAGCCCATAGGCCAGCAGCACGCCGAGGAAGGTGCCGACCAGCGCACCGCCGATCATCTTGCCCAGCACGGCGGGCGGCTCGCTGATCGCGCCCATGGTCTTGATCACGCCCATCACGGCGGCGACGATGCCGAGCGCAGGCAGCGCATCCGCCATGGCCTGCATGGCGTGGGAGGGGTGCATCTCCTCCTCCTTCATCTTCTTCAGCTCGCGCGCCATCACGTCCTCGATCTGGTGCGGGTCGTCGGCGTTCATGCCGACCATGCGCAGGTAGTCGCAGATCAGGGGCACGACGTGGTGGTCGGCGGCGATGCGCGGGAACTTGTTGAAGGCCGCGCTTTCCTCGGGCTTTTCGATATGCGGCTCAAGGGCCATCGGCCCCTTGGTCTGGGCGAGGCGCACCAGGTAGTAGAGCAGCGACAGCAGGTCCATGTAGTCCTGCCGTGTGTACTTCGCGCCCTTGAGCAGCTTCCCGAAGCCGCCGCCGACATGCTTCAGGTCGGCCACGCTGTTGGCCATGACCAGCGTGCCGATCGCCGCGCCGCCGATGATGGCGAATTCGAAGGGCAGCGCCTTGAGGATGATGTCGAGATGCCCGCCGGCGGCGATGTAGCCGCCGAAGACGCAGACCAGCAGGAAGCCGAGGCCGGCAAGCGAGATCATGGGGCGGCGTCCGGGTTCTGGCGCAGGACCGTGATGGACACGCGGCGGTTCGCCGCGGCGTTGGGGTCGTCGGGCATCAGCAATTGCCGGTCGGCGTGGCCGGAGACGCTGCGGATGCGGGCGTCGGGCAGGCCGGCTTCGACCAGCAGGCGGCGCGTGACGTTGGCGCGCTCCGCCGACAGGTCCCAATTGCTGCGCTCTCCGCCACCGCGGAACGGGGTGGCGTCGGTATGCCCGGCGATGGCGATGGGGTTGGGCAGCCGGGCGGCGGCCTGGGCGACGCGGGCGAGCAGCGCGCGGGCGCGGTCGTTGGGCGCCGCGCCGCCGAGCGCGAACATGGGCTGCCGGTCGGCGTCGATGAGTTGGATGCGCAGCCCCTCCGGCGTCTGCTCCACCAGCATCTGGCGGGCGAGGTCGGCCAGTGCCGGGTCGGCGGCCACCGCATCGCGGATCTGCTGGGCGGTGGCCTCGAAGGCCTCGCGCTCGCGCCGGGCGAGTTCCTGGCGCAGCGCGGCCTCGCCGAGCGCCTCCGGCCGAGGCTCGGGGGCGGGTGCGTCGGAAGGGCCGCCCTGCGGCGCCTCCGGCCCTGCCAGGGCGCCGGGCGGGGTGGCGAGGGTCAGCCGGGGATTTTCCGCTTCCTCCCGTCCTTCGGGACCGTCGCGGCGGGTCATGGGGCGGGCGGGGGTGTCGGTGTCGTCTTCCTCGATGTCCATCACCACCGGCATGCGGCCGGGCTGGATCGTCATCGCCCCCTGGGTCGAGGTGACGTTGCCGTCGTCATTCGGCGTGGTGCCGCCGAAGGGCTGTCCGGACCCTGAGACGGATCGCGCCAGCAGGTTGGTCGGCGCGAAATAGTCGGCGAGGCCGCGACGCTGTTCCTCGGTGGTCGCGTTCAGCAGCCACATGAGCAGGAAGAAGGCCATCATCGCGGTCACGAAGTCGGCATAGGCGACCTTCCACGCGCCGCCATGGTGGCCGTGCTCTCCGCCTTCCTCGCGCTTGATGACGATGGTGCCGCCGCCCTTGGCGCCTTTTGCCTTGCCGGACATCACCGGGAGATTGCGCCGGCTGTGCTGACTATTTCGCTAATCGGGAGTCTCGGTTTGCCCTCAGGCGCCGGGCGCTGGCGCATTGGGGGCGGCGGGCGGTCCGGGCACGGTCGCGCCTTGCGCTTCCGGATCGCGGCAAGGCCGCGATCCCGCCTGGTGCGAAGCCGCTGGGGCATGTCTCTCGCGTGACATGTGCCGGGCGCTATGGTTTCGTCGGAGCCACATGGATCTTCCCACCCCCAGCCTGGGCGCGCCGACCGAGACCGCGCCCTTCCTCATCCACCGTCCGGCGCGGCAGGCCATGCCGATCGTCTTCGCGTCGCCGCATTCGGGTCGGGACTATCCGGAACGGCTGGTCGCCGCGGCGCGGCTCGCCCCGCTCGCGCTTCGCCGCAGCGAGGATTCCTTCGTCGACGAGCTCTTCGCCGCCGCGCCGGGGCTCGGCGCGCCGCTGATCGCGGCGACCTTCCCGCGCGTCTGGTGCGACGTGAACCGCGAACCCTGGGAACTCGATCCGGGCATGTTCGACGGGCCGTTGCCGCCCTGGGTCAATACCTCGTCGCCCCGCGTCGGGGCCGGGCTCGGCACCATCGCGCGCATCGTCGCGACCGGGGAGACGGTCTATCGCCGCCGCCTGTCCTTCGCCGAGGCCGAGGAACGCATCCGCCGCTGCTGGGAGCCGTATCACGCGGCGCTCGCCCAGCTTCTGGCCGAAACCCGGGCCCGCTTCGGCTTCTGCCTGCTGATCGATTGCCATTCCATGCCGGCGCATCCGGCCCAGACCGGCAACGCGCCCGATTTCGTGCTGGGCGATGCCCATGGCACCGCCTGCGCCCCGCGCGCGACCCGGCTGGTGGAGGAGGTGCTGCTCGGCCTCGGCTATCGCGTCCGGCGCAACGATCCCTATGCCGGCGGCTATGTGACGCGCCATTACGGCCGCCCGCGCGACGCCGTGCATGCCCTGCAGATCGAGATCGCGCGATCGCTCTACATGGATGAGAGCCGCATCGAGCGCAGCGCCGGGCTGCTTCCCCTGGCACGGGACCTGACTGCCCTGATGGGCCATCTGGCGAAGACGGACTGGTCCTTCCTCCGGGTCTGATGCAGCGCAACATATCGGAGAAGGATTTTCTCCATTTGGAGAAATTTCTTCTGCGCCGTGCCGGAAAAAAGAAAGGCGGTGCCCGAGGGCACCGCCAAGTTTAGGGAGGAAACGTCCAAGAAAGACAGCGAGTGGCGAGGCCAACTCGCTGCGAGGCGGAACTTATGCGCCCCGGCCCCCCTCCGCAAGAGGCTTTTTGCATTGCAGCAAAAATGGCGCGACGCAGCACGAGCGCGCAGGTTTGTTGCGTGGCATGGGGCTTGCGCTTGCGGAGGCATGTGTTCGGCGCCGTCGACCTCCCCCGTCCTCCGCCTGTGCCTGGTCGGACTCCTGTCCGCGGGGGTGGGATTCGTGGTGGAGGCACGGGCCCAGAGCACCCAATCCGCGGGTCCCGGCGCGGCCTGCCGGGCCGCCATCGCCATCGCCGAGCGCGAGAGGGGCGTGCCGGCGGGCCTGTTGCAGGCGATCGGGCGGGTGGAATCCGGCCGCCGCGACCCCGAAACCGGCCAGTTCGCCCCCTGGCCCTGGACCATCAACGCCGAGGGACGCGGCATGTTCTTCCCGACGCGGGAGGCAGCGATTGCCGAGGTGCGGCAGCTTCAGGCCCGTGGCGTGCGGCTGATCGACATCGGCTGCATGCAGGTGAACCTCCATCACCACCCCAACGCCTTTCCCGGGCTGGAACAGGCCTTCGACCCGCTGACCAATGCCCGCTACGCTGCGCAATTCCTGTCCGAGCTGCGCACCAATGCCCAGGACTGGGCGCGCGCGGCCGGGCACTACCATTCCCAGACGCCCGAACGCGCCGAACCCTATCGCGCCCGGGTTCTCCAGGCCTGGGCCGGGGAGCAGGGACGGCCGCCGGGCGACCCGGCCGCCGAGGCCGCGCTGCTGGCGCGTTTCGCTGCCGGCGGCAGCGGGCCGCTGAGCCTGACCAACCGGGCGGAGCGGGCGCAGGTGATGCCCGTCGCGCCCGGTGCGGCAGGGCAGGGGCGGGGGCTGGAGGCGTATCGCGCGTCACCGATCGTGGCGATCGGGCGGGTGGTGCCGGCGCCGCAGCCGGTGCGAACGCCGCCGGCGCCATCGCGGGTGTTGTTCTTCCGGCGGCCGGCGTGAGGCAGCGAGGCGGGGCAGCGCCCATGCGCGTGATGGCGAGGCTGGAAGATTGGAGGGGCGTTGCCCCTCTGTACGGACCGGAGACATCCCTGACGGGTGTTCGGAGACATGCCTG
>JAYSDS010000060.1:0-33103 GCA_041914265.1 Roseomonas sp.
CCCCGCGGCAGCTACCGCCAATCACCAGAGAGTCAGCACTTCACTCGGCGGGTATGATACGTCCTGCCGGACCGGCCGCTGCAATACGCAACAGAGTTTTGTCATTCGAATCTGGCCGATTGCTCCGGTCCCTCAGTCGACGCGGGCGTTACACCAATCGACGGTTCGAATCCGAGCGCACTTCCTCCGCCAGTTGACCTCCAAGATTCCGCATAAGATTGCCAAATTCGGCTCTGCGCTGCAGCGTCCACCGCTAACCCCAGCCCAGCCGTCCGTTCAGTGCCGCAAGCCGACACAGGACCGCGGGCCCCGTTTCCGGCTTGCGGGAACAAGACTGCCGTCCGCGAGCGTGCCGTGGAGATCCGGACAGCGGCGACGTCGCGGCTGGATCGGGCAAAGGCTGCATGCGGCGGGGGCGCCGGCCCCAACTCGCCTCACGAAACAGGGGCGCCCTGGCACTGCGAGAGCCCGTCAGGGACGCGCCCGATGGGGCCTTGACCGTGGGCGGCGCCGGGGCCGCGACGGCCACACTGGCGGAGAATGGCGTGCGGGGACGACTGGCGGCCTGCCACCTCGGCCTAGGTCGCCGAGATGCTGGCCTGTGATCTGCGGTCCGGCCGGACTGTCCCGGTCGGACAACGTCCGTAGATCGCCGGAAGCGACCAATTCGCTTTCAGGACGCGTTCGCGAGGGCAGAAATCCCAGGCGCTATGGGTGGTCGGCTCCTTCCAGAAGCTCGACGCGGCCAGACAGCCGCAACCCCTTGCCATCGGGATCGCAGCGCACGCGGATTTCAGAGGGGCGACCCATGGCTTCGCCCTGTCGCACGACCAGCTCGGCCGGGGCGCCCCCGGAGGCTCTGAGCCCGGCGTAGAGCGCTGTCGCGGCAATCCCGGTGGCTGCATCCTCCGGATAGCCGGAGTTTCGCGGGAACTGACGCGCATGCGCGGTGGCCGCATCCGCCAGCGCATACGGGTAGAGGCCGGTGGAACCGATTGCGTCGCAGGCCGCCCGGACCGCCTCCATCCGTGGGCTGAGTGCATGCAGCCGCCCGATGTCCCGCAACGGTACCAGCGTCTTGATGCGGCTCGTCGCTGCATTCAACACAGGGGCATCGGCAAGATCCTCCAACGCGATACCGAGCGCGCCGAGCACCGGCGCGAGGTCGATGACCGGCACGGCAGACCCGGCCGGTTGGGTCACTTCGACGGCATCCCCCGCGAAGACCGCGCGGACCGGCCCGGACAGGGTCTCGATGCGCAAGGCGGTGCCCGGTGCCTCGCCGCGGCGCCGCAGCAGCCAGGCGGCACCGAGCGTGGCATGACCGCACATCTCCATCTCATGCTCGGGCACGAAGAACCGGAAGCGACGATCGGCGGAGGACGCGTCCTGGGGCGGCAGGACGAAGGCGCTCTCATGGCCATGATGCGCGGCGATGGATCGCATCGCATCGCCGCTCAGGCCGCGTGCGTTCGGCACGATCGGTGCGGGATTGCCGCCGCCCGGCGCGGCCGGAAAGACGGAGAGCAGAACGATTTCAGGTTGGGCGGGCATCGTCACCGGATACCGGCGGCGCCGAAGTCCCGCGCGCCGGATTGGGCCCTAGGACCGTTCCGATCGGGCCATTTTCGGCGAGCGACCGGCATGGCGCCGGAACAGCCGCGCAAGATGGGACGCTGAGGCCAGGCCTGCCGCGCCGGCGGCTGCCGTGACGTCAGCACCGGCCGCGAGATGCTGCGCGGCAGCATCGACCCGCAGGCGGGCCAGGTGGTCTCCGATGCCTTCATTGAAGTGGCGGCGGAACAGCCGCGTGAGGTGGCGGCGCGACACGCCGAACCGTGCAGCGAGGGCATCGAGGTCATGCCGTCCCGATGGATCTGCCGCGAGATGCGCCGCTACGGCCCGCACCAACGCGGCGCCGTGGTCGCGAGGCAGGGCTGGCAATCCCGTCTCGGCAAGTTCGGTCAGGATCAATTGGTCGGCCAGGCGTGCGCGCTCGCCCCCGTGGCCGAGGCTGTCGCGGTAGCCGAGAAGCGGCAGCAGCGCCGGAGGCACAGGCCCGGCCCGCCATCCGGTGTCGCGCGGGAGCCAGCCTGCAAGCCTGCTGCCCGCTGCGTAGAGTGCAAGGTGCCGATGCCCGGCATCCCCGGCGCGCGTCCGATGGCCGACGCCCGCGGCAACGGCCAGCGCCTCGCCAGGGCGTAGCAGGCGTTCGGTGCGCCCCCCGACGTCGAGAGCGAAGCGAAGCGTGCCGGCGCGCGGCATGATCAGCATCACGCAGTCATGCGCATGCCAGTCGGTGGCGTAGTCGCCACCCTCGGCAACCGCCGCTGCCCAATCGATCTGGCCGAGGGAAAAATACATGGCCACGAAATCACCAGCGTTGGAACGACGAGCGTACCATCGGCTGGATCAGCCGCAACCGGCGTGTGGTCCGCGACTTCGATCGGCACTGTCGCATCGCGTGTGCCTTCGTCCGCATGGCGATGATCCGCATCATGCTTCGACGACTGGCCACAAAGACCTCAGCGTGAACCCCAACGTCCCGGATGGGCTCTCAAACAGGGAACTATTGACCAGCGATCACGTCATCAACGATGCCAAGCTGCGACACATCGGGCGCCTCGGAATGTCGACCGATCACCAGCGCTACTCTACCGGGAGCCAGTCGACAGCAATCCGGAGATAGGGGGAGGAATACGGCATCGAGATTGTCCGGACTCCTTCGCCCATCCGAATGACATGCCGCAACCCGCCGATGCGAATACGCTGCTGGCCGGCGTGCTGTTCAACGCTACCTGCCCCAACCCGCAGACGGCCACCGCATCGCCCAGCGCCATCGCCTGGGACGCGCTGTCGCGCCTCGCCATGCCGTGCCTGCTTAGCGGTCGCCGCCTGTCATCCCGCCGCTGTTCGCGCGCCACGTGCCGCATGGCGATGCGATCGTGATCCCGATGCCGGCCGTTCCGCGCATCGGGAACGGCCGGGGCCTTCAACGCGGCGGTGCCATCCTTCCTGGCGCGGCATCACGCGGACGCTACCCCACCGTGAGGCCGCCGCAGACATAGAGCGTCTGCCCGGTCACGAAGCCGGCGTCGGGTGAGAGGAAGAAGGCGGCCGCTGCGGCGATCTCCGCCGGATGGCCGATGCGCCCGACCGGCACTGAGGCGAGATAGGCCTGGGTCGCCGGCGCCTCGCGCGGCATCACGCTCCAGAACAGCTCTGTCTCGACCGGACCGGGGGCGACGGTGTTGACGGTGATCCCCTGCTCCGCCAGCTCCAGCGCCCAGCACCGGCCCATTGCATCCAGCCCCGCCTTCGCGGCGGCATAGGCGCTGTGGCGCGGCAGGCCGCGCATCGCACGGCTCGCGATGTTGACGATCCTGCCGGTGCCGAGCCGTCGCATCCCCGGCAGCAGCGCCTGGGCGATCTGCAAGGGCCGCCAGAGATCGACATCCAGCACCGCCTGCCAATCCTCGCGCGTCACGTCATCGAGGCGCTGCGGGCGGTTGATGCCGGCGTTGTTCACCAGCCCGGCGAAAGGCGGCATGGCGGCGAGTTGCCGCAGCAGCGCCGCGCTCTCCGCCTCGGAGGCGAGGTCGGCCGCCAGCAGCGGCGCCGGGAAGGCCGGATCGGCGTGCCGCGCCACGCCCACCACCTGCCGCCCATCGGCCAGCAACCGGTCGACGATCGCCCGGCCGATCCCGCGCGTGGCGCCGGTGACGAGGATGGGCCCCACGACGATCAGTCGGCCAGCACCAGGGCCGCCTGCGGCTGCCAGCGCAGTCGGAAGGTGCTGCCGCGGGTGAGGTCCGGCTGGTCGAAGCTCGCCGGCATCTCGGCTGTCATCGCCAGGCCGTTGGCCAGCACGAGATCCATCCGCACGACGGCACCGGCGAAGGTCGTCATGTCGAGCGTCGCGGCGATGCCATCCTCCTCCACACCCGCCAGCGACACCGCCTCGTAGCGGATCGCTACACTGACTGCCGCCCCGGTGACCACCGGGCGCGCCGCGACGCCACGAAAGCGCATGCCGTCGCAATCGAGATCGACCAGCCCATCCGCGCCGGCGCCGAGCACCTTGGCCGGCAGGAAGTTGGAATGGCCAATGAACTCGGCGACGAAGCGATGTTCCGGGCGATGATAGATCTCGCGTGGCGTGCCGAGCTGGAGGACGCGACCGGCCTGCATCACCGCGATGCGGTCGGACATCGTCATCGCCTCCTCCTGGTCATGCGTGACGAAGATGAAGGTGCTGCCGGTGGCGCGCTGCAGGCGGCGCAGCTCGGCCTGCATCTGGATACGGAGCTGGAGGTCGAGCGCGCTCAGCGGTTCGTCCAGCAGCAGCACGGCCGGCTCGTTCACCAGGGCGCGGGCGATGGCGATGCGCTGCTTCTGTCCGCCGCTCAGCGCATCCACCGGGCGGTCACCGAATTGCGTCATCTGCACCATGGCCAGCGCCTCCTCCACCTTGCGGCGGATCTCGGCGTCGGGGAGGCGCCGCATCTCAAGGCCGAAGGCGATGTTTCGGCGCACCGACATGTGCGGGAACAAGGCGAGGTGCTGGAATACCATGTTGGTGCGCCGCCGCGCCGGCGGCACGCCGATCACGCTCTGCCCGGCGATGCGGATGTCGCCGCCGCTCGCCTCCTCGAAGCCGCCGATCATGCGCAGCAGTGTGGTCTTGCCGCAGCCGCTGGGGCCGAGCAGGGAGAAGAACTCCCCCTGGTTCACCGTGAGGTCGGTGGGGTGCAGCGCGACCATGGGGCCGAAGCGCTTTTCGACCTGGTGGATCTCCACCATGGGCGCCGCCGGCGCGGAGGCCGGCGTCACGGTCGCGGTGTCCACGACGCAAACTGCGGCCGCGGCGCTCAAGCGCTCTTGACCCTGTTCCAGGCCTCGACCCACTGGGTCAGGTCGGTCGGGAAGCGATAGGCGGCGGTCTTCACCCCGCGCTCGCGAATGTCGAAGCCGGCTTCCTGGCGCTCCGCCTCGGTCAGCAGCGCGGCGCCCCTGACGCTGGAGTTTGGATAGCCCGAGGCACGGGTGATCGCGGCGGCGATCTCCGGGTCGAGGATGGCGTTCAGCACGCGCGCCGCGGCCGCGGGCTCCGGCGCGTTGCGCGGAATGAAGTAGCCGAAGCTCCAGAGCACAACGCCTTCCTTGCACCAGCCCGTGACGACGTCCATGCCGCGACGCCGCAGCGCGACGCGCACCGGGATCTGGCCGGTGCTGATGACGCATTCGCCGCTGCCGAGCAGGTTCACCGCTTGCGCCTGCGTCTGCCACAGGGCGCGGACATTCTTCTTCTTGCTGATCAGGAAGCGGGCGAACTCGTTGAGCTCGTCGCGTGTGGCGGTCTCGGGCGCCGCATGGCCGAGATACAGCCCGGCATGGAACAGCGAGTAGAAGGGCTGGTCGAGCCAGGCGATGCGCCCCGCGAAACGGTCATCGTAGAGCAGGCCCCAGGTGTTGGTCTCCTCGGGGGGAAGACTCACCTCGGCGCGATTGTAGATGACGGAATCGTAGCCCCAGAAGCCTGGGATCATGAAGATCTTGCCGTCGCGCTGTTGCACGTCGCCCTTCACGATGGGCGAGATGTCGGCGAGGTTCGGCAGGGCGGAGGGTTCGATCGCGACCGCCCGTTCCCGCCCCGCGCCGGTCCCCATCACCGGATGGCGCAGAATTTCCGTGACGCCGCCATAGAGGTTGTGCCGCGCGCCGCCCGGCGCGGTCATGCGCGCGATGATGTCGGCCGAGGAGAGATAGGGGCCGTTGTTGAGCGTGACATTGGCCTTCTGCTCGATCATCGGGCCGACCGGATCCTGGAAGATGCTCTGGAGCACCAGGACGTCGAGCCGCGTGCGGGCGGTTTGCGCCTGTGCCGCCGCCGTGCCGGTCAAGGGAAGGGCGGCGCCGAGGCCAAGGGCCTGGCGGCGTGACAGGGTGGCGATGCGGGGGTTGGACACGCGGCAATCTCCTGGGGCGGATGGCCGGGCGCGCGACGGGGCGCCGGCCTGCGGGGAACGGGAATCAGGCATGGTCGTGCCGCGCGGCGCGCGCCGCGAGCAGGAAGCCGAGCATCGAGGCGAGGGCCGAGACCACGATGTTCACCACGCCCACGGCCGGGATGTAGGGATCGGTTTCCTGCGTCACGATGGACCAGATGAGCACCGGCATGGTGTTGTGCTGGCCGACCACGAAGACGCTGCGGATGAACTCGTCGAAGGACAGGGTGAAGCAGAAGATCGTGGTCGCCAGGATGCCCGGCATGATGATGGGCAGCACGATGCGGCGGAACAGGGTGAAGCCTTCCGCGCCGAGATCCTGCGCCGCTTCCTCCAACGAGCGGTCGAGGCCCTGGATGCGCGGATGCAGCGTGAGGAAGGCGAAGGGCATGATCCAGGTGGCCTGGGTGATCAGCATGCTGCTGAACAGGCCGAATGGGACTTCCATGTAGCCGAGGAAGATCAGCAGCAGGATGCCGCCGACCACGCCGGGGATGATGATCGGCAGCAGGATGATCTGCAGCAGCAGCCCCTGACCGATGAAGTAGGCGCGGAAGCCGAGCGCCATGCCGAGGGCGAGGCAGCAGGAGACCACCGAGACGGCGATGCCCAGCAGCACGCTGTTCATCATCGCGAGCAGGATCTCCTCCCGCCCCGCGATATAGGCGTACCAGCGCAGCGTGAAGCCGCGGAACGGCCAGCCGATCGCGTCGCTGTCGTTGAAGGACAGCACGAAGAGCACCAGCAGCGGCCCGTAGAGGAACAGGAAGAAGGCGCCGAGATAGATGCGCAGCGCGACGCGCGGCAGGGCCGATAGGAGGCTCCGCCCGCGCGATTCCGCCTGCCCCGGCGCCATCGCCGTCATGCCGCGATCCGGTTCGCCTGCTCGACCGGCAGGTTCAGCATCAGCCCGCCATGGACGGTGACCACACCCTCCGCGCCGGCGGGCACCAGGTTCACGGTCACGGCTTCCTGCACCAGGGCGGGGCCCTTGATCACGTTGCCTGCGCGCAGCTTCGTGCCGTCATAGACCGCGATCTCCACCTCGCCGCCGGCATCCTTCAGCCAGGCGCGACGATGGCCGATCAGCGCGGCCGCGGGATCGACGCCGGCGACCGCGGCGGGGCGCATCCGCTCGGCCGAGACCGCGCCGATCGCCTCCAGCGTCCATTCCGTGAACTCGACACGCTCGCCCGGGGAGCGCACGGCGTAGAACTTCTCGTGCAGGGCGTGGAAGTCCTCGACGATGGCGGCGAGCTCCGCCGGGCCGATCGCGCCCGGGCGGATCGGCAGCGAGATCTGCCAGACCTGCCCGGCATAGCGCGCCTCGACGCTCGCCTGCAGGCTGCGCTTCGCCGGTTCCACCGACATGCGGTCGAGGAAGGAGGTGCCCTCGGCCGAGAGCCTGGTGAGCAGCGCGTTCACCCCGTCATGGTCGAAGGCCGCGGAGTCGCAGAGCAACGACCGCGTGAAGGCCATCTTGATCTCGCCGGTCATGATGCCGTAGGCGCTCAGCACGCCGGCGGCGCGCGGGATCAACACCTTCTCGAGCCCCAACTCGCGCGCGATGGCCGCCGCGTGCAGCCCGCCCGCCGCACCGCCCGAGACCAGCACGAAGCGGCGCGGATCGACGCCGCGGCGGATGGTGATGTCCTGGATCGCCGCGACCATGTTCTGCTCGGCGACCATCGTGATCAGGTTGGCGGCCTCGCGGATGTCGAGGCCGAGCGGGTCGGCGACATGCGTCCGGATCGCCGTCTCGGCCGCCGCGACGTCGAGGGTGAGCGTGCCGGCGGCGAAGGCTTCGGGCAGCAGCAGGCCGCGCACCAGATTGGCGTCGGTCACGGTCGGCAGCGTGCCGCCGCGGCCGTAGCAGGCGGGCCCGGGCATGGCACCGGCGCTCTCCGGCCCGACATGGATGAAGCCGCCCGCATCGACCCGCGCGATGGACCCGCCGCCGGCACCGATCGTCTTCACCTCGACCGAGGGGATGCCGAGCATGTGGTTGCCGATCATGCCCTCGCGATGCATCGGCGTGTTCCATTCCACGCTGACGCTGACCTCGAAGCTCGTGCCGCCCATGTCGGTGGTCAGCACATTGCCATGCGGTACGCCCTCGCTGCGGCTGAGCCGGCAGCCGGCCTGCGGCGCGGCGGAAGGTCCGGACAGGCACAGCAGGATGGGCCGCGCGATGACCTCGGCCGGCGAGGTGCGGCCGCCGCTGGAGGTGATGAAGGTCAGCACGCCGCCAAAGCCCGCTTCCTGCAGGCGGCTGCCGATCTCCGCGACGCGGCGCTGCACCAGCGGCTTCAGCGACGCATCGACGGCCACCGCCGAGGTGCGGCGGTATTCGCGGATCGCTGGATTGACCTGGTGGCCGAGGCTGTAGGGGATGCCGGGCATCTCCTCCTCGATGAGTTGGCCGAGGCGCAACTCATGCGCCGGGTTGACCACCGACCACAGGAAGGAGACGGCAACCGACTCCACCTGCCACTCGCGCAATTGGCGGATCGCCGTGCGCGCCGCCGCCTCGTCCAGTGGCGTCTCGATGCCGCCTTCCGAATTGACGCGCTCCGGCACGCCGAGGGTGAGGTAGCGCGGGATGTAGGGCGGCGGGTAGTCGATATAGATGTCGTAGGAATCCGGCTTGCCACCTTCGCGGATCATCAGCGTGTCGCGGAAGCCCTCGGTGCAGACGAGCCCCGTCTTGGCCTGCTTGCCTTCGAGGATGGCGTTGGTCGCGATGGTGGTGCCGATGGCGAAGGCCTCGCAGCGCGCGAGGAAGTCGCCCGGCGCGAGGCCGAGATGACCGGCGATCATCGCCACGCCGTTCAGGATGCCGTCGGCGATGTTCTTCGGCGTGGTCGATGTCTTGAAGATGTCGATCGTCTCGCCATCGGTGCGCAGCACGAGATCGGTGAAGGTGCCGCCGATATCGGCCGAGAGTTCGTAGGCCATGGGCAATCCTCAGGCGGTCATCGGGATGGGGGCACGGGCACGCATCTCGGCGCGCAGCGCGGTGGTGGCCGGCAGGTCGGCGCGGAACGCCTCCCCCGCCGTGTCGAGCACGACGCCATAGACCTGGCGCACCGTGTCGAGGCTGATCCAGCCCTCCCGTGCATCCCAGGCGACGCGGTTGGGGTCGCGGTCCAGCGGGTCGCCATAGCCGCCGCCGCCGCAGGCCTGGGAGATCAGCTTCTCTCCGGTGTCGAGCGTCACATCGAGCGAATTGGGCAGGGTGTGGCGTGCGCCGTCCCGTCCTTCCCACCAGGAGGAATTCGCGCCGCCGGCCCGCCCGCCGGCCGCGCCGAAGGGCGGGAAGTCGTGTGCCGCGGTGTTCGCGGTGTAGCGCACGCTGTCCGTGCGGCTGCGGAACACGCAATAGGCGCCGGGCGTGCCGTTCCATTCGCCGGCGCCGAGGCTGTCCATGCCGACCTCCAGCCGCTCGACCAGCACGGGCTGCTGCTGCTCGACAATCTCGACGCTCGATTGCCACAGCGCGCCGTTCGAGCCGCTGCTGCCATGGGTGAACCAGCCGTCATGGCCCGGCAGGCCGGGGCCGCCCCAGTAACCCATGATGATCTGGTTCACGAATGGCCGCCCGCGATGGCGCGGATCGTTACCGCTCACCACCGCGCAGGAGCCTGGCAGGCCAATGGTGCCGCAGGCGCTGCCGAGTCCCTTGCGCAGCTCGGCGAAGGCCGAGCGCACGACGGGGCACAGCAGCTGCGTCAGGTTCGAGGTCGCCGCCGAGGTCGCCGCCGGATGCTTCGGCCGGCCGATCGCGCTGCCCTCGCGGCTGAGGATGCGCACGCGGCTGAAGGCGCCGGTACAGCGCGGCACATCCGCGCCCAGCACCGTCAGCACGGCGGTGAGGCAGGAGGCCGTCATGGTGGCCTCGGTCAGGTTGATGCCGAGCGGCAGGTTGTCGATGTTGTCGCGCAGATCGACAGTGACGATGCCTTCCCCCGGATCGACCTCGACTGTCGCGCGGACGGGGATGCCGTCGGGATAGAGGTCCGTCTCGGAGTCGTAGAACATCTCGCGCGAGACGCGCCCGGCCGGCAGCTTGCGGATCGCGCTGATCGCCATGTCGCGCGCATAGGCCTGGAACTGGTCAAGGAAGCGGCGGACCGTGGCGAGGCCGTACTGCTCGCAGATCTTCTGCATGCCGATCTCGCCTGTGCGCACCGCGGCGAGGGTCGCGAGGTAGTCGCCGTAGAACTGCTCCGGCGCACGGATATTCGCCTGGCAGATGTCGATGACTTCCTGCACGTCCCTGTTGGCGCGCTGGATGCGTACGCAGGGCAGCTTCAGCCCTTCCTCGTACACGTCGCGCGACAGCGGCCCGTAGGTGGTCGGCGTGGGGAAGCCCATGTCCCCGAGATGCGCGCGCGCGATGGTGTAGAAGACCAGCTCGCCCTGGAAGAAGACCGGCGCGCAGAGCGTGAAGTCGCCGCAATGCGTGTTGCCGTGATAGGCGCTGTTGTTGGCGTAGCAATCGCCGGCCCGCACGTCGCCGCCGAACTTCTTCGCCACCGCCTTCGGGATCAGCTCGATCGCGCCGACATGCACTGGCAGGCCGAGTGCCGTGCTGACGGTACGGAATCTGTCGTCCGTGATGGAGCAGGAGAAATCCATCGCCGTGTTCAGCACACCGGATCGCCCGGTGCGGAACAGCGTGTTGATCATGTCCCGGATCACCGCTTCCATCCTGCGACGCAGGACGATCATCGTGAACATGTCGATCGGCGCGTCGTCGCTCGCCATGGCATCGCGTGACATCAGGTCGCTCAACTCCGCAACGGGCAAAGGTCAATCACCAGCAGGGCACGGGCCGCCGCTGTCCATCACGGTTTCACAGCCGGCCGACCGGCACCAGAAACTTGCGGTGATGGAAAGTCCTCACGCGCGCTAATGGGTTGGTTGAGTCCATCACCGATCTGGACAGGCTCGCCATCCGCCTGTCATGTTCGATCGGCAGGGCGGACGACGTGATCGTCTCTGTGCAGGGTTGGCGAGGAAAAAGAGAGCTGCCGAGACGGTCACGAAAGCGGTCCGGTATTTGCTTGCGCACGCGGATAGCCAGTCGGGAGAGGGGCCCCGGTTCATGGATCTCCGTCAGATTAAGTGCTTCGTGGCATTGGTCGAGGAAGGCAGCATCACTGGCGCGGCGCGGCGGCTGAACGTCGTGCAACCGGCCGTCAGTATGCAGTTGCGCAAGCTCGAGGACGAGTTCGGGGTCGTCCTGTTCGATCGTACCGCGCGTGGCGTCTCGCTCAGCCAGAAGGCGCACGGTCTTTATCAGATCTGCCTGCAGATCCTCGAGCAGGTGGCGGCGGCCGGCCAGGTGCTTCGCGCGCAGGGCGGCGAGATCGCGACATCCCTCACCGTCGGCTCACTGCATTCCTGCGGCTACAGCTTTATGCCCGAGGTCCTGAGCGGGATCATCGGCAGCCATCCCGGCTGGAAGGTGTCGAGCCGCGAAGGCTACAACGATACGCTGCTCGACCAGCTTGCGCAGGGCAACATGGACGTGGCTGTGCTCAGCTCGGTCAAGCAATGCGAGCGCTTTCCTTACCAGCAGCTCGGCACCGAGGCGCTGCTGCTGGTCGGCGCACCGGACAGCGACCTCGTCGGCATGCGCGACATCTCCGCCGCCGCCGTCGCGCAGCGCAGGCTGGTACTGAGCCCACGGCTGCGGCGGCGCTTCGAAAGCGACTTTTCCCGCGCCGGTGTCGAGCTGCGGCCCGAGCTGGAGGTCGAGACGGTGAGCGGCGTCATCGGCATGCTGCGGCATCCGGGCTGGTTCTCGCTGCTGCCGGCCAGCGCGCTGTGCGGCCGGGGCGGCACGGATTTCTGTGCGGTGCCGATCGGCGAGCCGCACCTCTCGCGGACCTTGTGGGCCGTCCAGGCGCCGCACCGGCCCATGACGGAGGCCGTCGCGCTGTTCATCCGCGCCGTGCGCCGCGTGCTGTCCCAGACGCGGTGGTGCACGGTCACGCCGGAGCCGGCCGGCGTCCCCGTCGCGCGCCGCCTCGCACTCGGCGCGGCGGGATGACCATCTCCCCGCGGCTCGACCTCACCACGGCGCGGTTGCTCATCGCTGTTGCCGATGAGGGCAGCATCGCCCGTGCGGCGAGGCGTGCCTGCATCGTGCCCTCGGCGGTCAGCAAGCGGCTTAGCGAGCTGGAACAGCGGCTGGGGGTGACATTGCTGCGCCGGCATCGCGGCGGGGTGGAGTTGACCTATGCCGGCACCGCCGTGCTCCGCCGCGCGCGCAACCTGGTGCGTGAGGACGAACTGCTTGGCGAGGAACTGCGCCGGCTGGGTGCGTTGGTGCAGGGCCATGTGCGGCTCTGCGCCAGCGAATCCATCCTCAACGGCTACCTGCCGGATGTGCTTCGCACCTTCCTCGCCGAGAATCCCGGCATCCGCGTGGATCTGCAAGAGCGATTGAACAGCGCCATCGTGCGGGCACTCGAGGATGGTGAGGCCGAGCTCGGCATCCACGCCGGAGAGGCGCCGCCGAGTGGCCTGTGGAGCCGGGTCTGCCATCGCGACAGGCTGGTGGCCGTGATGCCCCGCGCGCACGAGCTGGCGCGGCTGTCCTCCGTGGGGCTGTGCGACATCCTGGATTTCGATGTGATCGGGCCGGACCAGAGCGCCAGCATGTCGGGCGTCGTCTCACGCCAGGTGGCGGCGCTGGGCCGGCCCATGAGCATGCGGGTTCGCGTGGACGGCTTCGACGTGGTGTGCCGGCTGGCCCAGGCGGGGCTTGGCATCGGCATTGTCTCCGAAAGCTCGGCGGCGGCCTGGGCGCCGCAGCTCGGCCTCGCCGTCCTGCCGATCGCGGAGGAATGGGCGCAGCGTGAACACCGCATCTGCGCCGGCCGGCCCGATGATCTCTCGCCCGCGGCCCGGCTGCTGCTGGACCACATCGTGCGGTCCATGATGCCGGATGAGCCGTCCATCTCGGATGGAGATGGTGGGGCCGCGAAAAACCATCATCGATGGGCGCCTGCGCGACCATAGCATCGGGCCGCAGCTACCATAGGGCCCTTCCATGAACCACATTCCCGCTAACAGCCCGCACGCCCGCGACATCGCGTCGGTCCTGCATCCGCAGACCCATGCCGGGCGGCATCTCGAAGTCGGTCCGACCATCATGACCGGCGGCGAGGGCGTCTTCATTCGCGACGATGCCGGCAATGCCTTCCTTGATGCCGGCGCTGGGCTGTGGTGCTGCTCACTCGGCTACAGCAATGCGCGTCTTGCCAAGGTCGCTTCCGAGGCGATGCAGACGCTGGGCTATTTCCAGATCTTCCGTGGCGTTTCGCATGGCCCGGCGATCGACCTGTGCGAGAAGCTGCTCGCCATGGCGCCGGTGCCGATGTCGAAGGTGCTGCTGCAGTGCTCGGGTTCCGAGGCGAATGACAGCGCCGTCAAGCTGGTGTGGTACTACTGGCACGCGCAGGGCAAGCCGGAGAAGCGCAAGATCATCTCGCGGCGCGGCAGCTATCATGGCTCGACCTGCGTCGCGATCAGCCTGACCGGCAAGCCCGATTACCATCACGGCTTCGGCCTGCCCTTCGACGGCTTCCTCTACACCGAATGCCCGCACTACTACCGCGATGCGCTGCCAGGCGAGACCGAGGAGCAGTTCTCCCAACGCATGGCCGACGCGCTGGAGGCCATGATCCTCGAGGAAGGCCCGGACACCGTTGCCGCCTTCTGGGCGGACCCTGTGCAGGGCAGCGCCGGCGGGCTGCCGCCGCCGCGCGGCTACTTCCAGAAGATCCAGGCCGTGCTGCGCAAATACGACATCCTGCTGGTCGCGGATGAGGTGATCTGCGGCTTCGGGCGCACCGGCCATGCCTGGGGCTGCCAGGCCTATGGCATCGAGCCCGACATGATCAGCTGCGCCAAGGCGCTGTCGGCGGCGATGCAGCCAATCTCCGCGGTGCTGTTGAACGAGCGCATCTTCCAGGCGGTAGTGGCGCAGAGCGAGAAATACGGCGCCTTCATCCACGGCTACACCTATGCCGGGCATCCGGTCGCGGCATCCGTCGCGTTGGAGACGCTGAAGATCTACGAGGAAGAGCAGATCTTCGAGCATGTGCGTGCCATCGAGCCCGTCTTCCTCAAGGCGCTCGGCGCGCTGACCGACCACCCGATGATCGGCGACTTCAGCGGCATCGGCCTGATTGCCGGGCTCGAACTGGTCAAGGACAAGCAGACCAAGGAAGACTGGCCTGCCTCGGCCAAGCTTGGCGCCTGCATCGACAAGCATGCGAAGCGGCACGGCCTCATCCTGCGTGTGGTGGGCAACCGCATTGCCTTCTCCCCACCGCTGATCATCACCGAGGCCGAGGTCGTCGAACTGGCGAAGCGCGTGCGCGCGACGCTAGACGACGTCCACGCCGAGGTCAGCGCCGCCTGACGAACCGGGTGATGGCGCGGCCGCCGTCGCGTCATCACGGGCAGAGAGCATCGGCCATCAGCCGAACTTAATTGTCCGTCGCGCGCGGCGGTATCAATCTCGGCGTCATCACGGCGGATGACAACGAATGGCACCGACATCGCGAAGGCGTTTCGACTACCGCGTTCTGCTGGTGCTGCCGGGCGCGGTGTGGCTGCTCGCCTTCTGCGTCGCGCCGCTGCTGCTGATGGTGGTGATGTCCTTCTGGACATCCGACATGTTCGGCACCGAGCCGATCTGGACGCTGCGGAACTATGCGCGGATGTTCGAGGATCCGATCTACTTCGGGAAGCTGCTCGACACGCTGCGCATCTCGGCGACCACTACGGTGCTGTCGCTGTTCCTGGCTTATCCGGTGGCGTGGTTCCTCGCGCGGCTGCAGGGGCAGCGGAAGAGCGTCTTCCTCCTGCTCGTCTTCCTGCCCTTCTGGTCGAGCTACGTGATCCGCACCTTCGTCTGGCTGCCGATCCTCGGGCGCAACGGGCTGATCAACCAGGCGCTGCTGGCCATCGGCGTAATCGACCAGCCGCTCGACTGGCTGATCTACAACACCGGCGCAACCTATGTCGGCCTTGTCTACGTCTACATGCTGTACATGCTGCTGCCGATCTACCTGTCACTCGACAAGCTCGACATGAAGCTGGTCGAGGCGGCGCAGGATCTCGGCGCCGGAAGCTTCCAGGTCTTCCGTCGCATCGTGCTGCCGCTCAGCATGCCCGGCGTCGTCTCTGGCTGCGTCATGGTGTTCCTGCTGGATTGCGGCGCTTTCGTCACGCCGCAGCTGCTCGGCGGTCCCTCGGCGCTGATGTATGGCAACCTGATCGCGGGGCAGTTCATGGATGGCAGCAACTGGGCCTTTGGCGCGGCGCTGTCGATGGTGTTGATCGTGGTCATCATGACGCTGGTCCTCGTCGTCAGCCGCCGGGTGGGGCTGCTGCGCGTCGTCGCGCCGGGTCACTGACGCGCATCATGCCTCGTCAGACCCTGCGTATTGGCTGCGGCGCCGGCATGTCCGACGACCGCATCCCGCCCGCCACGGAACTCGCCGAGCGCGGGAGCCTCGACTACCTGGTGCTGGAATGCCTCGCGGAGCGGACCATCGCGCGCGAGACGCTGGCCCGCGCCCGCAACCCGGAGCGCGGCTATACGCCGACCATGGCCGAAAGGCTGCGCGCCGTCATGCCGGCCTGCCACGTCCGGGGCACGAGCATCGTGACCAACATGGGCGCGGCGAACCCGCGCGCCGGCGCTAGGCTGGCACGGGACCTCGCCGGCGAGCTGGGCCTCGGCGGTACCGCCTGCGCCGTGCTGCTGGGCGACGACGTGACGGATCTCGTCCGCAGCATGCCGGCGCTGCCGCTGCTGGAAAGCGGCGAGCCGCTGGAAGCGATCTTGCCACAGCTTGCCTCGGCGAATGCCTATCTCGGCGCGGATGGCGTGCGCGATGCGCTGGCGACGGGTGCGGCGATCGTCGTGACGGGGCGTGTGGCCGATCCGTCGCTGTTTCTCGGGCCGATGCTGCATCGCTTCGGCTGGTCCGAGCATGACCTGCCTTCCCTCGCGGCCGGCACCGTCGCGGGGCATCTGCTGGAATGCTCGGCGCAGCTGACTGGCGGTTGCTTCGCCGATCCCGGCAGGAAGGAGGTGCCGCGCCTTGCTGAGCTCGGCTACCCGATCGCCGAGATCGACGCGCGGGGCCGGCTGATCCTGTCGCGCACGCCGGATTCGGGCGGCCGGCTCGACCGCGCCACCTGCACGGAGCAGTTGCTCTACGAGATCCACGATCCCGCCGCCTACATCACGCCCGATTGCGTGTTGGACATCACCGATCTCGACTTCATCGAGCGAGCGGGCGAAACGGTCGAGGTCGTTGGCGCCCGTGCCCGGCCCCGGCCCGACCGCTACAAGGTCGTGGTCGGCTACGCCGATGGCTATATCGGCTGTGGCGAGATGGGTTATGCCGGCATCAACGCGGTGGCGCGCGCGCGGCTTGGCGCGCAGGTGGTGCAGGACCGGCTGCGCATGCGCGGCTTCGCCTATCCCGAGATGCGCGTGGACCTGATCGGCATAACCAGCCTTCATGGCGATGGAGACCACCGTCCCGAACCCTATGAGGTGCGCCTGCGCATCGCGGCGCGTAGCCCCGACCGGCGCGCTGCCGCGGCGGTGGGCGCCGAGATGCGCTCACTGCACATGCAGGGCCCCGCGAGCGGAGGCGGCGGCATCGATCTTGGCGTGCAGGAGGTGATGGCGGTGCAATCCGTGCTGCTGTCGCGCCGGCTGGTTCCGCATCGCGTGGAGTTCCTGCCGGCATGAGCGCAACGCTGCGCGTCTACGACCTCGCCCATGCGCGGGCGGGCGACAAGGGCAACACCTCCAACATCTCGGTCATCGCCTATTCCGAGGCGGCATGGGGCCTGCTGCGCCAGGAGCTTACCGCCGATGTCGTGGCGCGGGCCTTCGGCGCGGTGGCGAAGGGCCCGGTGCGCCGCTACGAGCTGCCGAAACTGCGCGCGCTCAACTTCGTAATCGAGAATGCGCTGGGCGGCGGTGTCACGCGCTCCCTCGCCCAGGATCCGCACGGAAAGGCGCTGAGCAGCCTGATGCTCACCGTTCGGCTGCCGGCGTCCTGATCAGGCACCGGTGTCGCGGTGGCTCGTCACCCCGACCGGGAATTCCATGTAGAAGCGCTGTTCCGGCCCGACGACGAAATACTCGTGATAGCCGGCGCGCATGATCGGCCGCATCGCGCCGGTGTTCACGAAGCCGTCCGCCACATAGGCGTCGTCGATGTAGATGCCGATCACCTGGCCGATGACGAAGACGTACTTCGTGATGCCCTCCAGCGAAGTCATCGGCACCGTCTGGAGCCATTTGCATTCCAGTGCGGCGGGCGCGCCCTTGACCCGCGGCGACTTGACGAAGCACGACGGCGCACCTTCAAGCCCCGCGAAATCCAGCTCGTTCTCTCCGCGTGGCAGCGGCGTGGAGGTCTGGTTCATCGCCTCGCGCATGTCCCAGGTGGAGACGGAGCAGGTGAACTCGCCCGTCTCCTCGATCACCGCCGGCGCGTCCTTGTTCACGCCGGCGCCGAAGCCGATGATGTGCGGCTTGTCGGAGACGATGTTGAAGAAGGAATAGGGCGAGCAGTTCACCCGCCCCTGCTTGTCCAGCGCGGTGATCCAGCCGATGGGCCGCGGCCCGACCAGGGCCTTGAAGGGATCGTAGGGCAAGCCGTGATCGGCGGCGAGGACGCTGTAGTGCATGTTCCGCTTCCGGTTATGCGCCGGCGGGGCCGTGCGCCGAATGTCGCTGCCTCTTGATAGCGGCGACGCCGCAGCGCGCCGCATTGGTCCTTGCCGATGCCGGCATCTCGGATGGAGACGTCATCAATGCACCGCGCCGCGCAGCCGTTCGGCTCGCCGGCGTAGCATCTCGACCACGCCGACCAGGGCAAGCGACAGCAGGAACAGAAGTGTCGCCGCGGCGGTGATAGTCGGGCTCATCTGCTCACGCACGCCGTCGAACATCTGTAGCGGCAGCGTGCGCTGTTGGGGCGTCGCCATGAACAGCGTCAGCACGATCTCGTCGAAGGAGGTGGCGAAGGCGAAGACCGCGCCCGAGACCACGCCGGGCAGGATCAGCGGCAGCGT
Organism: Roseomonas sp.; assembly: GCA_041914265.1. Classification (GTDB taxonomy): domain Bacteria; phylum Pseudomonadota; class Alphaproteobacteria; order Acetobacterales; family Acetobacteraceae; genus Neoroseomonas. Next base: position 18,144 of record JAYSDS010000060.1, read on the forward strand.
CACGCTGCGGAACGCCATGAAGGGCGTAGCACCGAGGCTCAGCGCCGCCCGCAACAGCCCGCGGTCGAATCCCTCCAGCGTGGCGGAAACAGTGATCACGACGAAGGGTGTGCCGAGCATCGCATGCGCGACGACGAGTCCAGTGTAGCTGCCATGCATGCCGATGGCGGCGAGCAGCGCGTAGAGGCTGCTGGCCGCCACGACGACCGGCACCACCGCCGGCAGCAGGAAGACTGCGCGGAAGACCTGGCGCGAGATGAAGCCAAGCCGTTCCAACCCCAGCGCGGCGGCAGTGCCGAGCACGGTCGCGGCGATTGTTGCCAGCACGCCGATCGACAGGCTGTTGCCGAGCGCCGGCAGCCAGCGCGGCGAGGTGAAGAAATCCTGGTACCAGCGCAGCGAGAAGCCGGAGAGCGGATAGACCAGGAAGGTGCCCGAATTGAAGGATAGCGGGATCACCGCCAACACCGGTAGCAGCAGGAAGGCGAGCACGAGGGCGCACAGCCCCGCCAGCGCCCAGCGCAACGCCCGGTCGACCGGCGCGAAGGGCATCTGGCTCATGCCGACGCTCCCCGCGGCATCAGCCGCGCGAAGACCGCGTAAAGCACGCCAGTCGTCACCAGCAGGATCAGCGACAACGCCCCAGCCAGACCCCAGTTCGTCGTGTTGTTGGTGTAGAAGGCGATGAAGTAGGCGATCATCTGGTCGCCGCCGCCGCCCACGAGCTGCGGCGTGACATAGTAGCCGAGCGCCGTGATGAAGACGAGCAGGCAGCCCGCGGCGAGCCCGGCCAGCGTCTGCGGCAGGTAGACGCGCAGGAACGCTTCGAAGGGTCGCGCGCCGAGCGACATCGCGGCCAGCATCGGCGCGCGGCCGATGCCCTTCATCACGCTGTAGAGTGGCAGCACCATCAGCGGTAGCAGCACATGCACCATGGCGATCAGTACGCCGGTGCGGTTGAAGATCAGGACCAGCGGCTGCTCGATCAGGCCGAGCCAGCGCAGCGCGCCATTCACCATGCCATCCCGTTGCAGCAGCACGACCCAGGCCGTGGTGCGCACCAGTACCGAGGTCCAGAACGGCACCAGCACCAGGATCAGCAGCGGGTTCGCAATACGGGAAGGAAGATTCGCGATGAAATAGGCGAGCGGATAGCCGAGCAGAAGGCAGATCGCGGTCACCAGGATGGAGACCCAGAGCGTGCGCAGCAGCACGGTGACGAAGACGGCGCGATCCGCCGGCACCGCGACGACCTGCCTGTCATCGTCACGCTGGAGGTCGAGCACGGCGAGCAGGAAGCCGTCGGTCACCGGCCCCGCCACGCGTCGCATCGCGGCCCAGGTGGAGCGTTCCGCCCAGCGCGCATCGATTGCCCGCAACGCGGCGACGGGGTCGGCGACCTCGCCGGCCGGCGCCTGCCTCGCGGTGCGCGCGATCATCGATCGCGCTCCGCTGATCTCGGAATTCAGGCGCCCGGCGGCGTAGCTCATCGCCTCGCTGCCGCGCGCGGCGCGCAGTTCGCGGATGAAGGTGGCGTGGGTCAGGGCATCGGGCAGACCTTGGCCGTCCCATTGCCGCAACGCCGCCGCCGTGTCGGGCAGGGCCCGCGCGAAGTCGGGGTCCTGCACACTGCGGACCAGCATCATCCCGATCGGGATGATGAAGGTGGCCGCCGTCACGAGGAACAGCGGCAGCACCAGCAGCCAGGCGGAAAGGCGCGACGTCATGGCGCGGCCGCCGCTCCGCTGGTCATGCGGATCAGCGCGCCGCCCAGGCGTTGAAGCGCTGGGTCAGCTCCTCGAGGTTGTCCGTCCAGAACTCGACATCGAGTTCCAGGGACACCGCAAGATTGTCGGGCGCCGTCGGCGTCGTGGGCAGCACGGCCGGGTCGATCTGTGCGGCCGCCTGGCGGTGCGTGATGCCGTAGGCGACGCGGGTCGGGTAGCGGCCGAGATTCTCGGGTCGCGCGATGAACTGCATCATGCGCATCGCCGCGTCGCGGTTCTGCGACCCACGCAGCACCGTCCAAAAGTCGATGGCATAGATGCTGCCGTTCCACACGACTCGGAAGTCGCGGTTGTCGTCGGCACGTGCGGCGAACATGCGCCCGGTATAGGCCGCGGCCATGGTGACCTCGCCGGATGCGAGCAGCTGCCCCGGCTGGGCGCCGGCCGTCCACCAGACGATGTTGCGGCGGAGCGCTTCCAGCTTGCGGAAGGCGCGGTCCACGCCGGCCGGCGTGCGGAGCACGTTGTAGACCTCGGCCGGCGGCACCCCATCGGCCATCAGCGCGATCTCGAGCGTGTATTTGGGCCCACGCCGTAGTGTGCGCTGGCCCGGGAAGCGCTGGGTGTCCCAGAAATCGGCCCAGGAGGTCGGCGCGGTCTGCAGGCGGCTGCCGTCATAGGCAAGGCCCACCGACCAGACCACGAAGCCGAAGCCGCATTCGCTGTAGGCGCCCGGCATGAACGCTGCGCGTCCGCCCAGCGCGGCCCAGTCCACACGCTCGAACAGCCCTTCCTCGCAGCCGATGCGGACCTCGTCGGCTTCCACCTGCACCAGGTCCCAGGTCGGGTTGCCCGCCTGCACACGCGAACGGAGGATGCCGAGCCCGCCCGACCAGGAGTCCTCGGTCACCGGCACGCCGGCCTGGGCCGAGAAGGCGCGGTAGAAGACCTCGCGCTGCGCCGCTTGGCTGGAACCGCCCCAACCCACCACCGTCAGGTCGCGCGCCGAGGACGCGCCCGTCGCCACCACGGCCGCCAGGGCGATCATGCCCGTGCGAAGCCCTCGCCAGAAACCAGTCATGCCCGCTTCTCCTGTTGCTGCGACCCTGGAAGCCGGTGTTCCGGCAGGGGGTCGAGGATGCGCGCATCCTCGGCCTGCCAGCCGGCATGGACGACGGCACCCGGCACGACCCAACCCGGTACCGCACCGCTCAGCAGGCGGGCATCGAGCCGATGACCGGCCGGCCCGGCCAGCCGCACCTCCAGATGGTCGCCGTGATAGATCAGCTCCTCCACCCGCATCGCAGCGGCGCCATCCGGCGGCGTGCCGGTGCCCAGGCGCAACCGTTCGGGCCGCACCGCGAGGGTGGTGCGCTCGCCGGGCGCGGCGCCGGACCCGGCCAGCGCGCCGACGCGCCAGCCGCCATCCAGTTCGACCACCGCCATGCCGCTCTGTTGCGACAGCACAGTGCCGGCGAGCTGGTTGCTGTGGCCGACGAACTGCGCGACGAAGCTGTTGGCTGGATTGTCGTAGACCTCCTGCGGCGCGGCGACCTGCTGCAGCCGGCCATCGCGGAAGATCGCGATGCGGTCGGACATGGTCAGCGCCTCATCTTGGTCGTGCGTGACATAGACCAGCGTGACGCCGAGCCTTGCATGCAGATGCTTGATCTCGATCTGCATGTGCTCCCGTAGCTGGCGATCCAGCGCGCCAAGCGGTTCGTCCATCAGCACCAGTGGCGGGTTGAAGACCAGGGCGCGCGCCAGTGCCACGCGCTGCTGCTGTCCGCCGGAAAGCTGCGCCGGCCGGCGATCCGCCATTCCCGACAGTTGCACGAGGTCGAGCGCGCGCGAGACGGCGCCGGCCGCCACCGCCTTCGGCATGCGCCGCACGCGGAGCGGGAAGGCGACATTCTCGGCCACCGTCATGTGCGGGAACAGCGCGTAGTTCTGGAACACCATGCCGATGTTGCGGTGATACGGCGGTACGCGGCTCAGCGCGCGGCCGTCGAGCAGAATCTCGCCGCCAGTCGGCGTCTCGAAACCGGCGAGCATCATCAGTGAGGTCGTCTTTCCCGAACCCGAGGGACCGAGGAAGGTGACGAACTCACCACGCGCGACATCGAGGTCGAGATCGCGGACGGCGTGTACCGGACCATAGGATTTGGAGACGCCGCGGAAGGCAACGAAATCCGGCGTGGCGCTCTTCAGCGCTGCCGGCGTGGTGCCAGAGCCAACGCTTGCATTCAATGGCATGTCCACGCGTCGCTTGGCCTCATCCGACAATTCCCACCTATGCCGACTCTCCCTGTGTGCAGCCTGACGCTGCGGCGAGGGCTGGAGATTGTGTTGCGGTACAGTTGCGCATGTCCATCAACGCCACGCTGCTTGCTCGGGGATGAGCAATGGTATTTCGAGAGGCCGCCATCGCGTTTGGGCATTGCGGGTGCGGGCTTCGCGCAGCGCCGCGTTCAAGGTCGGCTTGTCGTGTCGTAGCAACCCTCGCGTCGGCCACGCCGTTCGCGCTCGGCGCGGGCGAGGATGGTGACGAAGGCACCGATGCGGGTGGGGCAGAAGCGCTACGCGGGGAAGACGGCGTCGATGCCGCCGCCTGGCACCGAGCAGTCGGGCAGCAGCTGCACCAGCCGGCCTTCGGCGATCTGTGGCGCGGCGAGGAAGGCCGGCAGCACGGCCAGCTCCGCCCGGGCGAATACGGCGGCGAGCACCGCCGATGCCGTGTCGGTGCTGACGGTCGCGCCAAGCCGCGCCGTCCGCCGTTCCAGCGGGCCGTGTGACAACTGCCAGGTCAGCGGATCCCACAGTGCCGCGAGCGCGACAGACGGAAGCGTCGCGACGTCGTCCGGCACCGTCACGCCCGCGGCGTCCTGACCTGGACCGGCGACGAGAAACTGTCGGAAACTGCGGGTGAGCGCGACTTCCTGCGCCCGCCCATGTTGCTGACCGCCGCTACGGAGGCGGTGCTGATCGATGGCGGCTTCACAATGTCTGATGGACGCGCGCTCGCCGCGGCGATCCGTGCGACTGGCAAGCGGCTGACAACCGTCGCTGTCAGCCAGAGTGACCCCGACTACGACTTCGATCTTGCCCCGCCGTGCGCGCCCTCCCGTAAGCGCGGATGATCGCGATGCCAGAAGCCGTCCAAGCCATCACCGGCAACATCGCAAAGCAGCGTCGCTATCCGCGTGCCGGCTTCGGCATCGCGCTGCAGATCGACGCCAAGGTTGCCCTGGGCGAGATGTGCTGGGGCTGATGTCGCCCTATCCCCGACAGAAACGAATCAGATCAACCCGCGTCGCAGCCAGGAGTTCTTCGAGGCGTTCATGTGCATCCCGCACCTCGCGCTTCTTTAAAGTGCTGCTGCCGGAGGTGGCGCAGAAATACGGCCTGCTGGAGGAGATCGAGGTCGGCACGGACGGCATGGTCCACGCACCGGGCAAGCCCAGCTTTGGTACGGAGATCGATTTCGTGCTGATCCGGTGGAGCAAGATCGCCGTGCTGCGGCAGCGCGGCGATCTTGCGGCGGACGCCTGACCGCTCCGACACGGTCAGGGCGATGCCGGGGGGATCGATCCGCCCCGAACAAGGCTCAGCGCATCGGCAGGGCGTAGAGCAGCCCGCCATTGGTCCAAAGATTGTTCGGCCCGCGTGCCAGCCCCACCGGCGTGTTCGGCCCCATGTTGCGGTCGTAGATCTCGCCATAATTGCCGAGCGTACGGACCACGTTGTACGCCCAGGCGGCGTCGAGCTTCAGCGCCTGGCCCAGTTCTGGCGTGACGCCAAGCAGCCGCCGCGTGTTCGGATTGGCAGCGGTGCGGCGCATCTCCTCGGCATTGGCGCGGGTGATGCCCTGCTCCTCGGCCTCGATCACCGCATTGGTGAACCAGCGCACGATGTCGAACCAATTGTCGTCACCACGACGGACATAGGCGCCATAGGGTTCCTTCGAGAAGCGCTCCGGCAGTACGACCCAGTCGCGCGGGTTGGGCATGGTGGACCGGAAGGCTGCCAGCGCGCCGGCATCGACGCCGAAGCTGTCGCAACGCCCGGCCGCCAGCGCGGCGACGGCCTGGTCGGCGCGCTCGAACACCACGGGGCGGAACTCCGCATTGATCGAGCGGAAGTAATCCGCCGTCACCTGCTCATTGGTCGTGCCCTGCTGCAGGCAGATCGTCGCGCCCGCCAGGTCCCGCACGCGCTGGATCCCGGCATCGGCGCGCACCATGAAGCCGTGGCCGTCATAGAAATACGGCATGGTCGCGCGCAGGCCGAGCGTCGTGTCGCGCAGCATGGTCATGGTCGAGACGCGGATCAGCACGTCGATCTCACCGGACCCGAGCGCGGTGAAGCGCGTTGAAGTGGACAGCGGAACCAGGCGCAGCTTCGCGGGATCGTTGAAGATCGCGACGGCGAGGCCGCGGCACAGGTCGATGTCCAACCCCTGCCAATTGCCCTGGCTGTCGGGCAGCGCGAAGCCGGCGACGCCGGTGCTGATTCCGCAGACCAACGCGCCACGGGCGCGGATGGCATCGAGCGTCGGGCTCGGCTGGGTGCTCTGCTGTGCCGATGTCGGCCCGGCAAACACCGCGCCGAGCGCGACGCAGGCAGCCAGGAGATGGCGCTTCAACATGACACGTTCTTTCCTTCCCTATGATCAGCGGGTGTTCTTCGGCGGCCGCTTGGATGGGCGCTTTGCCGGCGGGCCGGCCGCGTCGCGCGGTGCCGGCGGCCCGGCTCCGATCTCCCCGCCATCGGCGAGGCGGAGCAGGAGCATCACGATCCGGCGCCGCTCCATCGCCGTGAAAGGCGAGACGCCGGACAGCTCCATGTACCAGAGCCCCTCGACGGCAAGATGCACGATGGCCGCGCGGTCGCGGTCCATGCCGGCGGCCATCTCACGAAAGCGGCGCGCGTTGTAGGCCTTGCCGAAACGATTGTTCCACACGCCCGACATCTTGAGTCGTGCGCTCGCATCATCCGCCTTGGAGCGGTTGTGCAGCGAGGCGATGGCGTAGCCCTTCAATTCGCGCGAGGGCGAGTCCGGCAGTGCCTCGGTGGTCGTGCGGCGCGCCTCGGCGTAGCGATCGATCAGCCGCTCGGCGAGCGCGTCGAGCAGCGCGTCCTTGCTCGGGAAATGATAGAGCAGCCCGCCCTTGCTGACGCCGGTGCGCAGCGCCAGCGCCTCGTAGGTCAGCGCGCCCACGCCATCCTCGGCGATCAGGTCGAGCGCGGCGTCGAGCAGCTTCGGCCGGAGGCTCGGACGCCCGGCGCTGCGCTTCACCGGGGCTCCGTCGGGGGCTGGTCGTCGCGTCATGGGCACTTCATAGCGCGCGTCACGCCCCCGACGTCAAGCCAGTTTTATGGTAATTACTAAACCATGGATACGGTTTCGATATACGAGCCATAATGAGCCGTAATTCCAGCTTTTGTAGCCGTTTGACAATGGGACAGTCCGGTGATTTCTTTACCGTATGACCGGTACAGTTTTATGCACCGCCGTATGCGATGAGGCGCTGGGCTGGCCGATGTCCTGGTGTCCTGATTTCGAGATCCCACCGAGCCGTTCTCCGGCCACCAGCCCTTGTTGTCAGTGGCCTGCCGGCTCGCCCGCCGTCGTCCGGGATTCGACGACAGACGCGAGCAGGATGCCAGTCGGAGGAGATCGGATATGACGAAGCACGTCCTGCCACGCCGCGCCTTCGGTGCCGCCGCCCTGCTCGCCGCCACTGCCGCCAGCGCCGATGCACAGGCGCCATCGGTGCTGCGCGTCGTCCCGAGTTCCGATCTCACCGTACTCGATCCGGTCTGGACCACGGCCTATATCGTCCGCACCCATGGCTACCTGATCTACGACACGCTGTTCGCCATGGATTCCAACGACCGGCCGCAACCGATGATGGTGGATCGTTGGACCGTCAGCGACGACCGGCTGACCTGGACCTTCATGCTGCGCCCCGGCCTGGAATTCCATGACGGCCAGCCAGTGACCGGCGCCGATGTCATCGCCTCCCTGACGCGTTGGGGCGCGCGGGACACGCTGGGCCGCCGCCTGTTCTCCGTCATCGACGGTATGGATGATCTGGGGGCGCAGGGCTTCCGCATCCGGCTCAAGAAGCCCTTCGGCCGCATGTTGGATGCGCTCGGCAAGACCGGGTCGCGCGTACCCTTCATCATGCCCGCGCGCATCGCCGGCGTACCGGCCGAACAACGCATCAGCGAGGCAATCGGCTCCGGCCCCTTCGTCTTCAAACCCGAGGAATGGCGCGCCGGCGTGCAGGTCGTCTATGAGCGCAACCGGCGCTACCAACCACGCCCGGAGCCGATGTCGGGCATGGCTGGCGGCAAGGTGGCGAAGGTCGATCGCATCGAATGGCGCATCATCCCCGACCCGTCGACGGCGCTGGCCGCGCTGACCTCGGGCGAGATCGACATGATCGAAAGCCCACTGCCGGACCTGCTGCCGTCGCTGCGGCGCAACCGCCGCATCACTGTCTTCCCCGCCAATGAGCGCGGCGGGCAATATTGGATGCGCTTCAACCACCGCACCCGTCCCTTTGACGATGTGCGCATCCGCCGCGCGGCGATGCTGGCGCTGGCGCAGGAGGACATTCTGGTCGCGCAGCTCGGCGAGGCGGAGCTTTTCCGCGCCTGCAACGCGCCGATCGGCTGCGGCACCCTGCTCGGGAAGGAATATGGCGACCTGCTGCTGCGGCCGAACATCCGCGAGGCACAGCGTCTGCTGCGCGAGGCTGGCTATGACGGTCGGCCGATCGTCATGCTGAATGCGCCGGAACACACATTGCTCGGCCAGATCGGACCGGTGGTGAAGGCGCAACTCGAAGCCGCCGGCTTCCGCGTCGATCTGCAATCGCTCGACTGGCAGACGGTCGTGGCGCGCCGCGCCAAGATGGAGCCGGTGGAACAGGGCGGCTGGAACATCTTCTTCACCTGGACCGGCATGTCGGACATCACCGATCCAGGCACCAACGGCGCGCTGGGCGCGCTCGGCGAGCGGTCCTATTTCGGTTGGCCTTCGGACCCGGAAATTGAACGCCTGCGCGAGGCCTTCATGGGGGCCGATGACGACGAATCCAAGCGCCGCATCGCCACCGCCATTCAGGACCGCGCGGTGGACCAGGCGATGTTCGCTTGGCTCGGCGAGTTCCGGCAGTTCGGGGCCTACCGCAACGACCGGGTGCGGGGCTGGATGAGCAGCGAGGCGATGATCTACTGGAACATCGAAAGGCTGCGCTGAACACCGCACCCAGAAGGATCGCCGCTCCTCGCCGCCCGCGCCCCTGGTGAGGGCGTTGCGTTATCCGCTTCGGCCGCCGCTGGCGGCGGAGCGCTTCACTTGATGGATGTCATGGAACAGACGATCGAAACGGCCGTTCCCCGGTATTTGCAGCCCCCCGCCCTTGAGGAGATGCGGAAGGCCTCCGCCGAGGCCGCCGGCCACCTCCTGCGCACGCCCCTGCTGGAGAGCGAGCGCGTCAACCGCCTGCTGGGCGGACGCCTGCTGCTGAAGGCCGAATGCCTGCAACGGACGGGCAGCTTCAAGGCGCGCGGGGCCTTCAACCTCATCAATGGCCTGCCGGCGGAGGCCCGCCGGCGGGGCGTGGTCGCCTTCTCCTCCGGCAACCATGCGCAGGCCGTTGCCTGGTCAGCGGGACGCTTCGGCATCCCGGCCATCGTCATCATGCCGGAGACGGCGCCGGTGACGAAGGTCGCCCGTACCCAGGAATGGGGCGCCGAGGTCCGGCAGTGCGACTGGCGTACCAACGACCCTGCCGCGCTGGCCCGCGCGCTCGCGGCCGAACGTGGCATGACGCTGGTGCATCCCTTCGAGGACCGCCGGATCCTCGCCGGTACGGGCACGGTGGGGTTGGAGATCGTCGAGCAGGCGGCCGAGCTCGGCGTCGCCGCGCTCGACGCCATCCTCGTCAATGTGTCGGGCGGGGGGCTGCTGGCGGGCTGCGCCCTCGCGGCCCATGCGTTGTCGCCCGTGACGGCGGTCTGGGGCGTGGAGCCCGAGGGGTTCGACGACCTGGCGCGCGGCCTCGCGGCGGGCCGGCGCCTCGCCAATGAGCCGGGCCCGACGTCGATCTGCGACGCGCTGGTCGCGCGGACGACCGGGGAGCTGACCTTCGCCATCGCCCGGCGGCATGTGCGCGGCGCTGTGAGCGTCAGCGACGCCGAGGTTCTGGACGCGATCCGCTTCGCCTTCGAGGAATTTCGCGTCGTGCTGGAACCCGGCGGCGCCGCGGCGCTGGCGGCGGCGATGCTCGGCCGTGTCGAGGTGGCGGGGCGCACCGTCGCGGTGACGGCCTCCGGTTCGAACATCGATGCCACGCTCTATCGGCGCGCGCTCGGAAGCGTCTAGGCGAGGCCGTACCCGCGCGCCGGCCGTCAGGCTGGCGAGAGCATGGGCAGGATCGTCTTCCAGGTCTCGATCTCCGCCCGCATCAGCTGCTCGAATTCGTTCGGCGTGCCGAAGCGGGCGGTGACGCCCAGCGGCACGAAACGCTCGAGGATGTCAGGCTGGCGCAGGATCTGGTGAAATTCCTGGTTCAGCCGCGCGACGATGGGCTGCGGCATGCGCCGCGGTCCGATGATCCCGTTGAAGCTCGTATGCAGATAGGGGACGCCGAGTTCGAGGGCGGTCGGCAAGGCTGGCAGCGTCGTGGAGCGCTCGGTGCCCGTTGTCGCCAGTGGCCGTAGGGCGCCAGATTCGATGAGCGTTAGCGTCGGTGCGATGACCTCGACGCCGGCATCGAGATTGCCGTTGGAGATGGCGGCGAGTAGGTCCGGCGTGGTGCGGAAGGAGACGGCTTCCAGCGGCACATTGCCCTGGACGCGCATCTTGTCGAGCCTGCCTGTGCCGACCGCGCCCACATTGAGATGCCCGGGCCGCACCCGCGCCGCTGCCACCAGATCATCCAGCGTCCGGTAGGGCGAATTGCGCGCCACCAGGATCACATGATCGAAGTAGCCGCATTGCGTGACGAATGCGAAATCCTCCATTGGCCGGTACGGCAGGTTCCGCACCGTGAAGGCCGCGGTTGCGAGGGATTCCGCAGTCAGCATGATGGTGTGCCCGTCGGGCGGTGCCTGCGCGGTGAACTCGGCAGCGATGGCGCTGCTGGCACCCGGCTTGTTGTCGATCACCACCGGCTGGCCGAGCGCCTCCGACAGCTTGGGCGCCATCAGACGCGCCATGATGTCGGCCACGCCGCCGGGGCCGAAGCCGACGACGATCCGGACCGGCCGGTTCGGCCAGGGTGCGTCGCGGCCCTGGGCACGGGCCCGCATCGTTGGCGCGGCGACCAGTGACGCGGCCAATGCCGCGAGCCCACGTCTTTGCATGTTTTTCTCCTCCCTGAATGCTGCGGGCCGACGTCGCGAACCGTGTGTCCGGTTGAGCGTCGCCGGCCGACCAGACGGCGTCAGCGCGGTGGCGCGCCGTCGAGACCCAGCAGCGCCGCCGCATTGCTCGCGACCAGCTTGCGGATGTCCGCCTTGGACATCTGCTGTTCGAGGAGCAGGTGCACTACTTCGCGAAACCCCTCGACCGGCTTCGGCCCGCCGAGCAGGCCGAGGTCGGAGGAGAGGATGGTGTGGTCGACACCAGCCACCTCGATCAGGTGGACCAGCTCCTCGGGCGTGAACTTCTTCTTCGGCCCCACCCACATGCAGATCGAATGCTCGATCTGCGCGCCGATCGAGACCAGCGTGCGGATGTCATCATCCGTGCAGCCGATCAGGAAGGTCGGGTGGTTTACCAGCATGCGGTTGACGCCGCGGCGCTTGGCTTCCTCGAACACCTTGATCATCTCGGCGGCGTCGAGGTGGCCGCCGGCGAGGATGATGTCAGCCTCGGCGATCAGGTCGAGCACCTGGAGCGTATTGTCCGTCAGGCGGCCATCGGCATCCGTCGCGCGCAGCGGGATGGCGTCCAGCATCTTCTTGGCCGTCTTGGGGAAGTTCTTGCCCGCGCCGCTGGCTTGGTCGATGTGGTTTGCCGCGGAGAGGGTCGGCATCCAGATGATCTTGGCACCAAGCTTCGCCGCGTGATCGACAGCATGCGGGTTGATGCCGCCCGATGCGTTGTTCAGGGCGAGACCGGAGAACAGCTTCACACCCAGCTCGGGGAACAGCTTTTCGAGCATGATGGCGTGCGCAGTACCCAGGTAGAAATGATCCTTGTAGAGCAGCGCACTGAACCCGGCCGCGGCGCAATCGAGCAGCGCCTCATGATGGTCGAGGGTGCGTGGCATGGCGGCTGGGCCGGAATGGCAATGCAGGTCGACGGCGCCCACCAGCAGCTCGGCGATCTCGGCGTCGCGTTCCGTGGTGCGCTCCAGGGTGGTCGTGCTCATGATGTGCGGTGTCCTGGCGGTGTTCGGGATGGGTAGGTCAGGCGGCGGCGGCAGTGCCGAGCGCGCGGATGTCGGCAAGCGCCTTGCGCGCCGCCTGCTTCATCAGTCCCTGGTCGGAGGAATAGACGAAGGCGGTGGCGCCCATGCCACGCAGCCATTCGGCTTCCTTGATGCTGCCGACGAAGACCATGACCGGCTTGCCGGCCCGCTTCGCGGCTTCGCCGATGCGAGCGACGACATCGCGGATGCGCGGTGAATCGCTGCTGGCCTCGCCCGTCGCGGCGGTCAGGTCGCCGCGGCCGATGAACAGCGCGTGGATGCCATCGGTGGCGGCGATGGCGTCGATCTCGTCGAGCGCCTCGGGGTCCTCGATCTGCGCGACCACGGTGGTGGCGGCGTCGGCAGCCTCGATATAGTCCCACATCTTGCCGCCGCCGTAGCCGGCCGCGCGGACTGAGCCGGAGAAGCCGCGCTTGCCGCCCCGGTAACGGGCGGCGGCGGCGATCTGCGCCGCGATCGCCGCGGTTGCCACATGCGGCACCAGCACGCCGGTCGCGCCGCAATCCAGCACCGACAGCAGATGGTGCGGCGCCGGGCTCTGCACCCGCACGAAGCCCGCCGCCCCGGTGGCCCGCGCGGCGAACAGCGCGGCATCGGTGGATTGGCGATCAAAGGGCGAATGCTCCTCGTCCACGATGACGAAGTCGAAGCCGAGCGCGCCCATGATCTCCGCGCCATGCAGCGTCGGCGTCTTGAGGAAGGTGCCGGTCAGGATATCGCCGCGGCCCAGCCGGGTGCGGAAGCTGTCTGTGGACATGGAATTCACCATCGATGTTTCCTCGAAGCGTGCCCTTGACGGGCTGCTTGATGTTCTGATAAACAGAACAATATATTTATTATCAGAACATCCGACGCGACCTTTGCCGAGTCAAGCGCAATGTTCTTCGCGAGGGAGAGCCGCCATGTCGCGCATCAACGGCCCACCGCAGGGCGAGGGGCTTCAGGCGGTCGCGATGGCGTTCCGTATCCTGGAGTACTTGGCGGAGCAGCGATCCGGCGTCGGCGTGACTGATCTCGCCCGCGCGCTCGACACCACCAAAAGTCGGATCCATCGCCATCTGCGGACGCTGGTCGAGAGCGGCTACATCCTGCAGTCGCCGGAGTCTGAAAAGTATCGGATCGGCAGCCGTCTGGTGACGCTGGGTCGCGCCGTCGCGGAGAATTTCGACCTGGCTGCGATCGCGCGGGACGAGATGTATGCGCTGCGCGATGCGCTGGGCCAGACCGTCGTGTTGAGCCGTGCCGAGGCAGTTGGTGCGGTGGTGTTGGCGACGCTGCCGGGCCCGGAACCCATCGAGATTGGCGTGAAGCCCGGTTCCGTCATGGCCATGCATCCCACCGCGCAGGGCAAGCTGGTACTGGCCTTCGGGGACCCGGCACTGCGCGACCGCGTGCTCAATTCGCGGCTGGATATGCGCACCCCCCGCACCATCACCAGTCCTTCAGCGCTGCGCGAGGAACTCGCGCGGGTGCGCGGCCGCGGTTGGGCCGTGGCGCCGGGCGAGAGCCTCGTCGGCGTCAACGCGCTCGCTGCGCCGATCTTCGAAGGCGGCGGACACATGGTCGGCGCCATCGCGCTGCTGGGATCCATCCAGTTCATCGAGGCCGAACCGTCGGAGACGCAGATCCGGCGCGTCTGTCTCGCAGCGGCGCGGATATCCGCGCGTCTTGGCCATGCGCCGCCCGGCGCGCTTGACGAGGGATGATGCCTGCGGCAGATTATTGGAACAATGTTCTGATAAACAGAACATAAGTAAAAGGAGGCAGCTCCATGGCTTATGACGCGTCGGACCCGCGGGCGAGCCTGGTTACAGAGTCGAAGCCGGTTACCGGGCGGTTCTCCCCAGCGCAGTACGCTCGCTTCTACGAAACCAAGCCGGATGAAGAAGCGCCTGGCATTCGCACCTGGTACGCTCGCGGTCAGAACTTCATCATCGCCTACTCGGAACTTGAGGTCGGCGCCGTGTTGTCGCGCAGCGATCAGGCCGACGAGTACGCGCTGCTGCTGCCCGACGCGTCGATGGCGGTCACTATCCGCGCCGGGGCGGAGGAGAAGGCGCTCGATGGCTATTCGCTCGCTTTCATCCCGCCCGGCGCGAGCAGCGTCACCGCCAAGGCAAAGGGGCGCCTCACACGACTGTTTACACCGCGCTCGACCGATCTTGCCGCGCTGTGCAGCAATGCCGCCGCCTTCGCCGAGCTGGATCCGCGCATTCCGCCGCTGCAGGACTGGCCAACGCCGCCGGATGGTTTCCGCATCCGCAGCTACAGCCTGGACGTACCGAAGCAACCTGGACGTTTCGGCAAGATCTGGCGGTGCACCACCTTCATGGTGAATTACCTCGAACCTGCCGCCGGCCCTCGTGATAAGAGCAAGATGTCGCCACACCATCACGATGATTTCGAGCAATGTTCGCTCGTCCTGGACGGTGCCTATACCCACCACATTCGATGGCCATGGACCACGGACATGACGGCCTGGCGAGAGGACGAACATGAGTATTGCAAAGGCCCATCCGTCACAGTGATTCCGCCGCCGTCGATCCACACCTCGCGCGCCGAAGAAGCAGGGCAGATGGTGGATATCTTCTGCCCGCCGCGGATGGATTTCTCGCTAAAGCCCGGATGGGTACTGAACGCCGAAGAATATCCGATAAGTTGAGTTTGTTATAATAGTCTATGAGGTATTTGAAAATTAGGTTGCTGCTTCCGCCGTGGGACCGAGAGGGGCTTTGCCCCTCTCGAACTCTCCCCAGCAAAGGCCGAAGGGCCTTGC